>NZ_CP085879.1 GCF_013284245.2 Brevibacillus sp. DP1.3A | reverse complement strand
TCTCTCTTGCTCCTGCAAAATTTTTTCCCTTTGGTTCTCCTCATACATTTGCGCTCTACGAAATTCGTTCATCAGACGATCTATAGTCTCATACAGCGTCTTCAATCGGAATTTTTCCCGGAATCCTTCCAGACCTTCTTTCACTTCTGCCGAAACCTGCACTGGAACTCTGGACATGTATACAACCACCTTCCTTGACCAGTCGCGATCCGCGCCGCAACCTTCTATTTATGTATACAAAAGCGAACCAAACTGACGAGCTGCGTCTTCTATTCTGTATACAATCCATTCCTGGAACGTCGCGAAACTCATCACTTTTTGTATACTTTCTATTAAGCCAGATGAGGAGGCTATTTTTTTGGGGGTAAAAAAACAGCCATAAACCGCGCCACATCAACGATTCCGACACTTGAGGGTGCGGAAGTTATTTCTATAGTATCAAGATAAAAAGAAACTCCTTTTATTACAGGAAACCTAAATTGGCTTCCTACTCATTACTGCCACCCTTTTTCAAACCATAATCAGCATGAGCAACCATTAACAGTTGACGAAGCCAAGCAGATTGTTTCGTCCCAGTAATACGTACAGTGCGATCAATGTCAGCCCACATCCAATCAGGCAGCGTAAGACTTACCTTGCGCGTCTCGCCTATTGACGGTCTGCCGCCCTTCTTCCTTCTCAGCTCTTCCTCAAGTTCCTTTATCCGTTTTTCGTACATTTCAATTTTTGCGTCTTTTTCTGTTGAGGAATCATTTTCTTTTTTAGTTACCTTTTCTAATTTAGCAACCTCTTCCGTTGAGGTTCTATTTTCTTTTTTTACTTCGTTTTCTATAAATGATTCATTTTCTATTTCAGTATCTTTATCTTTTTCCTTTTGGAAGTATTCTTCAAGCATTTTATCAATCGTTTCATTGTTTTCCTTCGCTACTTTATCGTAGGCCTTTCTATAAACTTCTTCCGGAAATCCATCTGATTTGTCTAATGTTATCAAGCCTTCTTTAATTTCATAAGCAACGATAAAATCTGTTTTTTTGAAACGAAAATTAACGACACCTTTGATTGTTCCCATCTCCAACAACCTCCTTTTTGGTTACTTTTATCATATGACGATAACAACCAAAAATCAAATGGCAACCAAAACTTATTTTGCAACCTTTATAGTTTTAGTTACTTTTATTTATTTGATTCATTTTTAATTAAAGTTCCTTACTAATTTTAGTACCTCAATCCACTCACAAACATCGTATCTACTCCTCCTGCACAATTCGATACTAAAGGAATTCCACCTACTTTCTAGGCCTTTATAGCCTATAAAAAAAGAAACCCAAAATAAAAAGTAACCATTTTTAGCACTTTGCGTTTTGGTTACCTTTATATTTATGGGAATCATTTGTTTTGACTACTCAATGTCAAAATCTGGAACTATCCAGTTGCCTAAGATAGACTTTTTTAAAGAAATGGCAACATTTGGATTTGAATCCTTAATCACATAGATAGGATCTCTATTAGGATCAGAACAACAAGCCTTCGCCAAGTCAAAAGTAAAAGCAGAAGTGAAATTACGACTAAGAAACAGCTTCATACGAATAGCCAATTCTGGAGAATAAGAAACAGGAAATGGAACCATAAAAATCAAAGCTAAACCTAGCAACATATACTTAATCCTCACAAGAAAACCTCACTTTTAAAAAGTCCGTACGAACATAAGAGAAAGAACGAACCAATCGAGGAGTTAATCCTTCAGAAACAATAAAAAGGAATCGGGTTTTCTCTCCTTTTTTCTTCTTCTATGCTCAAGAAGATCATCGACAGCTACCTTTCCATGCCGATTATTATCCGCGAATTGAACTTTGATTTTTAACGGATCGAAAATATCATTTTTCTCAAAACCAGTGATTTTGCAAATGCGACCACGGTGTTTTTTCTTCTGCTGGTTTATAGGTTCAACAAGATACTCTTTTCCTCGTATCAACTTGACCTTTACATCCTTACCTTCATACTCTCTTCTTACTGAAATCCAATTAATATCACCCCAAGAATCTAGATGAACATTAATCTTCGATATTCGCAAAATTATCCATCCTCTCAGTGTAGACATCGGGATCATCGTCATTTACCACAAATTTCACACGTATCACTTTCGTCAAAATCATCCCATAGATCGCCATCATTCGAAGAAGATTCAAGACTAACTTCTTTAACAGTCAAATCGTTCAAATCAAATTCCTTCGAATTTAAAAACGCAATAAGACTACGAGATATTTCACTTTTAGTAACCTCAGAATCCGTTTCAATGTACGCTCTAATCTCAAAAAATTTTCTCAAACAAAAAACCCCCTACAGTCGAATTTTTAAAAACCAGATCAGCAAAGAAATGACGATCGCCTGTTTTTATCCATCCTCCGTGGGGGCTGCTAGCCTTTTTCCTCTTATACGGGGTTTATTTTTTATATATTTAAGGCTATACTCGTCTTAAGAAATATCTTTGCAACGTGAATAGTACCAAGGTATTCACTGGTGTAGGAGCCAGCGCATACCCATCGTCGTTTAATCTAAGCGACAGATGTTATTTTGTGTGTCCCTTTGATCCGTGAGCGCGGTCAGGGGACTTTTTATTTTCCAGATCGTAACCATCTAAGTAATCTTCGTAGAAAATTTCATATGCTGACTCAAAACCATTTTGCTCGACCATCCGTAAGAATTCCCCCCTCTTCTCCAGCCTTAGAATCCATTTCCAAGTATCATAATCAATCTCGCCTAGCAAATCTGCTTGTTCTGTCTTCTCCTGCGCTAAATCTTCATCTGATTTTTCCTCAATCAAGAACCGATCTTTCAATCCTTTGCTCCAGGTAAGTTGCCTCTTTGATTTGGTTGCATGTGCATACTCTTCAAAAAGTCTCAAATATTTTTCATCTTCAATCTCTACATACATTCGCAAAAAATCAAACGGTGTTAAACCTCCATTACGACCCTTCTTAGAATGACTTTTGGTAACCTCTTCTTCCAGACCCCATTTACTTACATAACCGTCCGCTTTTTTACCGTCTTCAAACTTCGCACCATACTGCTCTTGTGTAGTCAGATCATTAGCCTTACAAGCCAATAACCAAAGATCAAAAAACACTTTCTCAATCTCTTTCAAAACAACCTTGTTCTCATACAGATAAAGAATATGTACATGGGGATGGAAACCATTAATACCATAGGTAATCTCCATAGAACGAATCGTACCAATCAATCCTAGCTTGTCCATCAAAAGCTTGTAACGTTTACCAGAACGTAACCTCTCGATAGCCTTCTGAAAACGAACAATGGTATCGCTCAACTTGTCATCGAACTTATGGCTAAAGGTCAACGTCAACATGGCCACTCGACCACCCTCTTGTTTGAAGTAACCCAAAGCCTGCTTCAGCTCTGTTCTCCTGCGCTCCGAAATCTTAGCAGCACAGACCGGACACGTCCAAAGACTCCCACATACAGTCAGTCCACCATAGAAACACTTCTCAGTCTTTAAATGCTTCCAGACATGTGCGTTTTGAGAAGGTAATCTACGCCGAAAGCACTTCGCTACCCTCTCTTTAGGAATAGCTTTTCTAGCGACTGACTGTAAGAGGTAACGCTCTATTCTTTTATCCTCTTTACCGTCCAAAATTTTTCACCTTTTTTCCGCAAAAAGTCAGTCGTACCAATGGTTCATCCGCATTTTAGGGTGACTGCGATTTCGTTATATATACCAAGGGGCTCCGCCCTGAATTTCAACCCATTCCACGAGGGCGCGGACGATTTTTTTGAATCCGTCCATCAGTAGACGCCACGACGATCCTGAACAGCTCCATCACCTGAAAGCGAAATGGCACCGGATCGTGCAAGCACTCTCCTATTGTGCTTCGCACCTCAACAACCAGAAGAACGCGATGCGCTACACACACCCTGACTCAGCAGTCCAATGTGTAATAGGATTGATCAGGCCCAATCTCTTATAATCAAGAATGCCTCTTAGAAGCATGTTCGCGGTATTAACGCAATCTGGACAACCACACGTGTCTCCACCACATTGGCAAACACCCTCATTTGTTTCATGAATAGGATTCAATCTCAAACAGTCCTGGCATAAAGAGACCAGTTCCATAAATCACACCACCTTGTTTATATACTGAACGCGCTACAAACGAACGCAGAACGCGCTACCTCTCTTCTGGTAACTTCATTCCTTCCAACATGGCTTCTTTCATTAGGCCACTAAATAAATTCGAGAAGGTCTGATTTTCAAACAGCTTGTCCATATTACCTTCGCTGGCCATTTTATCGATAACCCTATCCTTCAAGTCGTAATTATTGTCGAGCCATTGACCAAGGATATATGCCACAAGGGAATTCAAAGACATACCATAACGCTCAGACATTTCTTTCAAACGTTCAGCATTTCGATCATTCAATTGCAAATGAATTTTCTTTTTGACAACTTCCGACATTTTCCATCACCTCACCAAAAATATACCATTTTGCTACTTAAATGGTCAACGAGAAAATAATAGAGAAAGAAGATTAACTCCGCGAGACAAAGCAATATTGATGACCACAAATCAGCAGAAATAGAAGGAACAATTTCCGCTTACCTCTACCGGAAAAAGTATGGAAAATACAACTTTCCGCTAAGATTTTCCGGAGTAAGTTCCCCACGCAGCTCCTCCATTCCTAAACTCACGAATGGTTCGACACTCCAATCGTTATATCTCAAATACTCCAACCTATAATGCCAGAGAATGAAATTTTCGAAGGAAAGGAGTGGAGCAAATGGAACTGATTGCAGTCGTAGCTTTGTTTGTCGCGATAATCGGCTTGCTGTTTACCTTCGGGTCGTTTCTGATTGCACTAATCAGACTGCTCAAAGACTGAAACAACAAGTCTTAATCCCAGAGGTTTACCTTACGGCGAGGAACACAGACGCCTGTGAAACTGGCTGTAAGGTATATTACTCTCGGAATAGCCCATTCCATGGTTCGTCCACAAGGTGACATACATCATCAGACCTCCTAGAATGGGTCTATTTTGCGTTTTCTACGCTTCGCCCCACTATAACATCACTCAAAACAACTAAACGCGAATTTAGCACCTTGTAGCTCGTATAAAGAGATATGTACCCTAACCCTTGCTTGAAAAACTATTAATCATTAAGAAAGAATGTTGTCTCCAAGTGTTTTCCCTGCGCGTCCCTAGGGCCCGCGCAGGGAACCCCCACTATGCCTTCGTGGAATAGCTGCAAAAGAAAAAAGGTCATCAATCACAATACCTGTGATCAACAACCTTCTTTCTCAATAATTCGTCTTATCCGCTATCAACATCGGCTATCACTGCGCATAGAAATATTTTACTAGAATTTTTTTACTTTTCAAGACTCCACATAAAAAACTCATTTTGATTTGATAAATAACAAAGGGAAAATACAAAACGAAAAGGAAGTAAACAAATTCAACGGGTTCCCAATCGGCGATCAGAGCCTAAAGCTATTATCAAATTTTCCACATCAGCAAGGGAAAGATAAATTGTTTCCCTATCTCCTTCTACAACCTCAGAAACCTGAATTCCTTCGTCCAAAACAAGAAAGTCAACAGTACGTTCCAAAACAAAGACCCTCCTACTTGTTTAATACGAATAGAAAAGGTCACAATCCAGCTATAAACTAGAAGTGACCTTGTCATTGATGAATTGAACCGACCAATCAAGCCATCCGCAAAAGAGAAGAATGCCGCCAAGACAGGTTATATGAACTATATTACTAGAAAAATTTTTCTATTTCAAGGAGTTTATATGAAAACATTAAAAGAGATCAGAAACGAAAAGGATGTTACCCAAGAACAAGTTGCTAGAGCAGTAGACATAACAGCAAAACAGTACTACAACATCGAGAAGGGAGTAAGCATACCTAAAGTAAAAATCGCTCTAAAGATATGCAGATACTTAGGTGCTGATATAAATACAGTATCTGACTGGCAACCATAAAGAACGTGCTCCCTTATTAAACTGTATACGACATATCGAAGCAGCTTCCCCCGATCCGCAAGGCTAACCCGCAGAACTGTATACAAAATTTGCCCTGGTCATTGATTACCGGCTTTCATTTTGTATACAGTATCCGCGTTTCCGGATCTCCTTCAGCTCGCTTTTTGTATACAAATCACTTGCGAAGAGAACGGAACAAGGTAAACGTTGTTTTATCAACACTAGGAGAACTCTCATAATGAGCCAGCAAAAACTCTACTGCCTCATCTGGAGACAAACCAAGATCATCAGCGCATGACAACAAACGACCTTTCAACTCTTCCCCTAACCTGACGTCCTCGCTCTTCTG
>NZ_CP085878.1 GCF_013284245.2 Brevibacillus sp. DP1.3A | reverse complement strand
AGCCTATTTTCTTCATGATTCGGGCATAACGCTTACCGGATCGGAACCGATCAACGGCCTCGCTAAACTTCGCCAGCGTCTCTTTCAATCTGTCTTTCTTTTGATGAGAGAAGGTCAACGTCAGCATCGCCAGCTTGCCCGTTTTCAAGTGTCCATCAACCGCGCAGCGCAGCTCTTTCTTTCTCAGCTCCGAAATCTTTGCTGCACAAACAGGGCATTGCCATACACTTCCGCAAACCGCAAGATTCCCGTAGAACGCCTTTTCGCTGCTACGATGTTTCCAAACTTCCACTTCCGAATTTTTGCAACGGCGATTCCGGAAACAGATCGCAACCCGCTCTCCAGGAAGAGCTTTCTTAGCCACCGATTGCAGCACAAACTTGTCGTAATTCTTGTCGGGGGTGACGGCGAATTCGTAATCTTTACCAAGGGGGCTGCGCCCCAAAACCTCAACCCCTTCCGCGAAGGCGCGGACGGTCTTTTTGCCCTGATCGAACAACGGCAGCCGCGACGATCCGGTCAGCTCCCCCGACTCCTGGCGATATGGCACCGGGTCGTGCAAGCACTCCCCTATACTGGGGGACACCCCCAGCCCCCCGATTTTTTGGCTCGTTACCTGTTGTGTGCTCTCCATCCTGTTTCCCTCCGCTTAACCGCGGAAACACAAAAGCCCTGGCACCGTTAATAGTGACAGGGCTTACGTAGTCGTAAGTTCTTGCTCGTTGACTCGATTCGCCAATGTTTTTGGTTGTAAACACACCCCTTTTTGGATAGAATAAGGGTAGTTAAACCAGAAAAAAGGTTTCACCTATAAGTCAACGGAGCATTTTGCCTGTTCACCGTGTGCGATACGGTTCGGACAGAATCACGAAGGGTTGGCGCCCGATGTGATCCCGTTGGCTTTTGCTATTCCGTTCGTTTTTAGTTGCTCTCATTCTACCAAATCTTTCATACTCTTGTCTTGTATTTGTTTCAGTAATATTTTCACTGTCATCAGCTCCTTGATGGCAGTTTTTATTTTTCCAGACTGGACGGAACGAGCTGAATCTTCCTGATCAGGGAGGAGCCCCCCTTGCTGGTTAACGATTACTTGAAAAAGACTCTTTTTTACGTATCCAAGTAAACTGTGTATCTATTGATATGATAAGGTTTTTGGGGAATCTCACTTAGGTAGTTTTATAGGTGCGTTTACAGGTAGTTTAGTAGGCTGCTCTACAGGTACTTGTCTTGCACGCCTGTTTTTCTGGAGAAAACAAGAAAATATGTGACAGGCGCACGTGTGGTAAAATTTGCCATTAACTGACTGATTGCGTTACTGTATACAAAAAGCCGATTGCATAAGCAATCGGCTGCGAGAAACTTTGCGCGTGTCGTGAAGACCAAAAACTCATAGGTGGTGATTTGTACCATGACACAAGTGATTGTCGTTCTGATTATATTTACTTTTGTTGCCCTGATTGCCCGAATTGTTTTCCGATCCATCAAGGAGAAAAGACTTCCAAATCCGCCTAACTATACCCCTTACGATGATGTAATGGCTGGAAAAGTACGCTCGGATAAAACCCGAGAAACAAATAAAGAAAACTAGACGGGTTTCCACTTTAATCCAGACCCCGAGCCTTACGGCTCTCCGTTCTATCTTTCCATTTCTCTCCGTTTTTTCTTCATCTGCTGCTGACGCGCTTCATCATCACGCTGTAACTGTTTGCTCGCCGCGCTCGCTGCTGCGCTAAATACATCAAACAAGGCGCTACGCTGCGCTCTATCCATGAAAACATTTTGGAAGAGCACGCTGCGCTCAGTGCCATCTTGAAGCCGATAATGAAGCTGCTCTGCTCCCCCACGATTGCTAAACGTTGCCTTTTCAAACGGTTTATCGAGGTCATCCTGGTTATAGCGCATAGGAATACCGGTTGCCTTGTCTTTCAGCGAATAGATCGCCTCACGTAGCGTCATGGTTTTTTCCTGTCTCGTCTCTTCTAACTGCTTCACTTTGTTACGCACCGCAAAGAATTGGCCAGACAGCTCTTTTTTCATCTGCTCCAATTGTTGGTGTTGGGCTTGCAGCTCCACAGCCTCCCGATTGGACGGCGCAAGCGTTCGATGCTCCTGGATGCGCTCGTCCAGGCGTTCGACTTTGCGCTGTAGCTCCGCAATCTCCTTGCTGTTCTTGTTATACAGGCCAAGCAAGCCACGGCCACGTTGCTGCAATTCCCCGATCTGCTTATCCAATCGGTTGCGATCCGCAATGCGCTGCTGCTGTTCGCCATAGTACCGCAAGCGCTCCTTTACCTGTTGGAGATCCACGTCGATGCGCTCGACCTTGCTTTTAATCTCTTTTGCCTTTGCAAGTAGTACCGCCATTTGTTTCTCTTTGCTCTCTACAGACGCTATAGGGGCTTCAAGAGACGTTTTTCTTTCAAGAGTATCCTTTTCCTTGCGGTACGCTTCAAGTGACACGACAAGCCCGTTATATTCAGCTACAGAACGATTTACGTCACCGCGATCCGTTTGAATACCGCGACGTTCCATCTGACGTACCCGCACGCCCTCATGAATGGTCGGCATCCGTTCGCTACCTTGCGCTTCTAAGCTGCGATGGTCAATGCGATCTGCATGGCCAGCTCGCTCCAAAGCTCGATTGGCATAACGCGCCCACTCCGCGCGCCATGTCTCCAACGTTTCCGGCATATCCCAATCTGTAGTCCGGACTTTGTACGACTTGTACTGTCCACTCGGTAGCTTGATCTTTTCCCCGTTCTCGTCCAGAACGTACTCTTTCCTCGACTTGGCTCCCCAGGTTCCATCCGGATGCAAAGGGCGCATGGTCAGCATGATATGAGCATGGGGATTCTCTGGATTGTCGCGGTGAATTGCCACGTCTGCAATCATGCCACGAGCGACAAACTGCTCCAACACATACAACGACAACAATTCACGCTGATCACGAGCAGTCAGCTCACGTGGCAACGCTATATTAATCTCGCGGCAGAGCTGCGCGTTTTTTTGTTTCTCGGCTGCTTCGACTGCATTCCATAGCAGCTCACGATTTTTTACCCAAGCAGGAGCATAGTCAGGCGCCGCGATCGCACGTTCCGCCACGTCCTTTTTGGTGTAGTCATAGGTCTTTCCATACCGTTCATCAACGAGTCGTTCCCCTGCCCGATAAGCAGCAGCAGCCACAACGGAACGTCCAGAAGATCGTGAAATGACTTGTGCAGAAAAGTGATAGATCGCCACGCCTTACCCCTCCCCTCAATATGTAGAATCGTGCATTTATCTCTTTTGATTTTCTCGTTTTTCAAATCGCCAAACGGCGATTTCACGCCAAGGGCGTGTTTGGTTTCAAGGGACGGAAGTCCCTGACGCACGCACCACGTAGTGGTGTATAAGTGCGCCCTTCGTATTCTACTCGGGATAATTTTACCACTAACAGCATCGGATTAACAGGCGTTATTGCTGTATCGTTTCGATTGGTGGTAGCATATGGGAAAAGGCACAAGCATAGTCGAAAATCCCAAGCGATTAGGAATTTGAATACATAGATTCGGAGGGGTAGAAATGGCACGAAAAAGTGAGACAGAACGGCTACAAGAGCTAGACAAAAAGATTGAGCAGCTTCGCTCCCAAAAGCAACAAATCGAGGTCAGAGTCAAGGAAAAAGAACGCAAGGAACGAACACGCCGACTCATCCAGATTGGTGCGGTATTCGAAAAATGGTGGGACGTACAAACGCCCGAAGAAGCCGAATGGTTTCTCAAAAGAATGGAAGATCAAGGCCTGACACCTGACAAGATAAAAGATGGTTTCCAGAAGAAACGGAGAATGCAAGCAACGGTACAAGAGACAGCAGCCGGTGACAGTCAAGGATAAGAGGTGGAGATTTTGGCGCAGCCAAAATACTACCCCCTTGACGGTCGAGACGATGTAACACTGAAAAGCCAGGGTGACACCCACATTAGTGGGTTCACCCTCTAATTGGAGGGTTTTACATGGGTAACGTATTGCCATTTACCGCTCGTTCCAATCAGAAAAAGACCAACCAAGAGATTGCCAAAACGATGATGTTTCATGACGTTCTTCAAGAAATGCACAAAGAAACGGGCATCGACTGGCTCAAACTGTGTACCGGGGATCCTCACGAGCAGATCCGCTATCGGACCAAGCTTGCTGGAGAAATAGAAAAGGGAATGCCCTCCCCCCCGTCAAAGTAAAGCAGCATGACATTAACAGAACGCAGGTGGAATCATGCCAAGCAAGTTGTTAACAATCGCAGAGATTGCGAAGCAGCTCGACGTTCCCGAATCCACGGTTCGATTCTACCGTGATCGCTTCGAAATGTACGTCCCATCTGTCGGGGAAGGACGGAAAAAACGGTATCTTCCAGAGGCTACGGAAGTGTTGCGGTTCATTGCAGATTCTTTCAAACGCAACGCAACCGCAACGGAGATCGAAGAGGCTCTAAGCCGCGCCTTTCCTAGAACAATCGAGTTCCACGACGAAACCGCAGTAACAACAGCAGCAGCGCAGCAGCAATCAGTTTTCGTCCCAACTGAGCAGCTCAACATGCTGATAGCGCATCTCGCTACGTCCATGCAGACCATGGCCGATCAAAAACAGGAGATCGCAGAGCTGAGAAAACAGGTTGCCAGTATCCAAGACGAACAAGAGCAGCAGCTTACACGCAGCCAAAAACTTGATGAAGCCATGACCACCATCCTGGAAGTAAGGAAGGAGCTCGCGGCGATCCGCGAAAGAGAAAACTTGCCCTGGTGGAAGAAACTCTTTGGGAAGTGAAATCACCAACACCCCCTCATTCCTGGATGTCGGGTACAGTTAGCCCGTAAAACCCTTGATAAATCAACGTTTTTCAAACAACGAAAAATTCAAGACGAACCGCTAACTGAATGGCTAACTGAATAAAACCCGAATAGCTAACTGAATAGCTAAACGAGTGGCTAACTGAATGGCTAACGGAAGAAACCCAGTGAAAGAAAGGAATGAAAGAAAATGAGTTTGAAAGTTAAAAAAGTCATGCTAGGTCAAGTGGCACAGCATCCATATAACGTCTATATACAGCGCGTGAACGAAGAGAAAGCCGACATCGTATCTATCCCATTGCTAGAATGGTCAACAATTATTCCAGACGATGAGGGCAGCGGCAGCTTGCAGGAAATAGAAGCATTACACGAACGCATCCGCATATCCCTTGAACGACCACTTTTCTTCCGCGATGCGGACATGCTTACAGAGAAGATTCTGCGATGGGTGACCCATCACGATGATTAGGGCCAAAGGAGTGAATAAGCAAATGAATGATGCCATTTGTGTAGATAAAGCCTACCACTTTTGGCTAAATGACCAGGACGATATCTATGACCGTTTGTATGGCGAAAACAAGAGCAATCGGGAGCAATCGCGAGATCGTACTTCCGAGGCGAAAACCTCGAATTGTCCATGTCCGGAAGACATTTCAAGGCAATCGGAAAAGGGATAATCCCCGAAAACGGCGAAAAACGCCCGAATTTGAGGATTCAGACGCATGTTTACATAATACCTATTATCGGGACCCAAGTGAACTAAGAAAAAACCGCCAGAATCTGGCGGTTTAAGGCAATTTATAAAAAAATTTGGGGAAATGTGAAATTACTAGGTTGACGTAACGCCAAATAAGCCTGTATACTACAAGTAGTAACAGAGCCAGTAGGCGAAGTCTGTTCAATTTTTCAATCAACCGTTTTTTCTGACGCGAATGCTGGTAACATTCGTGGGCAGTATCCTCATTTGTATCGGAAAAAGTGATTACATTTGCGAGAATAACACAATCGAGCTTAATCTGTAAACCGTTTTTAACAAAATCGGGTCTACGGGTTTTACTGGAAACAGGGTCTACCCCTTAAATATAGTATGCTCTGTGCTTGGAAATGTATTCATACAAGTGGCGATATATCAGGAAAAAGAGGAACTTTTCAAGACTGTAAGGAGGCAGATCCAAAAGCGAAAATTGAATATGACAGGTACTCCTGGCGTTCTGTTCAAAAAATTGAGCAAAATCAAAGGAGTAGATTGTTATGGTATGTAGTTTCCCTAGAAGTACTCATGTAAGAAGTCATCATCGTAAGGCCCACACTGTTCGAGGACACTTCCGAAGAGGGGTGTGGATTCCTGCACACCCACGAGATGGTTCTATCGTACAAGAGCATTGCCGTAGTTAATACTCAAGAGGCTCCCCCCAGGGGAGCCTCTTGAACATATTACTACCGCAACCTAGTACACTGAGCGCAACGGCTTCAGCTCCGCTTGCCGAACGTGGAAACACGATTTTCCGCACAACGATCCAATAGCCAAAAAGAGGCCGGTAAATTTTTTACGGGCCGGACGGGCGCGTAAATCTGCATTATGTTGGTGGTCTCCCTAATTGGACTGGGGAATTGGAAAAATAAGGAGAAACATATTGCAGAAAAATGCGTCTAATATATAAAGTGAGCAGCACGTTAGGGGGGATTTTTATGCCAATGTGGGCATTCTTATTAATCATTGTTGGTGGCTTGATCGTATTCGGTGTAATTTATGATCAGATCAACAAAAGAAAAAAGAGAAAGACTCCCAAGAACTTGAGCAGCTCTCAAATGGTGTACACAGAAAACTATCTAAACGAAGTACGTAACGATATTAACGGACCACAATAAAAAAATGCAGCCCGTTCTCCCTTATTAGGGGAGGCTGGCTGCATTTTTTCATCAACGTAACCATCCACTTCGCATTTCGGGGGGTACTAACGAAACGGAAAAAACCGAAGTATTACCAGCCGGGGTCAGGGTAGTAATTTGGTTTGGTTGGTTTTAGCTCCATTGACTGTTCAGTCGCCAATGGTACTACAAATAACGCAGATAAGACGCATAATGACAGAATCAATTTTTTCATGAGTACCCACCTTTCATGATCGGATATTAAATCCATTATACACTTTTACCAAATTTTGGAGAAGTTCGAGAGATAAGTTCTTTCCGTTTGTTGTGTGGTATTCCAAAAGTGTAGTGAGGCTCTGATTCACTTCTTCCAGCGCACCGATTTTCCCATAAAAGGTTATGCTTTCTATAAGGCTGTTCACACCCAGTTCTACCAGGTCTTGTTGAAGATAAAAAACACCTTTAGCCCGGTAATATAAAGCCAATTGTTCATATTTGCTTGGAGTATTTGGAGCTGCTGGTAGGAACGTAGGCTCTGTTAAGAAAATATTTTGCATTCCGTCTTTGTCGTCCGTCTTTAGATAGATCGCTAGTAAGTCATTTGCGATAGGAAGTCGATCATTTTGATCTTGGCATTCCAGGCACTCCTGGAGAGCAGGTATCGCTTTAGTGAACTCTTCAGTCTTTACATACAGTTTCGCTCGAAGATATTGCACGTTTTTACGCACTTGAGGGAAATCAAACTCATCGTATTTGTCTAAGTACACGGTTGCGAGGATATAGTCCCCCAATTCCATATACGAAGTGATAATTGTTAGGATGGCCGCCGCTTTTTTCTCACTCTGACTCGGGTCTTGATCTATTCCTTGTTTGCAGAGTTGGATACATTCTTCGTACAGTCTACGACACCATGCGTGTACTCCTAACTTGTAATACGCAAGAATACGCTCTTCCCTATGTAAGTAGCCCATGTAGTGCAGTAATTCTTTACCCTCTATGTAGGTTTGATCTAGTTCTTTGAAATTCTCACGTCTTATCATGTACTTCTGGAACAAAGAGCGAGCTAAGTACACAGGAATTCCATGTTCGCGGCAGTAATGAGAAATGATATCGTAGATGGCCACTCTCAATTCTACCTTTTCCGTGTTACCCGCTAATTGGTACAGATAATCCAGTGACAAAAACGTATTATTTTTAGGGCACTCAAGTAGTCGTAGCGCTACTTTTTGTATAAGAATGGTATTCTCCTGTTCTAGTGCTACTTCTAGTAGAAATTCAAGAGTCTCTATACGCTTGATTTTATCTAAATACGGCGTAATTGCCTGAAATAAAGGTATCTTCAATTCCTTGGCTAGTCCAATCACATTACGCATGTTTGGACGTGTGAGAGAATCTGTTTCGATCTTACTAATTGTAGCAGTCGAAATCTCTGTCTTGTTTGATAGATCAGCTAACGTTAGATTAGCTTTTTCTCGATACGTTTTTAGTACGTTTCCAAATGTTCTAACCTCTATCACAGCTACATATCCCCCCTAGTAAAATTCTTTTTACAGATACTATATCATCCATAATTTGAATATTTAACCACTTTTCTACTCTAGCTTCATTTTCCAGAAAATATGAAGTAAGGTTAATATTGGAAATTGTGATATAGTTGTTGCTGGGGAACCGCCAATCAAATGTCTGGTCGCGTGCTCTTCCTATGACTATGGAAAGTGGGGATATTGTGAAAAAGAAGATTCTTATTGCCGGTCTTGTTTTTGGAGCTTTTTCTTTAGTAGCATCTAGTGCATTTGCTGAGGTACAGGGTCAATTTAATTTGAGTGCAAAGACAACTAAGTATACTGCTAGCGCCGAGGGTACAAACTTCGAGGAAAATTTGGATTATAGTTATGTCCATTCAAATGAGATTACAGGCAATAAAGATAAAGCAACCAAGGCTACTTTCACAGAAATTGAAGTTAGACGTGGTAAATCAAAACCATCAGGTGCACAATTTGGTCAATATAAAATAGTCAATGCTAGTGGAGAAAAAAGGTATCATTATTTTTTCAGCGATCCAATCACGGATGACCAATCGCAGAGTATAAATTACAAAGCTGATGTTGAAGACTTATATGCAGAGATGATTGTATACGCAGATAAAAAAGGCGTTGATGGCATCCAAGGTAACATTATGTATGACAGATTTGCTTATACTCCATAAGATTTTTCACAATAAATTGAATAGGAGGATGAAAAATGAAAAAAGGTGTAATTATAACGGGTGTATTAGCTTTGATGACAATAATTCCATCTGCTTACGCTATGTCTAGTGGGGGACAACACACTGAAATTTCAGATCATCATATTGTTTCGAAGCCAGTAGTTATTCCACTAGAAAAGTTAAGTAAACATGGTTTCGCAGCTAGTTTAGATGCTGATGCCCCCATTGAGCTTCCAGATGGCTATAAATTAAGTGAAGCCATTTATAATGAACCACCCAAAAAGTTTGGCAATGGTGTAGCTCCAAATGTTGAGGAGCAAAAAGAAATTGTTTTGAAGTATGTAAATGAAAACAATAACGAGGACTGGTTTGAACATACGGTTAAAAAAGGTCGGATATCTCTTGGTGACGAAGGGGTAAAACCTATTGAGATCCAAGGAGTTGAAGGCGAAATTTTAGAAATGCCGGACCAAAAAATAATTGTTTTGAGTTGGCATAAGGATGGAGTAAGTCATTACATTTTGTCCAAAGGCGATTTAGCGAAAGAGGATTTGATTAAAGTCGCAGAATCTGTAAGAAATTAAGAAAAAGGCCTTCCCCATTTTGTGATCCGAAGAAAGCCCTTCAAAATGGAGGGCTTTTTTCATTCTTGACCGCAATATTGTGTCTCGTCTCGACGATCCGAACTGCTCCAAGTAGACCACAGTCAAAAAAACAAAAACAGCACAAATAAGCATAACGTTTTTCCATGTGCTCAACTGCGGAAATTTGGGGATGTAACGGCATTATCAGGATAAGGTGCCACCTGGCAGGCAAAGCCTGCCAGAACACAGCACTAAGAAGACCACAAATTTGGTCACAGTTCGGACATTTGGGTCATAAGGAGTCCACCTTCAGCAAAAGAAAGCTACAGCTCCAAGCAAAGTTCATGACCACAAAGCAGCAGAAATAGACGCAGCAATTTCCGCTTACCTCTACCGGAAAACGTACGGAAAATACAACTTTCCGCAAGGATTTTCCGGAGCAAATTCCCCACGCAGCTACTCCCTTCCTGAGCTTACGAATGCTTCGACACCCCAAACGTTATATTCCAAACGCTCCTCCTTATAATTCCAGAGAATGACATTATCGAAGGAAAGGAGTGGAGCAAATGGAACTCGTTGCAGTCATAGCTTTATTTGTCGCGATACTCGGCTTACTGTTTACCTTCGGGTCGTTTCTGATTGCACTAATCAGACTGCTCAAAGACTAAAACAACAAGTCTTAATGCCAGAGATTTACCTTACGGCGAGGAACACAGCCGCCTGTGAAACTGGCTGTAAGGTAGATGCTCTCGTAATAGCCCATTCTATGGTTCGTCCACAATCTGACACACGTCATCAGACCGCCTAGAATGGGTCTATTCTGCATTTTCTACACTCACCCCTACCTAAAGGAGCCGCCCCACATCAAAAAAGCACACAGAGCTTCCTAGAACGTCAGCCATCATCTCCATCTGGATAGTCTTCTAGTAAAATATCAAAAGCCAATTCCACATCACCGTGTTTCTCTACTAAACTCAAGAACTGTCTACGCTTTTCAGTACGTACAATCCACTTCCATACCTCATCCTCGATGATACCGATCAGCTCCGCTTCCTCCGTTTTTTCATTCGCCAGCTGCTCATCTGTTTTTTCTTCCAGAAGAAACATCTTCTTCAATCCCTTACTCCAGCTCAACTGCCGCTTTCTTTTGACCGCTTCTGCATACTCCTGGAACAATCCTAGCATCGCTTTATTACCCGTAGATAGAAACTCACGCAAGAAGTCAAAAGGCGTCATACCGCCTTGTTTCCCTTTTTTTGAATGGCTCTTGGTCATCTCATGTTCAACGCCCCACTTCGAAACATAGTCCGAAGCCTTTTCAGCGTCTTGCAGCGTCAAGCCATACTTCCGATTCGCACTCAAACCAGTAGACGACAATGCCAGCAGCCATAGCTCCATCAGCTCGTCCTCTACTTCTTCCATATCAATTTCATGCGTGAAAAACATCAAAATGTGAATGTGCGGATGCCACCCATTCGTCCCGTATGTAATCTCAAAAGACCTGATTGTACCTATCA
>NZ_CP085877.1 GCF_013284245.2 Brevibacillus sp. DP1.3A | reverse complement strand
GTGAATTAACAAATTGTTGATAGTGTAACATGAGCAACCCGCCCAGTAAGATGAGGCGGGTTGTTTGCTTCTATAATTCCTCGACATATCTTATGTGCTCCCGTTCATACACGCTCTACTTTCACCAGGCGTTTGAAGTCGATCCACCAAAATCCGTCATCGTTCACCAGTTTTATCTGTTTTCGATTTGTATCGACCCGCTGCACCCAGCCCCAATGCGTTTTCATGCGTCCAAGGTCATCTACTTCTGGTTTGAACCATGACATGCTGACAGCGAAATCTTCCTGAATCGACTCATGGATAATCCGATTCATTTCAACCAGCTCGTCGTCTTCTAAGATCGGTTGTGGGATCAACGATGATTTGTAGTAATGGTGGCTGAGTGCCTGGTTGTGCTCAGGCAAAATCCACTTCATGGCGAATAAATCATCAAGTTTACTTGCCACCCGGTTCATCCTCCACCAAGCCAGCTTCCACGAGATCCCTAAGAATGTCTGGATCGCACCCCGGACATGCGCCAGAATGAACACGAGAAATCACGGATAGATGCTTCGCTGTTAATACCGGAATGGCCATCATTCTGCCATCAACAACTGTTTGGATACTCTCCATGTTATCACCTATTTTCGCGAACGTTTGTTCCTATTATATACGAACAACATGCGAACGTGCAATAAAAAATGCCCTCCATCCGAAATTTTCGGAGGAGGGCGTCAGCAGCACATTACACTTTTTCAGTTGCGCGATCAAGCAAGGTAAACATTAACCAGGGCAGTTCGTTAAGAACGCCTTGTGGGTTGTCGGTCAGACGCTGCTTCCATTTTTCAGGGTCATTAAGCAGTCCCTTGGCTGCGAGGTTCTCAATTGCTTTGACGCCTGATTCGCGTTCCCAGCCTTCCATTTGATCAGTATTCACAGGTTTTTCCTCCTTCTGTGGATTAACTGTGGGCAATTGATAATTAGCGCCAATGAAGGCGCAGAACGCCTTGACTACAGCTTCAGCGTAGCTCTTCCAGTTATCCTTCAGTTTCTTCATGTCTCCTGGATGGTCAATAAATCCGTATTCAATGATGGTTGTATCTACGGTGCCTGTGTCTCTGTGCATGAAGTAGTAATCTTTTTCATTCGCGCCTTCTTTGGAGAAAACCCTCCTGTATTTCATCCCGCAATCTACCAGGGCCTGTACGATTGATTTTGCTAGGGTGTCTTTTGAGAAAATGGAGTAGATCGCTTCTACTCCCTCGCCTCCGCCTGCGTTTATGTGGTTGGATAGGCAATACTTGGCTCCGCTATCACGTACCAGCTTTGTTCTTTGTTCTGGGGTCAATGCGATATCAGAAGTGCGCGTAAGAATAACCGGTAAACCCAGCGCCTGGAATCTTGCGTACTGATAGAGGCTGATTTGTAGGGTGAGGTCTTTTTCTCTCAGACCATTTTCACCGACAGCTCCCGGATCGATTCCACCGTGTCCCGGATCAATGATGAGAGTGGGGAGTGGCACAGTTTGTCCTCCTTGTGTATCGTACTGATCAAGCTTATATTTCTCGATCCGTTTGATTAGCTCTTGAGCATAATTCGGATCAGTTGCATATCCTGCCTCTTGAACGGCGTGACAAGCCGCTCTGTAGCTTGCACCCAATGCCTTTGAATATCTGGGCTCCAACAGTTTGTCTGTGTGGTCTTTTATGCTTTCATGCCAGGTGTTGTATTTCCGGAAATCTGATAGCTTTTCGATTTTTTTGTTGCTCACATATTCGGGTGAGACATATTGATAGATTCCTGCAGGCCCTTTGCCTTTGATCCCAAACAGGTTGTTTGCTTTGGTTGCCAGCTCGGATGTGCCCCAACCAGATTCAAGGATTGCTTGTGCGATCGTTAGAGAAGCCGGTATGCGAGAACGTTTCATTTCGGCTACTGCTAATGGCGCGATTTTGGAAATGAACGCTTGTGGAGTCATGATTGGTCGTCGCTTCTTTTATCGGACGTCTGTTTCCATAGTTGATGGGTTAGGCTGGCGACTCCCGCTGCTAGAATGCCTTGGACAACACTTTCGATTGTAAAAGACTTCAAGATGCCGCACGCTAATAGGATTCCGGCCGCAGTGAGGGCATAAGGGATCATCCAGTCTTGGACATGTGGAGTCCGCTTTAGAAAGTAGCCAATTAAGAGGAGCACGACAAAAACAATCAGCACGTTGTCTGACATGTATTGCTGTGCCAGTGTTAGAAGTTCAGTTGGATTCATTGTCCTATACCGCCTTTAATAAAATTCCATATCAGAGCAGCAGCTGCCAAACCTGTACCGATCAGCCACTTTTTATCATCCTTGTTGTGTTTCTTGTCGTCATCGTACTTTTTCTTTAATGCTTCAATCTCTTTAGCCATATCATCTAGGCGTTTATGGGCAGATCGGGTACTCTGCAGCGCTTCGTTTGCGACCTTTTCGGTGTAATCCAATTTTCCTGACATGCTGGAAAGGTGTCTCATCTCTGTTTCGAGTTTACCGATGGCTACAAGAATGTCGCTGATCCCTTTTTGTAATTCTTTTATTTCATCCACGGTTTGCTGACCTCCTCACCCCCTTGGGGTAAAAGATGAGGGAGCCACGTTAGCAGCTCCCCAATTAAAAAATCACCAGCTTAGAAATCTTGTCCGGTGATTTTTTTGAACTCCTCAGGAGTGATTTCTCCATAAGGATTCGTTTCAGTTTTTACTGCCAAACGCAGTTGATCGACTGTTACCCAATTGCATTTGTAAGCAAGGCTCCAGAATGCCATCAGTTACCACCTCCTTCCAATTTCATAATTTTGAGTTTTAGTAGTGCTACTTCTTGGCCTAACATCTGAATGATCACATCTTTCTGCTGAGTGGCTTCTCTATCAGCTTGTGCTTCGCTGACAGACTTCTCTTGTTGTAATGGTATCGTCAATCAAATGCACCTCCAAATCCTTTTATCTCAATTGGTTCCGAAGCTGTCCCTTTTTCGATCCGAACACGAATGGAGACTCCCCATTTGTTTGCAGTTTTCGATGTGTTTAGGAAAACATAACCACGCCCATATCGCGCATGAAATGAGATGTCCTCCCAAGTTGGGGCCGCATCAAAAGCATTGTTGCAAGCTTCGGCGAGCAAGATGGCTCCTGCTGGGATAATCATGTCCAGCGTCAGAAGAACACGCTTGGCTGCTGCGTCCGTTGTCCATGGTGCCTCGATCTCAAAAGAAATCTCATCTTCAAAGCGAGTTAGGGTGTACGTTCGTATAGATGTTGCCCCTTGGCTGTCTGTTGCCTCGATTGTCAGTGTGTGAAGCACTCCAGGCTCCAGCTTTAGCCAAGCATCAAATGGAATTTCCAGCTTCTCTTCCCGACCAGCAACCCCAGCAAAGGAACGTAACTGCACGCCGTTGAGCTTCTCGATTATAGTGAATCCATTTCCCTCCGGGTCTGTAATGTTGTATGAGACGGTTGGCGCGATTTCGAGGATTCCAAGATCACTGTTTTCCCCACTGATCGTAGGCGGACGGTTCCAAATGATCCTGAACTTGCGGATAGCCTCTGTGCTTTTCCCCTGTTTGTTGTCCTCCGCCCAAACTTTTAAGGTGTGATCCGTATTCTCCGCCAAGTCCACGCCGACTAGATCAGTTGTGCCGGAGTAGACCCGTTTATTTTTGTAGGTCAGTATTTTGGCAAAAGGAATGGCTGTAGCCCCGTCAGATACTTTGGAATCTACAGCCAATATGGTGCCATTATTAATTTGCAGGTAAATCGTAACAGGATCATTGGCGTCAGTATCAGTTACCGACCCCTGCACAGTCATTGTGTTGCCTTCCGATAATGAGAGATTGTTGGCAGGTGATGTGAGTGTGAGTGTTGGCGTAACGTTGTGTCTAATAGTAAAGACAGCAGATTCTCCCCAAGCACCGTAATCAGATCCGTCATATGCGCGCACGCGAATGTAAGCTTGTGTTGTAATGGGTTCATTGGTGAAGTCATACGTGTAATCTGTAACACCTTTTGCAGTCAAAGCAACAATGTCTTTCCAAGAAGTCTTGTTGTTAGTGGATAATTGAATATGGTATTGCAAATCGGATTGTGGTGTGTCTTCATCATTTGCTGCTAACCAACTAATGTTTTGCTGCTTATTGACTATTTGCCCTGAACTTGGGCGGTAAACTGTTGGTGAAGATGGCGGAATTTTGTAGGTTACTACAAGTTGTGGTTTATTCAGACTGCTATGAGATTGTATCGCCATCTGGTTTTTCCCGTAAGGTTGATCGGTTCCACTAATGTGCGTGCGTAAGACAGTTACTCCGGATTTATTAACAGAATTAATAGATGTAAGCAAAACATTAAAATCTGTAGAGCTTCCTGAAAAATATGTTGAAAATGCACTGCCTGAAGGTACATCTGAATATGCACTAACAGTGAAGTTATCAGTATACCATTCGCCCAGTAACTGTAAAATGTCATCACTACTATAACTGTCAGCCTTAAATTTAAATCTTGCTTCTGTGATCACAGCATTATCCGGTATAGACGAGGTATTGAACTTGAATAAACCGACACTGCGAGAGAACCAGTTTGGGCTTGTTAGTGTCTTTTTTGTAATTACCAGTTGATCCCTTACTAATGTTGGAGTTGTATTGGGTGGCCATACAGATGCAGAGTTATCCTTGGCAATATAAGCTGAATCTATAGCATCAAATGTAACTATAGGCATATTCTTTTACCTCCCTCCCCAAATGGCCGTTATTGCGACCCATTCCTTTTTCTGTCATCATTTGATCACCAGTCTTGCATTTCCTGGATCAAACCATCCACGAGATATTTTTACTCCGACCGGATTAGCAAACGAAACCTTGAAGATGTTGTGGTTAAAGTCGTTGAGGATTGCGTCCTCTAAGGTTTGAACCCGGGTTTTAAGAGCCGCGAACTCTGAATAAGGGATGTGGATACTTGAATCGTTGACATGGTCTACAATCGGATTGAGCGCCGCCGCATTGATTCGACTACCTGGCTCTGCGATACCCTGTTTCTCCAGCTCGACAATCTCCGTTGTGCCGTCCTGCCTCGTAAGCTGATATTTCCGTTCGTCTCCCAGATTGTATCGCCTATCAGTAAACCGCTCCATCATGTGGCAGCTCCCTCCCTCCAAATGGCTTCAATCGGTATTTCAAACCGCAAATCAGTATCCGGTTTATCGATGTTGATTTTACCAGGCGGATCAGACCAGCATATCTGACCGCTTGCGTTCTTGATGATTCGTTTCGTGATCCTGC
The DNA here is from genome assembly GCF_013284245.2 of Brevibacillus sp. DP1.3A. NCBI lineage: Bacteria > Bacillati > Bacillota > Bacilli > Caryophanales > Paenibacillaceae > Brevibacillus > Brevibacillus sp. DP1.3A. The sequence goes on along the minus strand of NZ_CP085877.1, from coordinate 39,333 downwards.
CGACCACATTGGCTGGCACGTCAATAAAAAACCTCACCTTGATACCTTCGCGGCTGCTGGTGAGGCTGACTATTTGTATGGCTCCGTTTATTTCGATCTCGGCATTGTTGTACAGCGTTTGTAGATGTTTCGCTTGCTCCTCTAAAGCAAATTGAGTCATCATAGTTCGTACTCACCTCCAGCCGAAAAGGTCCCGCAAGCTTGATAGGTGCTGATAAGGGCGATGGGCGTATGGGGCGAAACAAAAGCAACCTCTGATTTGTAATTGGCAGCTTGATAATCACATGCCAAGTGGGCTGGTTTTTGTTCTTCAAGAGCTTTGCCTATTTCAGTCAAACTTAGGTCTGCTGCACCTTCGAAATGTATCCGTATCCGTCCGTCAAACGATACATCACTGACATGGTCAGAAAATGCACTGGCAATAGCAAGCGCCATGCTGGCTGAGAACTTACCGACCCCACGCATTTTTGATTTGATATGTGATCTACGCAAATCGATTGCCTTACTCAAATCTACCGGAATGCCGAGCTCTCTTTCATAGATGGATAAGGCCCATGTCGCGGTATCTACAGACATTTGATTGTGTAGGTCGGCAATGATCGCCTCTCGTTTATCAAACTGCGTAGCCTCGGCATCAAAAATGGCTTTAAACACTTTTGATTTCCGCTGGAACGGCTGCAATCGTTTCAGCATGTCATCCGCTCTAGCCATTGACGACCACCGCCCCTACCACGGCCACTTCCTCATACTTGATCGGAACATTTACCGTGGCGTTATTCACAAGCAAGTCGGTGTAGTCGGTGACGCCTTCACTGTCCAATATCGTCGCGCCTACTTTTGCGTAGCTGACGATAGATTCCACAAAAGCAATCTCCTGTAGATGTTCTGTCAAACGCACAGTGATGTTGTCCATCACTTGTTGAATGGTATACCCTGCGGAAATGGAAACCGTAACCGAAACATTTATCGCTACAGCTGCTGCACTTACTACCGTGGTAAAAGCTCCCATCGGTGCAGCCCCTTCGCCCTTACCTGTACTACCAGGATCGATGTGATTTTGAACAGCAGCGACAATCGTCTCGCTTGCGGGCCTTTTTTCACTATCGATGATAATAACTTTTACGGTGTTGTCGCCTTTCCAAAGTGATATGATCCGGGCATCCCCTACGCCAGGCACTTCCTTTGCCCAATTTTTATAGTGCGCTTTGTTCCCGCTTGTGGCAGGTGTTCTTACTCGTTCATAGTACCTCTGGAGCAGGTCTTCGTCTGATTCAGCGTTAAAGCCATCGATTGTTGGTTGGGGATTGTTGACAGCGGTAAAGCCTGCAAGAGTGACCGGAAATAGCGTAATCGTATTTGCTGGGACATCACCATCATGTCCAGCGACGACAGCTTTAACATTAACAGTACCATTGTCCGTTATAGCCTTCGTCTCTATTGCCTGAAACTGTGTCGATCCTGCTGTCTCAAAAAGATCGCCAGTGAAAATCGTTCCGGTCCCTGTGACCGTTACACTTCCCCTTGAATGTGTCGCTGCTTTTCGCTCAATCCCTGTACGTTCTTTAATGCGTTGTGCTAGCTCGTCTCCCGTTAATTTGTCGATGCTGAGTTTCTGCCTCACAGCGTCAATGTTGGCATCTATCTTTGCGAATTGTTCTGCTGCTGTGGCTAAAGTGTCATAGATTGGACTTCCGACACTCTTGTCATACGTGACCGGGATAGACGCTAGCGACTCAATCAGAGTTTGGTCTTTGTCTGCCACTATAGGGTCACCGTCCTTTCTGCAGTACCATAAATACTAGACACTTCAACGCTGATTACCAATCGGGAGCCTGTCTGCGTAAACGAGAAGTTGTCCACCTGCGTAATCGCGTCATTTTGCAGCAAAGCCTCCGTTATCATCCGTTCATATTCAGACCGAGAAAAATCAGGGTGAAAATTCTGGCCGATCAACGAATGGTGCTCGCTACCATAGTCAGTTCCAGCGTAGATCAACGTCCCCTTAACGGTTCGGAGTATTTTCTCTATCCACACTTTGAGGTATTCCAATCCAGTTACCTCGATCAGTTTCCCATCTTTCAAAACGAAATCACCTGTTTCAAAATCCCACAGAAAAGTTTTATGGACGTTCTGGGTCTTCATCTGCTGAGTGATCTGGGCTTGGGGTAAATCCAACTGAGTTATCTGTGGTAGCGTCATTCGTCTGGCTCCTTCCATACACGATCTTTGACAAACCACAGTTTTAGCGATTCATCTGGCTGCAGAATCACTTGGTCGCCTACTTCCAGCCCATCGGTATACGTTATGGTTGACTTGATCTTATTTTCCTGACTGTCAGGATTATCTGTGATAGGAATGGCCAACTTTGTGATGCGCTCCTGTATATCCCCGCTGCTTCGATAAAACGAAATCTTTGCTGGGTACTTCTCGTCTAGCCCAGACATTTGCAGCTCAGTCAGTTCAATGGTCCGTTTATAGCCAGGCATGAGACTTTCTCCAATAACCAGGTGCCGCCTCTCTAAAATGACGCTTTCACCGTACTGAATTTTGAGAGGATTTACAGAAACAACCGTCCCGACTCGCGGAGCCGTACTCGGTGGGTTGCGGTTTTCCTTGTACATATTGACAATCATTTCAGCGAGGAGATCCATGCTACTCACCTAATCGCCTCCTATTTCACGTCCTCGGGTAAAGCCAAGTCCAGTTGCATCGTATGAATTTGGTTCTTCACTTCATGCTTGGCGCTGGTAATCATAAATCGGTTTTGCATACCAGTGACCGGCTCCGTTACATCGAGCAGACGGCCAGCCTTAAAACCAACGTCACCTATTAGCTGGATACTGTTTGTCTCATGGATTCGTGCCAGGCGCTTCAACAGAATTCGAGAGACTTCCCTCGCTTTTGCTGCGTCTTCCGCATCTATCTTGAATACCTCTTCCAACAGCCCATACTTCTGGATTAACCCTTCATCTTGGGTCATCGCCACTACCTCATACTTTGGCTTGTTCTTTTCCTTCTCGTCGCGCTCTATGAGGATTTTTACGCGGTTTCGCATTTCTTCAATGGATCTCGTGCGATCCGCGCCTAACGGGTTTGTCATCACATCAACAGCCGCGATGTTCTCAGCCAGCTTGAAGGTGCCCTTGATGACCAAATCTTTCATTTCCTCAAAATAGATTTTCCCTTGTCGCATCTCAACGTTGTATCGTTTTCCGCTCCGGCGCTCATGCAGCTTGTAGATGGTCTCAATAATCTCCGCTGGGCTTTTCTCCAAGAAAATGTCGTCGATTGGAGTGGCCATGTCTGGAACATTGCCGATTAGCATACCGAAATCACTGAGAATCTTCGTAATGGCTTGTGATGCAGGGACTTTGTTAAACTGGTACACGCTCTTTGACTTACCAAGATACCAGGCATAATCATATATGGTGTACGTAATCGCACTACGTCCCTGTCTCCCTTCTTTCACAACCACACCACGGTTTATTTCTTCACCATCTTTGAGAAGCAACACAACGTCTCCAAGATCACATGGATTGACGGGGAAGAATTTTGCATCCGACCAGTTCACATCAAAATTCATCGCGGACATAAGGGACAGGTTAGAGTCCCATGAGATGCTGCCCACCAAGGGCGTGAGGTCGTAGCTTTTCTGACCGTCATTTTTGATTAATAGAACTTGAAACATCGCATCAGCTCCTTGCCGTGCTCACAAATGGGAATTCGGTCATCTGCAAGGTATAGTCAATATCGCCGCTACGACCTACACCATGCTCAAAATTCGTAATAGCAACTGCTATGTTCAGAGACTGTGCTCCCTTTGAGTCAACGATGACCAGTCGAATCGGAATCCGCATCTTACGCCAACGCTTAATTGTATTTACATAATCCATTCCCCACATGCTGCGGTTTTGCAAGAATGGATAGTCTCGGATCGGAAAAAAGCTTTTGATATCTACGGATTGAAGCCCTTCCAGCCCGATCAATAATAATGACTGTTGCATACCGTCCACCTGCTCCGTGCCCCAGGGAGACGGTACGTTGTACTCAGATGGAGGCACGGGCAGCTGTATGACCTCTGCATTGTTGTTAATCGACAAGAACACGTTGATCAAGTCAGCACCTCCTACGTACTCCACATATGACGCTCAATTCGTCCCAGTAAGCTGTCTGCCAAATCTACTGGGCTTAAATTATCACGTAACGTCGCCTTTGTATTCTTGTCTGTTGCCTTGGTATTTCCGGCTGTAGCATCAGTGTTAAACGATAAAGCATTCGTATTTGCATTCAGCGCGTCCGCCAGTTGCTTGTCACGTTGGCCGCTTGCCTCGCGCTGCTCTTTCCTAGTTTGGTTCAGGTCATCTTGGAATCCGGTATTTGCTTTTGCAGCTGAAAAATCAACCTGGGGAATGATACTCTTTGTTTCCCATTTCGGCATCTTCGCATCGAATTGAGCAGCACCAAAATTGACGTCGATTCGTTGCCCACCGACTGCTTCCAAAGCTGCGTTGATCGGAGCCAACATATTTTTAGCGCCCCATTCAGCAGCAGAAACAATCCCATTCCACATCTGTGCAGCTCCAAACCCAATGCCTTTCCATGCAAAATCGTATGCACTTAAAAGAGTGTTGGCTAGGCCAATCCAATTATTTACACCCTGTTCTGCGTAGTCCACGACTACATTCCAAAGTTCTTTTGCAGCTTGCTTAACGGTATCCCAATTCTGAACAACGTAAATACCTGCAGTAACAAGTAGACCGAGTAGAGTAATCACGAATCCGATTGGGTTGGCAGCCATAACAACATTCAGCCCCATTTGAGCAGCTCGCATTATCCCGATCTGCCCAGACGTAACCAGCGCCGCTGTGCCCATTAATCCTGTTCTAATGGCAGCAAAGGATGATTCTTTGCCAAATAACGCTGTGGTGAGTGTCGCGGCTGCAACAGCAATCTTATAGACCACAAGCGATCCAGCAACCCCGTAGACAACTGGCCCGATGATTGACCAGTTACTTGAAACGAAAGATGCGATGTCGCTTATCACACCGAACGTTGCCTTTGCCGTATTGTAGGCTGTAATCAGTCCTTGCGAGAAACTGGCGCCCCATGTCGCCGCGCTGTCGCTGGATAGAAACGCCTGTATTCCTCTCAGGTCTTCCTTGAGAGCTAAAAACAAAGGAGACGTCATTCCAGCCAGCATTCGTGTTCCTGACTCTTTGATATTGGCGAGGGTGTATTCGAAAGTGTCTGACATGGATTTCATGGAGCCGCCAAAACGTTTATCCAAACCAGTCATGATGGCCGGCAGTGCCTTGTCCGCAAAAAGCTCTCCGTTTTCGGCCATCTTCATTAGCTCGACTTTTGATTTCCCTAACTCCTGTGACAACAGATCCCATCCAGCGACACCGCGTTCCGCTAACTGGTTCATTTCCTCGGCGGATACTTTTCCTTTGGTTTGGATTTGACCGATCGCCAAAGCAATTCCTTTTAACTGATCTGTATTTCCTCCCACTGCCGCTACGGTGTCACCAAGTCGCTGTAACATCGGGATAACCTGGCTACCAGCAAAACCCATGCCCAGCAAGGTTTTCGCTGATTGCTGCATGCCCTCGAAGTCAAACGGGGATGTCTCAGCTAATACTTGTAAATCCTTCACCATCTTCTTTGCATCTTCCGCAGATTTTAACAGGATGCCAAAGGATCGTTCCGCCGTCTCAGCTGTCGCATTGGCTTTCACACCGATACCAACCATGGCTGTCGCTGCAGCGCCCATCGCAATAGCTGCCATGGCTGCGCCTGATTTAATAGCTGACCAAGTTTCAACACCCACGGTTTTCAGGTCCTGTAGATGTTTTTTATAAGCGACAGTACCCCCGATGATCTTTTGAAGTGTTCCTGTAACGCCATCTTTAAGTACCAGGGTTTTGCTTATATCTTTAGCTCCCAAGAGGTCCTCCCTCCGTCCGCAAAAGTAAAAAGACGCTCACATGAGCGTCCCTTATTTTTATAATGTAATTGCTTCTACATGGTTGACCCGAATGCGTTGATTCGTTACTTCGCAAAAATTGTTGATTCGGATGAGATTAAAATTGTTCAAAAAAGTAATGCCTGATAACTCTCCGTTGCTATTTACATAGTTAATAATCAGGTAGGTATTCGGAATTCCTTTTGTTTTTTTGCTTCCAATACCTGACATACCACCTATAATGGTTCCAAGTCCTGGTACAATCAATGTTCCTATTAATGCACGACCGACAACGCTTTTTCCTTTTTCGTAAATCTCTTGTTCTGTCTTCACTACTGCAGCTCTCATGGCCGATAACGGTATTTCAAATTTTTGACCGAAGTGATCTACCAAAATCCTGTTTTCTTTGAGGTACAAGTCACAAGGTGCTTTATTTTGTAGCCCGATACCTTCGATGTGCAATGCTGTGATCATAGCGATAGCCTCTTGGGTTTCCATCTTTTTGTTCATTTCCTTGTTTCCTGCCCGCTGAATTAACAGCACAATTACAAACACGATGACCACAGAAACTATGATGACGGCTAAAATGCCCATCCATAAACTACCTCCTTTTGGGTGTGCTTTCCTCCCTTCTACTTTATGGAAATCTATTGTATCTAGCAAGCGTTAGGAAAACTGCTATCCGCCCCAACGCTTGCTTTCTTCTTTGATATGAACAAGAATCGACTGCTGCATAAATTGCTTGGTCAGAAAGTCGACATTTAGAAGATACTCAAGAGCGAACCCGCGCTGTACATAATGATGCAGAAAATAAAAGTCAGGATCGCCCTCAATTAGTTTTTTAGTTCAGTTTCAACTTTACGTACACCAGTTGCATAACCAGCTAGTTGTAAGGCATGTCCGCCAATGGCAGAAATCTCACCCTGACGGAAAATCATATTTACGATATCTGTCGGTTCCGCACATCCATATGCTTGCTGCAACGAGACATCTTTCAAGTTTGGTTCAATCACGCAATGATAGGCAAGAAAGGTGTCAGCCATTTCGCTTCGTGTATCATCTTGCACCATAGTTAAAGCTTCAACCGAAATGGATTTTTCAGGCTCTTGAACGATGATTTCTCCGTCCAATGACTCGACATAAAGGGTCATGGTTTTTGCCTTTCGTTTTTTGATTCGCTCCTTTTGAGCAATTAGATCAGCGATTGTGATTTTCTTGGACATCTTTATTCCTCCGTTTGTTGGGATTATGCTGGAATCAAATCGATTGGATCATAGTCGCTAAATGAGAAAGGTACTTCCTCACTTCCAGTCGTTTTTTGCTCAAATTTCAGTAGCATAAACTCAGTGATCGTCACATCATGTATCGCTACTCGTTCAGCACCATATGCCTCTGGGTCCTCCACTTTCCCGACTACTTCAAAACGCGGATAAATTCCTTTTCGAACGTCAGCTGCCATTTTCTTTTGAACGCGTGAATAGATTTTCTTGATTGTCATGGAGCCTTCACCAGTCCATCCCAATGCCTTTTTGAAAGTCGCTCCCTCTCCAGCAAAGTTGACGTCCTCGTAGTTGATCGTAATCTTTGCTTCAAAGCTATCTACTTCTGCCCACAATTCGCCGTCTACCCAAACGCGTCCATACGTCCCGTTTATGATCTTAGAAGGGCTTTGTCTCACCATTTAAATCACCATCCTTTCTTTAAACTTGAACCGCCATTTTTAAGTCCTCAACGGCATCCAGGAACTTCAATCCTCCAGCCAAAAACACATCGTCTTGAAAACTCGATGTCTTGACCTTTTGATCATCCCACCCGCTCGTGTCAGTGCCGACCGATTCCCACGCTTGCCGCTGGGCTTCGATATCTACTCCCATTGCATTCGTTGCGCTTGGGTCCAATACTTCACCCTGTAGCCCACGAAGGTATGCGTTGATAGCCGTGATCAGCAACACCTGATTGTCATAGCTGTTGTTTACTTTCCCGGCATACTCCTCATTAAAGGTGCGAGTAATATCTTCTTTTACCAGGTCATGCCCTTCGATGATTTTGATTTTCTTGAAATCAGGGCCTTTCGTTGGGGATGTGGTAGTCAACGAGTTCACGCCGCGGGCAATCTTGATTTTCTCCCCATCGTTAATGAGGATCAGCTTTCCAGCATCAATGTCCGCATCTGGCGTTTCGCTTTCCTCAATCGCCTCAACCTCTGGCAACTCGTAAAAAGTTGCGCTACGTGTAAGCGGCATCCCTGCCAAAATTCCAGCGATCCGTGCCGTGTACTCCGATGCTGAATAGGTTTTCGTGCCGACAACAATGCCTCCGGTTGCGAAATCGATAATCCCTTCGTGATCGCCTGTTACGTTTGGCAACACTGCCTTGAACTTCTTTTTGTTAACATCGCGCCACGTCTTTAATTGCGTGGCAATGTCAGTTACAGCAGCAACTTCGATTCCTGGAACAGCCAGGTAATCCCATCGTTTGCCCGCCAGTCGTTTCAGAGCACTTGCATAATCCGAATTGGTTGTGGCGATCTTCTCCACAATGATTTTGGATGGTACACCTAAAAATGCTTTTTTGATGTAGTCCAAATTCACGGGTGTCCATTCATCGGCAACAATGTCCGAAACAGATCGGTATTCCTTTGTGGTAGAAGTAGGAACTGTATCATCTTTCAGAATCAACGCCACAATGCCCCGCTGGCTCCTTTGAACAGCCGAGACAGATAGCGAGGAAAATACAATAGAAATCTCAGGTAGCCCCATGTAGCATGCCTCCTATAGTTTTTTCAAAATCTTGTACAACTCTTCATCAAGAATCTTGTTCCAATCATGGTTTATTTCCTTGCCTGCTTTGTCGAAGATGTTGAATCCAAGAACGTAACCTAGTTCTTTCTTGTCTGGTTCAGGCCCGACCATTCGATGGCCATACTCCAGTAAGTGGGCGTGTGGTGATCGAGAATAGGTTCGTACTTTGTACTCCTTTCCTTTCACCCACACTTTGCCTCGCTTGATGGATTTAAAATAGTTTCCCGTGTCTTCAACAACCGATTGCTTTGCCTTGCGTAGAACAATCTTTCGAGCATGGTTACCAGATCGCATCATGAGCCTTCTGGCTTCCTTTGGAAAGTGCTTCGCCAAATTATCAAGATCGCGGTGAAATGTATCGATATCCTTGTCGTCCACATCGAAGTCAGCCACGGATCTTCAACTCCTGCATCTTCTCTGAGTTCTCTCCTGCGCATGGATCAACTGCCGGATCGTCAAAGAATGTAAAATCAAAATCGTAATGTACCACTTTATCGAAGATGCGAGTGGAATAATCGTCGATCGTAAAAACGCGATCAGCTACGGCAAAATTCAAACTGAACAGTTTTTCAAGCCGATCCTGTACCGCGTATGCCTCTTCCTTGTAATCGTATCGACTGGTCGGGAAAAAGAGTATGCGGCATGTCATGTCCCGCTCTGTACTGAATTGCCCGCCGTCTCCACTATTCGTCTCCAGTGTCACGAAAAAAGAAGGGCGGTCAAACCCTTCTTCAACGTCACTACTTTGGATTGGGATGCTCGGAAACTCCGCATTGAGCTTCTCGTTAATGGCCGTGTTTATCTGAACGCGCGTCAACATGTCATCGTCTCTCCTTGCACATCAGCTGCAGCTCCCGCTTGTTGAAATCAGGATGGATAATGTACATGATCTCAAACGAGACTCCGTGATAGTCAATCATCATCGAAGGCTCAATTCCTTCTCGAAAGCGAATCCGTATGCGCGTGGTAACCGTCGACTCACTTTTCTGCGCGATGAGGGATTCTTGTCCACGGAGTGGTTCTATTGCCGCCCATACCGAAGCATAATCGATCCAGGATTGCTTCTTTTCTTTCATGCTGTTCTCTATCCATGTCTGTTTGCGAATGGTGATCCGTTTATTTAGTCGATTTACTAGGCTCTTGCTTGCCATCGACTTCATCCTCTTTTTTCACTTCATCTTTACCGCTTTTCCCGTTGGGTTTGTCTTTTGGATTCTGATTGGTGGCCTCTTTCGTTTGTGTCGGTTTCGCTTCGACAATAAATCCAAGATCGACCAATTGCTTTGCTCGCTTCTCGTTGTGAGGTTCATGTGGTTCGCCTGGTTTGCAATGCCGGTTGTCTTCGAAACGGTCCAGAAATTCTTTTTGTACCACGTATTTCAATTTATTCACCCCGCTTTAAGCTGTAGAATGATGCTTTGGAGAGCAGAATTGAACCCGTCTACCTTCTCTGACGGGTCACGGTTTTCATAGTGCAGCGCTACGTACAGCATCAACGCTAATTTGTATTGAGTGGATGGTTTTTCTGGTGGTGGCTCCAGAACTCCAGCATTGGTCAGATATTCTCTTGCTGCGCCCATCAACAGAGCGAGGATACTATCATCCTCGCTTCCATCGATTCTTAGATACGTTTTCAGTTCTTCAAGCGTAGGCACGCTTAATTCCCCCATTCATTAGGGAATGGCTACAACTTTGGCGATACGGAAAGCTGACTTCAGTTTGATTTTATGGTCAAACCAGGCAGTCAACACAAACAGTTCTACGCCTGTATTTACGTCTTTATCACGATCATAGATCATCTGAGGATCGAAGTTAAAGTGAGAGAATCGGAAGTCGCCAACGATCGGGTCGGTTGCCGAATCGCAGAAGATAGCTGGTTTGCCAAGAATCTGTTCCGGTTGTGCACTGTAAAGTGTGGCATTGCCGTTCGCCAAAGTCTCCACAATTTCCATGTAATCCGCAAATGTCATAACGATCTTCGCGTTTTCTCGGTAATCTTCATGCAGATCTGCAATGGCTAGTTTGATTGATTTGAATTTGTTCGCAGCTGTTACTTCCTTGATCCCGTTTACAGTTGAGTAAAAAGACATGTGTTCTTCACCGGTTTTTGGGGTTTTTGTAAAAGCGACTTTCTTTTCCTTTGCCGCTAGTCCACTTTCTAGGGCTTGGTCTACAGTTTGAACAAGATTCGTATCGGTTGCTGCCAAGATAGTTTCTGAAATAGGTACCTTCACCTTGAACTTGAAACGACCGAAACTCACAACATCACCATCGGCTTTCAATTCCTTTGCTGTTTCTGTATCCGCAATAAAGTTATCGTCATCCAAGGTGAAGGTGATTTTTGGAATCTCAAGATTGGTCACGCTGGTTACCGTAGAGTTACCACGTAAAGGATTCTTTACAAACGGTTCGTGAAGAAGATCATTTGTCATCGTCTTTGGCAAGAATTTCTCGCCGCCAGTGTTGTTTTTGTCACCAAGTATTTGCAATGCTTCAGTTGATACTGCTTGTTGACGAATAGTCCCACGGACTAATTCTGCCTTGGCAGCCATTTTTTGTTGAGCCGGATCGGTAAGTGCTTGAAGATTTTTGTCTGTGTGAAGTTTGGCCAACTGTTCAGCTTCTAACGTATCATGCTGCTGTTTTACAACATCAAAGCGAGTTTTCAAGTCTTCTTTTGATCTCTGAAGCGTTTGGATTTCTTCCATAGATGCAGAAGGATCGATCGCCTTTGCTGCCAAATCATATTCAGTCTTTTGCAGTTGCTGTCCGATCGTTACGAGATTTTGCTTCAATTCGTAAAGTGTTTTTTTCATTGATAGATTCCTCCTAAAATGGTTTCGATGTAGGTTGCGCCCGCTTTAGCTTCGACCGCTATTTTCTCGCGCTCTGTCATGTTTAAGGAACTCGTCTTTGATGATTGATGAGGGTTTAAAAGTTGTGCAGGTATGCCGTTATAACTTTGGAGTAATTCCATATCTGCACATGCGACCGCGTCTTTTTCTTCTTCCAAAACGGTAATGTTAAACAATTCAGCCGCTTCATCTGCATCCAGCCAGTTGTCTTTACCGTCTAGCAACTCACTCACCTTGTCCTCTGTTAAAAGCACTGTTCCTTTGGAAAGGTACGCTGGCCTGCAAGTCTTCAACTCGGTTTTGTCTAACCAATCTGCTTGTTCGCGGCAATCCACAGCGTTTGCACCCCACAAACTAATCATTGGCTTGTGGATCATCAAGAAGGTGTTTTTGTACATGTAGATGTTGTCTGCCTTCATGATCAGAAAAGAGGCGGCACTTGCTGCCACACCGTCTACATAAGCGTTGATCGTTAAACTGGATCTTTTGCGTTCTAGCTGATTCATCATGGCGATAGTCGTAAACACCGATCCGCCTGGAGAATTGACATACATGTTCAATGTTTTAACGCTCTTCGGAAGGTTATCCATTGCCTGAGTAAACTCGGTGATCGTGATGTCCGCTTCGTTCCATTTGTATCCGCTGACGATCGCTCCATAAATAAAAAGATCCGCTGACTTCTCGTCTTTTGCGGACCGTAAATCCCAAAATTTATTCGGTTTTGTCACTGATTTTCACCCCCTTTCTGAATGCTGGGTCCATATTAATTGGATACATGTCTCCACTAATCCAAAGTTGATCAGCTGCTCCATCTTCTGGTGGAAAGTCTTCCAGTGCCCTTACTTCATTTGGTTTTATCCCGCCACTCCTGAGAAGTACCTGATACAGTTGTGTTCTTGCCGCTGTGTCACCACGAAGTAGACCACCCAGGTTGAACTTGAAGTAATATCCTTCTTGTCTTTCTTGTGCAGTTAACAGCTTCTTGTTGAACTCCTGCTCGTACTGTCTAACAATTGGGGTCAGAGTCATTTGAACAAATTGGATCATCATTTGTTCGTTAGAGGAATAACCCTGCCCCTCCGTGTCATTAAGAAATGATACTGGTGCATTAAAAACGTTGGCCACTCTGGTTTTCGTAATGCGTTCCGAAGCCAATGTGTCAGATGCGTAATATTTCCTCTCAATGTTGTCCAACTTTACGCCTGGCTCCCTAAACAGAATGCCGCCATTTTCTTGATAAAAACGTTTAAAATCATCAATGATACGTTGTCTTCTGTCAGGGTCTACATTCGCTTGATACTCCAAGATAAAGCTGTCTTTCTTCTGCATCTCGGACAGGCTGAATTCTTGAACTGCCTGATCGTATTTCAATGTATTGCTCAATACTTTAAGTGGGCTTATTCCCTCCCACCTTGATGCGCCGGTAATATGCTTTACATGGATGAGATTCATGTTGTGGATGTAATGCGTCTTATCTAAAGCGCGAATTTGATACCACAAATGTTGGTCGTCTGAGTTGATAAACGGGGTTACGTATACTGAATCTATTGGAATTATGGACGAAACCTGCATCCTGATGTCTCGCTCAATTACCGCATATCCATTTCCGGTTTCGTTCCTGGAGACTTCCAATTTATTTATCAGGTCAAAACCAGACATATTGGGATTTGGATTGTTGATGAGTAGATCAGCTGTCTGATTCATTTCTGTTTCGAAATTTTTGTGTAGTTTCAGTGGCAAAGAAGAAAGAGTATTTGCCAAACGAGAGATAATGCTGAAAATCGTCTCGTTAGTTGCTAATTTCGAATTATCAATTCCCCAAAAGCGGCGTCCTAACCATGATGAGAAGTCAAAGCCTTCCCCTTTCCATCCGGAAATAGCCGCTTTAGCTGAAGCTTTCAAACGGTCAAACCATTTCAAATTCTCACCTCCCCTCACCGTTTGAATAAATCATTCACTGAAACGAATTCCACGTTACCGTCTCCTTGCACCTTAACGAATTTTTTCATAATCTCGGTGTGAGCATTCAAAAAGGCCGCAAACCCGTCAATTTTACGGTAGCGACCCACTTTGGTTGGTATTTTGTTGCGATTACGGTCCTCGACCATCTTCACATTATTGATGTACCACCGAAAAAGGCGGTTGTTGTTGAAGATTACATTCCCATCCAGAAATCGCTCTTTCATGTCGTCGACAGCCGGACCCAGTGTCAAATAGCCTTGACGGACCACTTCAGTTGCGAACCCATAATTGTTTAGTGACTCTATCAATCCAAACGCTTTTGCCGGGTCATAAGTGATCTTTTCAATGATAAATCGCTTCGATTGCTCCACAAACCAGTCAAACACGTACTCTTTTTTTACGTAATCACCAGGAATGATTGTGAGCAAACCAAGCTCTTCATACTCCCGGTACGGGATCTTTTCGTTACCCTCCAGGACCTTTCTCATCGGAACCCATGAATGCTCAATAACGAACACTTCTCCAGTATCGACAAGTGGGAATTCCAAGCAAGCGCTGGTGAAGTCCTCTGTATCCGACAAATCAAACCCACCAACACAAGGAATGCTGGCAAAGTCTGTTGGGTTTCGTTCCTTGTCATTCTTCTTGATCGTCTCATAATCCAGAAACGACTCTTCTGAACCGTTGACGAACTTATTGAACCTTTTTGTAATGAAGTCTGTTCGCTCAGAAGGAGTTCGTTTCGCTTTTTCCCAGTCCTCAACCATATCGGATAATTTAATGGATACACCGAGGTTCGGGTTTGCCTTAATCCATGTTTCTGGCTTATCAAACTCTTCTTCATCATCCAATTCAGCGAGAAAATAGAATGTTCGCTCATCCGTAATAACGCCGTTCAAAACGTCATCGCCTTGTTCATAGTAGTTGATCAGAGGGCCATCTAACTGGTATCCGGCTGTTGTAATGTAAATTAGTAAAGGCTGGTCCCTTGAACCACGCGAGTTTTTGATGACGTTTATCAATTTGTAATCCTTGTACTCATGTATTTCATCAAATATACCGATATGCGTATTCAATCCATCCAATTTTTCCGAGTCAGATGCCTGTGGTTCAATTTTGGAAAATGCCTTGTCGTAGTGAATGGCGTCTCTTAATGTACGGAACCGTTTTTTGAGTTTTGGAGACGCTTTGATCATCGCTTGCGCTTCGTCAAACAACAACCGCGCCTGCTTCATGGAGTTGGCTAACAAAGGTATGTCAGCGCCATTTTCTCCATCTTTGCTGACTCCATAAAGAGAGACGCCTGAAATCTTTGTTGTTTTGCCGTTCTTCCTACCGACAAAAACGAACCCCTCTTTAAATCGTCTGAGCCTTGTTTCCTTATGAACCCAGCCAAACAGGTTCCCTAGAATAAAATGTTGCCAGGGCTGTAATACCAGCTGCTTGAAATTTCCCTTTGATGGTTTGCAGTATTTTTCAATAAATCGGATTGGCCTATGTCCCATTGCCAAATCGAATACGTAGGGAAATGATTCATCTTCAGACCGCTTCAGATCATTTAAATGACGTTGACAAGCCAGCTTCACTTTTTGTCCAGCAATGATTTTTCCTTTGACAACTTGTTCAGCGTACCAGTTCGTAAGGAGTTCTGGCGACGGGTTCGATAATGCATGAATGGTTCCATGTTCATTAAAAATCGTCGAAGTCGTCGTCATCACCATTCACAACCTTTTTACGTTGCGCAGGAGTCAACCCCAATGACTTCAGCAGATTGTTCAGCGTCTGAACTGTTTTAGTCAATTCGATCGATAGAGGGTTTTTGACCATGTTCTGCGCTCCGGCTTTGTTCGTGTACTCGTACATGAGATCTGATTGTTTTACTTCTTTTTGCAGACGTCGATAAAATTGGTGCGTCTCGACATACAGCTTGATAAGTTCCTCATCAGATTCTTTATAATCGTCGCCCAAATAATCTCGAATGACTTTCGATGTCGGTATTGCCATTTCGGATACCCCCCTTTCATGAAAAATTGTCCGCGTTGCAAACGAAGGAGCCGAGCCGGTCTCCAGAGATCAGCCTTCCAGCTTTGATGCCAGGGGGGCTATCATCAGGCATGCCCCGCTCTCACCACACCTCTTCGTTCATTCTGGTTTTGATTACAGCAGCCTTGTGCTTCTTCTCTGGCTCCCGCTTCCCGCTCCCTTTCTCAGGATGCTCCTTGTTGTGGCATGCAGGACAGATGCTCTCCAGGTTGTCTGTATCTAGCGCCAGCTCTGGCGCCTCATCCAATGGCTTGAGATGGTGAACCGTGTTTGCCGCTGTCAGTTTGTTTTTCTTCAAACATTGCTGGCACAAATGGTTATCTCTGAGCAGAACATACTCCCTACACTTCAACCATGCTCTGCTTCTGTAGAATGGCTTGGTTTCTTTCTTGTATCTGCTCATAAGTGACCACCTTCAAAACGCATAAATATACATCTCCGATTGAATAGATACACCCTTTGATATGACTGCGTTTTTATCATGTTTTTTCGCCTTGTTTCTCTGCATTTCGTATGACTAATGCATATTTATTGAATGACACATATCTAAATAGAGTGTTTCATTGATCGAGCTGTTTCAAAACCTTGTCCTGTCTAGGTTTTCAGTACATAATCATTTCGAATGAAACATTTATTCAAAGAAGGTCATTTAGATCTTGAGCTTGAAGATAGCTTCATCGATTGTGTCCTGTTCAACCCCGATGTATTTCCGAGTAATGCTCACATCAGAGTGGTTGAAAATCTCCCTGAGCATTTCACTGTTATTCGTTTGTTTGTGAAAATGATAGCCAAATGTTTTCCTCATGGTGTGGCAGCCGATACTCTCAAGATCAAACTCGTCGGCAACAGCCCGTAAAATCTTGTAGGCCATCTCTCGCTTGATCGGCTTATTCTTGCCTTTTCGACTTTTGATCAAATATTCGTGGTCCTGCTTATCAACCAGGTATGATTTGAGTATCGCCTTTAGTTTGGGATGGATGGCCATGCTCTTTAATTTCTGGGTTTTCGTTTCCCGCAAACTGATACGGTCCTTCTTCACATCTCCGACCTTGAGTTGCAGAATATCTGAAATACGCAGCCCTGTATAAATGCCTACAACAAAAAGGATGTAATTGCGTGGGTTCGTTTCCTTCAGATGAATCTTGATGCCATCGATGATCTCTTGGTCTCGGATCGGCTGGACAAAATTCATTATCACCACCTCGAACATGCTCATTTTCATTTACGAGAATAAAAGAAAAACGGAGAAAACGGGAGATCGTACATCCACCCCTGTTTACTCCGTTTTGTCCACGCTCGGTGGACGTTTTATGCTTATTTGCTACAAAGAAAAAAGCCGTAATCGCGGATAATCGTCGAAAACGGCTGAAAATCGGGTTTTGACCACCTGTTTACCATAATACCTATTATCGGACGCAAATTTTATCTGCTACCTAATACCCCGATCCGTCATGATTGTATAACGTCCAGGACTCCTTCCAAATTCTCCGTCTCTCCGCTCGACTCAATTTCGGTGCTGGATTCATGTAGATGTCGGCCCCGCTGTTTGGTTCAAGCTTCTTCTTTGTTGCACTCTTCCGAAACAAGTTCATAATGGCTTTTACCATGTGGATCATCCTCTCCAGTTAAAATTGTTTTGGCGTCGTCTTGGTTGCACTCATCAAGGTGTTTGAACAGCTCCTCACGATTTTCAATTGTCACCAAGCAACCAGGACAACAATACATCAGCTTTGCTCCTTCTTATTAAGTAGCTTCCGACCTTCTCCACCTACAAACCTGCTTATCACTTCATCGTTCTCTAGTTGTATTACAAAGCGTGCTGCGTCGGGCGTGCTGATTTTGAAATGCTGTCTAATTGCCATCACACTAATAGCTGAGTCGTGCTTTCCCAAATGGAGTACGTAGTTTTTTACCCGATCATAGCTTGGCAGCTCTGGAGTATTCAATCGAATCTCTCCCTTCATAACGCCTTCATGCCCTTAACGGCATGACCAATTTTCACGCATGGCATCCGGAGGCAGTGAATGACGTTGCCGGTATCCTTGCCCCAGACACACTTCATGCAATTACTTCTCACAAATGTTTGAGAAACGATTACTTTATCTTTTTTCAAGGTCATACCCACCTCCTGACGTTGCTGTTTTGAAGCACACGGAACAATGCATGAAAAGTCATTTTGTAGTCAAACCCTGTTCCTTGTGTTCAATGAATCGATCGCGCTCAGCTTCTCATCCAGGCAGAATGGTCAATGATCCACATGAGTGCGACCATACAATACGACAAACAGCGACGATCAGCAGAAAATCCGCTTTCGCGCAATGTCTCCCCGTACCATATCGCCGCCACTCACTCCTGATTGTTATCAGAGTGCATGCATTGTGTTAATTCACATCATGCGCGCTAGGACTCCAACTGTTCTGCCTGGTTCGACCACAGCCTTCATCGTCCATTCGATACATACCGGTACGCCATTGATAAGGGATAGGCGGTGTCTCCCAAGGAGTTATCCTTGTATCCAGAGTACCGATTTCCCGCTTTTAAAACGTCCAGCATTTTGTCCGGTTTTTATCCTTGATTTTGTCCGGTTTTTGTCGGGTTTTTCTTGCTGTTTTTAACAAAAAAACAGCACTCAGATAATCCTAAGTGCTGTTGCAATTTGAAAGATCGCATCCCGTTTCTTTATGTAATACTGGTCCTTAGTCAGGCCTAGATCCAGGTATATGTTAATGTCATTGTTTCTACATGGACTTAGGTACTTTTCTTCGATGATTTTTCGTTCCATCTCATCGAGTGTGAATTGCAGAGCGCGCTCGATTTGTCTTACTTTTACTTCATTCTTGGTTTCGGACTTTTGTAGCGAAGGAAAAAGGTTGGATACTCCTTCCTGTTCCTGTTCCTGCTTGTTCTGGACGGCCACCCGAAGTGCTTTGTACGCCTTCAGTTCTTTGACTACAGCTTTCCTCACTGCTTTTTCATTTACCGGGTCCAAGAATGACAATTGTTCAGCTCCCATGTCCATCCTCCCTCTGCTGGGTATTGTTTGATTTTGGGCTTTGCAGTAGCTCCCAGCATGGGGGCTTTCTGTCTTTAAGCCGTTACTCCTGTATGACCAAATCCGCCTGTGCCGCGTGCAGATTCTGATAGCTCGTCCACTACTTCAAATTCGGCTTTCGGCACTTTTGCCAAGACGCCCTGGGCTATCCGATCACCCTTCTTTATGACATATGCACCCTCGATGCAGCTTGTTTTTGTCCGGACTACTTCATTATCTAGAGATTTCCCCATGAATGACCCTGTATTGTCTTTTGTCAATTTCTCAGGCCGCTTGTTGGTGTTATCAAAAAGGACGCCTATTTCCCCGCGAAAACCGCTGTCGATCGTTCCTGGTGCATTGCTAATGCGGAGTTTTGTTTTGGCTCCAATGCCTGACCTTGGACGAACCTGAATCTCATAACCTTCTGGAACTTCCATCGCGAGCCCTGTAGGTATTTTTGCGCTTTCTCCTGGTTGAATGATTGTTTCCTCTACCGCAACGAAATCGAATCCTGCATCTCCATTCTTTGCGTATGCTGGTATCACAGCATCTGGATGAAGCCTTTTTACCTTAATATTTATCATCGTATTTGCTCCTTTCTCAAACTCAATGGTATGAAAATCCAGAATCTAGTTAATACTGATAATGGAACCAACACAAATGTATCTGGAGTACCGGAAGGTCGTTAAGCCGTCGTTTTAAACCCTGCATAGGTGAGACTGCCGACTCGTAGGAACGATACCATAAGACTGTATTGTTAACGTTAAAGCAGGGGCGTTAAGGTTGTTTGTGATGCCGATCCAGGGCACTGGACGGCTGTTTGTGCTGTACACAAGAAATAGTATGTTAAATTAACCAATACCACTTTCCATGTTTCTTGAACTCTTTGAAGTCATGATCGCTTTGTTCAAGATTGTCCCAATATTTAGCATAAGCTTGAGCTGCATACACCGTATCACCGTCTGTCGACGTAGCTAAAACTTTATGGCCAAGTTGATACTTTAGCATAGCTACATCAAATGATACTGGGACTGCATTTTCTGGTATACAAATGCTTTGCTTCTCCACCTGAATCCCCCCTCATCACACTTTGTAGCGTGTTTATTACAATTCCAAACCTCTGGTCTTCACAATCTCCAACGCTTGAACTTCCGTAAAACCAGCTGCTACCAATGAGTCGAACCTTGCTTTATAGACTTTGGCAGACTCTACAAAATACTTGATTTGGAATGGCGCCCGGTTAATAAAGTCATCTAGTATCATTTGTAGTTCAATTGGTGAAAGTTTTCCGCTTGGTTGATCCATCCATTAGTTCCTCGCCTTCTCACAATTTAAGTGTAATTAATACCCACCTTCGCTTTCTCGTAGCCACTCTTTAAAAGCAACTTGAGCTTTAGCAAAGGCCAAATCCATATCGCAGTCTTGAACATTAATAATGGCTTCTCCGCGCCTATGATGAGTTGTTTTGTAACCAATTCTGATGCACCAATCCATAATGCTCGAATGATAAATTTCTAAGTACCAATCACCTTTGTTCGCTTCATCATAAAATCTTACGAACTCGTGCATACCTTCTGCTCACCTCATCACAATTTCTCTTTTGTTAAGCAGCAGATAGCAGCTCAGGGTTCTCATAGATGTTGCCGATGACTTCCCAGTCGCTAATTTCGTTATGTTTGGTGGCAATCACATGTAAGTATGGCGCCCACTTTTGACCAGTTTCGAGGAAGAAAGCGCCTTTTTGCCTAACTACATAGCCGCGAATAGAAGAACCCTCAACACAATCAGCCGTGATATCACCTTCATAAACATCTTTGTCGTTCTTATCTCGAAGACCAATTGACTGTCCAACAGTTTCAGGGATGACTTGATACGTAGTGCTCTGGTAACCTGTCCCAACTGTGCGCTTCCACTGTGTAATAAAGCAATCTCCGTTGTCTGCTACGATCAGACTACCGTATACCCATTTTGGCAAGCACTCGATGCCGTTTTCTGTAATGGCCTTACCCCGAAACTTGATCTCACGTCCTGCTTGCATCCCGTTCCCCTCGCTTTTCCCATTCTCCGGTACCTTCACATTGACCGCATCGAGTGAATTCCAGTGGCCCCTCATCGTTTACTGGGAATGGATCTTCACCAGTTCCCCAGCAGCAACTACATACTGTGTCGCTCATCGAGATCATTACCACGTTAGGCTGTAGCCAATTATCACTGGCAAGAATGTGTGACACTCTTCGCGTCTCAACTTCACCCGTATACTCATCTTCCTGTGGATCATACTCGCGAAGTACCAGCACATCCCCCGGCTGATAGTTCCGATCATTCAGCCGCAGCTCGGCGGTTTTGATGCCTGCCCGAACATCGCGAAAATGCTCGGGCCATGTTTTCAGATCGTGAATCATGCCATTCCCCTCCCTATGGAGCCATGTCGCTCATGTGTTGAGCGCAGTCTTCGCATTCAAAATTTTCATCATCAAGCTTTAGGAGTCTTTTACCATCAATAAAGTTCTTGCATGCCACACATTGCTTGCTGTCGTCCTTCTCATCAAACGGTCCAATGTCTTCTCCGTAGCTGCCCAAGTAAACTCCACGATCATGGTTCCAGCAGTTCTTGCACATCTTCTTTCCTGGAGCAAAGTCGAACATGTGTGACGGTCGCAGATTCTTTGCTATCTCGCCGCACCATCCGCATTCGCCGCCGTTTTCATACTCAGCCTGAATTTTCTCCAGTTGTTCCGGTGTCAGCTCCACCGTCCCGACGATCTCTGCTTCCCCGATCTCGATGCGATTCGGTAACCCATCGTATGCGTATTGATAAAGTGGGTCTTGTTCGTCGCATCCCATATGGATGTAAAGCCGATCTTCCACTAGCAACAGGTTATAAGTCGTCATCCAAAACACTCCCAGGAATAATTTTCGGAATAATTTGAGTCTATTTTGACAAGTCACTACATGATTTCAAGTTGCAGCTTCTTCCGCCGCTCTGAGAACAGCTTCGCCTTGGCCTCTTTCCGATCTACCGGGTGAATTGGACGGCCTATGCAGCAAATCCTAATGTCCGTTCCTACTAGTGAAATATCAGTGTACTCGACCAGCTTGTATAACTGTCCCTTGTGCCATTGAGTGACACCTAACACAACGGACTTTATAAGGTCGCTGTCATGCTTTAGGATTACTTCAAACACTGATTCGCGCGGCTGTTTATATGCATTTTTCTTTGAGATGAAGTCAGTTTGGGATAGGTCTTGGCATGTGTACCAAATTGTTAATGTGGAGCCCCAAAGGTCAAAACGTTCAATTCCGATAACCAGCAAGTCTATTTCCCTTACCCGAATTACGTCCCCAACCTTGTGTGGTTGACGAAAGAGTCGGAATTCAGATTTAACCGTTACAATTAATCGATCTGCTGCCACCTCTTTCCCTCCCTGGGTACAAACGTAATGTTGAAACGCTCCTTCAAGTTGCAGGAGTGGTGTATTTACTTATGAAACGTCCTCAACAGGCATCCAAGTTTCGTACTCTCCACTGTTGAATGAAAGTCGCAGCGAGTCATTTCTTTTGCCGATTATCTCACCTGTTTTTCCATACAGCTTCCCATGGCTTGTGCTAATCACTTCGACTGTATCCCCGATCTCAAAGTCATTAATACCCATCTAATTCACTCCTTATCAAAAGTAATGAAGTGTTAAATTACTTTCTGTTCCGCAGCCGTTCTTTTATCGCTTGGCGCTCCTCGTCTTGCTGTCTTCTAAACTCTTCCAACTTCTGCTGCTTAGTTCTGTACTGTGTCCACGACTCATGAATAGCAGCTAAGTGCTTTTCTTCAAACTTCCTAGTGAGCAGTTTTTCATACAGATATGGGGCTAGATTTGATCCGATGCTCTCAAACTTACCTACGACGACTGGAGTTGGGTCGGAATACCAATCAATCACATCGAAGATGTACTTTGATTCTTTCGTAATCTTCCTTTTCTCAGAATCAGTCGGTAGATATTGGTTACCAATTTCATTTGGTTGATTTTGGTTTCTTATTTCTAAAGCTTGATTTTGGTTGCCTGTTGACTCTATATGAATTTGGTTACTGTTTTCATCCAATTGATTCTGGTTACTATTATCTTCTGCTTGATATTGGTTACTAGAATCTAACGTTTGATTTTGGTTACCATTAACTTTTTCCCAGAGATGACTAATGCACTCTGTAAAAGAACCGAACCCATCTGCGTAGTCCCAAAACTCTTGAGGCATATTAACCGATACCTTCCGCATGACCCCGACCTTTTTCCGTCCTGATCCTTCTCGCTTGCCGCCACGTTTAGACATGATTATCACTCCACTTTGATTTTGGTTACCATTATCATACAATCAAATCGGTAGTTTTGTAAATGATTTTAGTTACCGTTATCAAAATGGTGATTTATCACATCGATTGGTTTGTAAACTACTCCGCGCACTCACTGCAAACATTTCGACTATGCCCGCAATCTGAGCAAATGGGGACACGTTTTTCGTGCATTTTTTCTTTCAGCCTGAGAAGCTGCGTAATCACTGCGTCAATCGACTTTGGATTACTGAACGTGATGTGTCCCAGTGTTCCTTTCTCGATCTCTTCGTCCGATAAATCGCAGTCCATATCGACAGCAACTGGATATTCAATCGCGCGCTTCACGAAAGAGATTCCGTTGTGCTGTCTATCTTCTCTATCCGAACAAAACATCACCGCAACATCGCCCTTGCCCATTGAAATATGCACCATTAATTCCTCCTTGTTTTACAAATCGTGTGTTTTGTTTAGTTCTCGTCTGGATCGCACTCCGGGCAGCATTCGTTTTCATTGCAGGTGCAAGCTTCTTCTTCGATTGGCAAAACAGTTGCTGTGTAATAATTGTCGATAACGATATCCAACAGTGAAAACGGTATGATCGTATCTGCTTGAATCCCTTCTTCCGAATAAAGGCACGGCTCTTTCTTTATGTTTCTAACGATGCATTGTCCGTCTTCGTAGTTATTTTTCACATGAATTGCGAAGTCTTCTTTATCTTTGAATTGACTTGCCAATCCATATACTTTCTCGCCATCTTCTGACCAGAACAAAGATTTTTCATAATCAACCATTTCCCATTCCCCTTCCTATTTTTCAAAGTTACCGTTTTGTATAGTCGTCCTCTGTGAAATCCCAATAGGTGTCTCCGGTCGGGACCTCATTGTCGTCCTCATCGTATTTCATAACTGCTTTTTCTGTATCGTGAGAGTAGAAGTGCTTTTGGATTTTTGCAATTATAACTTCTTCATCTGTTGAAAACTCACCCTCTTCTCTTACATAACGTTCGACAGCAGACTTTGCATTTTCGTAATCCTTTAACGCATCATCGTAAGACTCGTATGTTCCGATCAGACCATCTTCGTTATCCCAGACAATCCAGTGCTCGGTTTTTCCAAATACCTCCGGTTCCAGCGCCCTGAGCAATCGTTCTGCATCCATTGCGGTTCCTTCTCCGTTCAAAACTCTGTCGCGGAACTCGTCGTCAATTGGTCCCCACAAGACGAACTTTCCTTTTTCATATCCATCTGCGTATTTCTCACCAAACGCTAAGGCAAGTACACAAAACGAATCATCGTCGCCATATCTTTGGATTACATCTTCAGTTACACCAACAGCATTGAGCTTTTGACGAACTTCCTCGCTATTGTCAACGAGAAGGTACGCATCATCGCCACCGTTCATATCAACTACTTTCAGACTGTTCAAAACGTCCAAGATTGCTTGTCTATTCATTGTCTTTCCTCCCTAACTATTTTGTTAAATCTGATTGACCAATTGATTTGTTGACGGTAATGTATTTGGTAATTATTTGTAAAAGGTGTGTGTTAAAGTGGAAAATGGATATGCAATTGGATGGGGGACTTTAGCTCTTATTAATGCCGGTTTGGCTCAGAGCAAAAATCTAAGTGGACTTGTTTGGTTTTTCATCTCACTTTTACTTGGCCCAATCGCAACATTTATGATAGTTGTTTTGGTGAAATTCCCTAAAACCCGTGATTAATCTTAGTACACAATTTGTTAAGTCATTGATTCTGGCCAGAATGACAATCCAAGCACTCGCCTGAAAGGTATCCCTTCAAGAAAGTATCCATTGTCAGCCACATTTGTTTAGAGCAGCTTTTGCATTCAAATAAATGGCGGCCGTCATGGTGCTTATTAACTGGCTTTTTGATAATTCCATTCTCTAGCCAGGCATTATAGTATGGTATTGCCCAAGACAGGACCGTAATCAGATCGGCCGCCTTCCAGTCTTTCTCTGACATATCAGGACGAGCTATAGCTAAAAAAGCTATTACCTCTTCTCGACTCAAATTTCCCATTATAGCCTCCTTCACTCTTTGAGCATTGTGTATCCACCATCAAACGTAATAGTCCAAGCTTTTGTAATAAGGGAGTCTCCCTGCCTTCTGTAGCTCCAGGTACTTTTTTTGTACAGTCAGCTCCGGTCGACCAAGTGCCATGGACATCGCTCTACGCCCATCGTGTTTATAAAACTTGGCAAGGTAACAAAGTTCCTCTTCTTCAAATCGTTTTCCGTGGTTATCGTGATAGTCTGGATGAAATTTCATACGACCAAGGTTATCGAAATCTAGTACCTCCACCTGAAGCCCAGCCTGACTTATTAAAATCATGGAGTTACCCCCTGTTTTACATAATTGAGCTTGTGTAACCTACAAGCTGAAGTCCTCTATAGCCTTGTCAATCAGGTCCTGAGTGATCCCGATGTATTTCAGCGTGATTGCTGGATGGCTGTGGTTAAAGATCATCTGCAGCGTAGCAATATCCCGCGTGCGCTGATAAAAGTGATACCCGAAGCTTTTACGAAGTGAATGCGTCCCGATCTCGCTTAGTCCGATCTTGCGAGCTCCGCCGTTCAATATTTGATAAGCGCGTACCCTTGTGATTGGTTTAGGGCGCTTTTCTGAAGCAAACAAGAAGTCATCATCGTCCATATCCTCGATATAGCTTTGAATCGCCGCCCGCAGCGCCTGGTTAATCTTGAACCGCTTCGCCTTACCTGTCTTCTTCTCTGTGATGACAAGATGTGTTTTCCCGCGCACATCAGATACCTTCAGTGGCAAAATGTCGGAGATACGTAGCCCAGTGTTAACGCCAAAGTTCAGAAGAAAACCGTTGCGTGCTGATTGCTTCTTCAAAAGTGCTTTCAGTTCATCGAGTTTTTCTTTGTCTCGAATTGGCTCTACAAAGTTCATACTACTCCCCCTCTTCCTGGTAGCGTGCGATAGTTTGGTATTGAGCGCGATCACATGGAATGGTCAGGAAAAGCTCTACGTGATTATTTGGTTTTCATCTCTTCCCGAATGACTTTCATCTGCCCTTTCGATTGAATTTCCGAACACTCCGCCGAACCTTGGATGGATTCGGGTCTGTTCTCCCTGATCAAGTGCCAATATCGCCACTTCAATTTGGAGTCTTCCCAGCTCTTTTGCAATTTCGATGATTGAATGTCCTTCGCGCCACAGATCGCGGAACCGTTGGACCTCTGATAAATCCCAAGTGAAGTCGTAGTCCTCGCAAGCGATGTATGTATTTAACCGCTCTCGTGACATGTACTGCTTTTTAATCCAGCCCGCTACCCCCTCGCTCATATGGCTACCGGCTTTGCGTTGATCATCATGTCTACCAGCAGCAGGTAATCAAGTCGCGCTCTCTTAGTCTTTTGAACAACGTATCCGTAATGTTCAAAATCATCTTTGGGGATGCTGCCCTGGCCGCCTGTGCTTGCATGAAGCCTGTTAATCTGAAACGTTGAGAATGGTACAAACATCACTTCATGAAAAACGGCGAAGTCGATTAGGACAAAGCAGATAGCGCCATGCGATTGCGCTTCTTCCATGCGTTCGTACTGTGTCTTATCGATGTTCGACAGATCGAATCGCGTTCGTTCCCTTGTGCTTATCGCTTCGAAGTAAAGGGCTCTCCCCTTATACGTTCCGATATGGCTGGTTCCCGAGGTTTTATCAATAAGCGCGATCCGCTTTTCTTTGTACTGGCTGTGCGTGGTGTTCAGCGCCTTTTCAAATGCTTGTCCACGATTAGCGTGGATCGTTGGGTGATTCATCACTGGATCCCCTCTTTCGTCGCATTTCTGTTAACCGCTTCTGAAGGTCAGGAAAGTCCGCGATGCTTTTTGCATCTGAAGGTGGATTGCTCGTCTGTTTCTTTTCTTGCTCCAGCTGCCACTGTACGCCCTCTGGCAAGCTGTCTTTGAGGATTGTTCTCCCGCCAGGGTTTCCGGAAGAGTTACTGTTTTGAGAACGTTTATTGTCAAACTCAACCTGATATGCTTTTACTTCTTGAAGAGTACGAAGCCCGCGTCTTGCCCAATCTTCTAAAATTTTGGTGGCGTATTTCCACTTAGGAACACCACTAATTACTGCGATCTTTATAGCCTCAATGATGATCTGTTTTGCTTCGTCGAATGTGTTCTCATCAATCCATTTCGAAATGTCTTCTGCGATTAAGGGAGATACAACCCCAATTTCTTTCTGGTAAACGAGAAATGGATTATCATCATTCGCTTGCGCATGCTTTTCTTCTTGTTCTTGTTCTTTTTTTTCTTCTACTTCTTGTTCTTCTTCTTTTTCTTTTTCTTCTTCTTCCCCCAAGTCTATTGATAGGGTATCGATATGATATCCGTACCTATCGCACTGATCGAGGAAAGAGTCTACAAACTCACGGTTTTTCACCTTTTTTAGTTCCTTTTTAATGCATGCTTTAACTTTCGGACTGTTGATCCAGTTGTACTTGATCCAGTTGAGAATCATAATTTCTTTTGTGACTTCGGAGTAACGAATTTTCCCATACTCTTCAAAGCGCTTAAGGAGTTTTTCTACCGTTTCTCGGTTGTAACCAGTCTCTGTTTCCGCAATCCGCTTCGGTAGTTCGTAAATGCCACACTGTGTTGTTTTCGAGTTGGTCATGAGGTAGATGAAAAAGTACTTCTCTTCTGGAGTAAGGTCAAGAACGAATGTGTCCTGCCAGAAGGATGTCTGTAGTTGCCGATATGAGGCCATCCGTTTTTCTCCTTTCCCATTCTGTGGTATAATGGGAGTAATCATTTTTTGGGAATGCTCTGCGTTAACGGCGCAGGGCTTTTGTTTTTTGTAGGATTTTCCAGATAATTGTCGAATTGGAAGTTGTCCAGACTTACCAAATCGAGAAGGAGGTGAACATATTGGATCAAAAAGAAGTTGCTAAAGAAATAGTTGTTGCAGCAATTCAAAGTGGTCTTATTGCTAAAACACCAGGTGTTCATGGTGATGATGCGGTAAAACAAAATGCTGAGAAAGTCGCTCAATTTTACAAAATTGTTTATCAGGCTGTACTTAACCCAGCAGATTAACAGTTAACCGATTTAATCAATTCTGCAGTTGCGTTGACCAATTCCGGCAGAAGATTTGAGGCTTCTGTCGGATGGTTTTCTGTCGCGATTTTGTCAATAAATGCGAGTAAGCCTAAGATGGTCTTTTCTGCTGATACGTTCAAGCTCAACATTCCCACTCACCTCCCCTCACCGATCTATGAGTCCAGGACCGCCCCTACCTCTACGGCCCCCATGCAGCTCCGTTGACTGCGCCTGATGGATCTCTAGGAGGCTTTCCGCTTGCTGATCATCTGTAGGAAATCGACTGTTGTGGACTTGTAGGCCTTTTTACGGTCCATGCTGCAGAGCCGAGCCCAGTCACATTTACGCCGCTTGAAAAACTTGATTACCTTCCACCGCTCCCCAGCAATTACGAACTCTTCGCCCTTCAGGTGTTGAAACCCAATTCCTATTTCGGATTGTCCATTTGCTTGATTTCCCCGCATTTGCAGATCCTCTCCAATCGATGATTTTGAATGGTCAGACGATATGGTCCAGCGTGACCGCATTGACAAACGCCAGCTCTCTGGACAACTGGTGCAGGCTCTATTGCCGCTTTCGTTTTTCGATTTCTCATTTGATGCTTGGCGAGTAATGCTCATTGTGAAAAGCTGTTACCCGCTGCTTGAAGTCATCACAGACAGCTTGTCCACTGTGTGGAAGCATGAGAGCAGCTTCCTTTTCAAAATCTTTCACCATCAATTCAGCCAGCCTGCTATTGAAAGTTTCCAAGCTTGGTGTAGGTTGCATGCTATCTCAGCTCCTCTTTCTTGTAGGATTTTCCACTTTCCCGTCGAATTGGAAGTTGTCGATACTTTCCAAATTGATCCAGGAAGGTGGTGAGCAAAATTAATTTCTTTGACGAACATAACCACGCATTAAGGAAAGTTAGTGTTGTTGTGAGAGATAGTCTAGGTGATCTGGCTATCCAGTTGTTGTGCGCACGTAAAGACATTACAAATCTGGATTACAACGAACTTATTAGAGAATTGGGCGGCATCGTTCATGATCTTCACAAAGCTTATGAACAGGAGTATCACAACTTAGACTAGAATGGTGCTTTCCTCTTGAACTTCCTGAATGTTGACCTTGTTCAGGAAGTTAATGCCCTTGCATTTTTGTCGCTCTCGAACTGCGTCCAATGCGTCTAATACCTTCTTAAAGGGCAACCTACTTTCCAACACGCAGGATTCGATTTTTGACACTAATTCTTGATACTCATTTTTGCCGCCGCTTCCAAGGCGGTTTCTTTGTGCTTACTCACCTGAATTACCTCCCCTTCTAACGATCTTCTTGGCACAGGATAGACTTTGAAAGTGGTTCGTCTACCCGAGCAAGGCCCCATGGAAAGATTCGATTTTTGGGTTTTCCGCTTACGCGGTGGCATGGGCCCTGCTCGTGGAGACGAAGCCTAAGAGCTACCTGTCCTTCATGTTAGCCCATTCTGATAATAAAATTACCAGTGATGATACTATTCGTATCATCATATCCGTTAAAAAAGGTCAGGGAAAAGTTCTCTCTCTGACTTGTCATAGAATTTTGCGATACGTGTCATTGTAGCAACGCTCGGCGTTTTCTCACCAGATTCCAATTTTCGTAGGTACACAGTAGAAATATGAACTCGTTCAGCTGCTTCATCTTGCATTAAATTTTTTGATTTTCTGGCGGTTACCAGAGCATTTCTCTTCAAAGTCTCACCCCCTTGATAGCATTATGAGCAAAAAGTACTAGCCTCCGATACGAATAGTATCTATAATGGTGTTAAAAAGACACTTTCCAAGGGAAAGAGGGAATTTTTATATGTTCGGTTTAAGACTGAAAGAACTTCGTGGTTCTCGTACCCAGGATGATATAGCAGCTCAACTTGATATTACTCGTGCTCGTTATAGCCACTATGAGAACGAAAGATCACATCCTGACCCAGAAATGCTAGTTAAAATGGCTACTATCCATAAAACAACCGTAGATTACATTCTCGGACTTTCTAATGAGCGTATTCCCTATGATTATAAAAAGGATGTTGGCTTGTCTGAAGAAGACAGAAAGTTCATTGCTGACTTATTGTCTTTACCTCCAGATCAGAGAGCTGCGGTACGTGCAGTTACTACTGCCTTCAAAAAAGACAATTCACTGTAACAAAGATTTTAACTGATCAACATACATCTGTGATCCGGTTTCTTTGCTATGCTTGATGATATCAGCAAGTTCTTTTGCTAAATCGGAATCGTGTACGTCTTCGTTCATCGCGTCTACCTCCGAACAGTTGTTCGTATTTTATTATCCTTGTTTGGCAGGATTTAGTCAAACGCTTTTTCACTTAACGATATCGTGAAATGTTATTAACTTTATCGTACAACGAGTTTCCAACTTTACAAATAGTCTAAATTTGGTAAGTTTCGACATGATTCGTCAAAAATGGGAAGAAACACAGTTCAAGTGCTTCTTCCTTTTTTGTTTTACCAGCCGGGCCCATCTTCGTTAGTAGTGATTGGTGGTTTTCCTATTGGATTTACCTTGATTGGTAATGGCTTCATAGCCCATCCAGGTCCATCTTCAGCATTTGCCCCTGCTGGTATAGCTAGAACAGCTGATAGAATCCCCACCAAAAGAAATTTTTTCATTATGTCATCCCGCCTTGATAGGTGATAGCTTACAAGATAAATGGTACACGATAAAATACGTATCGGTCAATATTATCAAACGATACAAATAGTATCGCCCGGTATTGTGTTCTCAAACTCATCTAGAGCTTGGATACATATTGCAATTTGTATGTCGCTAAGTGATTTAGCTTCCCTCATGATCAGTTTAATACATCGGATTATATCAACGGGTATCTTGTATTCAACTGCTAGCTGCAGCGCGTCTATGGCAACGATTACGCTATCTTTTTTCATTTCTCGTTTTAATAAGAACAGTGCTTTATGATATGTGAAATTTATTGCATGTTTTACAGTAACAGGATCTTTGATCGTGAATAGTTTATTAATCTGTTCTTCGAAGTCAACAAAAAACTGATCTATTTCATCCAACATGTTATTTTCAACAAGTGCTTGGAGAACTGTATCTAAATATCTGTATCGATTGTTATTGCGTTTTATAAACCCTATTAAATCGAAAACTTTCTGAGAATCTCCTGCCAGTATTTGAACAACCATCCTGTTACCTTCAGCCCAAAGAGTAAACATTTCACTAATTCCAGTTTCGTACTTCTCAATTAATCTAAGGGACTTTTCATATTTGTACTGTGCACGAGCTGCCACCGCTTGATAGTACAGAGCTCCTCCGTATGCTGATTGGTCCGTCTCAATTACGTACTCTTCGAGTTCTTTGCTGTATTTCTCAACAGCTGCCCAATGCTCAACAGTGTAGAACACAGCGAGTATCTTATGATATGCCTCGGATCTCATAAGACCTTTTAGATTAGAAATATAGTCTGTTAGTTTTATAGCTGCCTCGTATGCCGTTACCATGTCACGATCTCGTACAATCAGAAATCGACGATAGTAGCTTACAGCTAGATCTGCGGATAGTTTGTTTGCCTCTTTCTCGATCACTTTTTCAAAAAATGGTAGAGCCTCTTCTTGACGGCCTATTCCGAACAAAGTTTCACCGATCGAGAACACTGTTTGTAGGTTGCCTGGGATAGAGGTGAGCTCGTTCATGGTTTGCTTAACGAGATCCATTAATCCCAACTTGAGACAGCGTACCACATATTCCTCCGTCTTCTTTCGTAAACGGTTCCCCTCTTTCGCCCAGCATTCTTTAATGTAGTAAGGGTAAAAATGTCCAGCTGGAAGTTCCAAAACCTCTGTAACCGCATCCAATACTTCAAGAGAAAAGGTTCTACTTCCACCAAACATGCGGCTAAGATTGACCAGACTTATGTTTTTAGTAGACGTAATCATTGTTGGAGTTACTGCCTTTATCTTCATTTCTTTGACAAGTGCGTCGCGAAGTGTATCCTTCTTCTGTCCAGTGATTGACAAACCCAAGACAAATACCCCCTATTTCCAACTTATACCACCATTATACAAGTGGTAAGTAATTACGTGAAGGGGTTATTTTGTCGATTTAATATTTTTTTAAGGAATTCGTGAACACGAACGCCGTTTTTTATCTTTCGGAATCACCGATTCAATATTCTTCTTACTGTTCCTACGCGATCATCTGCTACTTTTACATGGTTTCTCAAATGATCACCTTGAAAGGTTAATGTTTGGTCATACTTATGAAATTCATCTACTCTTTCTAAGTTTACCAAACTGGATCGTGATACAGATAAAAATCCGTGTGTGTCTAAGTAACTGGAATACTGCTTCAATGAAATATCAGAGCGAAAGCTACCTAAGTCCGTATGTACTGTAATCTCTCGTAGTTTTGACTGAATATAGAGCACCTTCTCTACTGGGAGCATAAACAACGATTCTCCAGCAACTGGAACATACAAGCAGCCTTCCTTGTCAAATTGTTGGTATTGCAAATGTTTGCAAGCCTTATCAAAGGCTGCTGGTAGAGGTCCGCCTTCACAATACAGATTTGCTTTATCTACAACATCGATGACATCGATCTTTTGTAATTCTGTTCTATCTAAATGAATCGGATCCATCGTAACAATAATTGCTGGCATCTTTCCTCCAGCTTTTCTATACAGTTTATAACAATCTAAACCATTCATGCTATCTTCATCTAAATGAATGTCAATGATTAATAGATTGAAGTCAGAACCACGCTCTTCTATGATTGAAAAAAATTCTTTCGAATTCCGCGCTATATCGAAGGATTTTACTGCTAACTGCTCAAGAAAAATCGCAATCAATTTTTGATGACCGGGGTTGTCTTCAAGTGTAAGTATTTTTAGTTCCAATTGCTACCCCTCCATTTTTTGTCTATACTTTAGTATCAGCACTCACAAAATGCAACTACATAATTTTTCCCAACGAATCAGGAGGCACCACATGTCGTACCAAGTGGGACGGTGCCTGCTTGCGGATCGACTAAAAGATGCCGGGATGACTCCAGCAGAATTAGCTGAGAAACTGGGGATGTCGCTTTCTCAGATTTCCGAGTACATACATAATAAGAGAGTCATGACTTTGAAAAATGCTCGTACAATTTCCGAAATGCTAGGGTGTAGTATGGAATCAATGTATGAGTGGATCAAAGTAACTCCGGATGTCAGGAAGCAAAACAGGCGCAGTAAAGGGTAGGCAAAGAGCCTGCTCTCGCCACGAACTTCACGACATCGTGAACTTATTCAATTGATTTATCCACAATCACAAAAGGATTTTGCTTAAATCTCTGATCAAATTTGTATCATTTTTGGCGCCCCCCCTTCTTCTTGTATACAAAAAAGGCCGGATTTGCATCCGTCCATCAATAACTTATTCACATGTGGACAACTCTATTAGCTTCATGCTAAACTATCCACAGAAAGATTTGGAAAACAAAAAACGATCGGGAATCTAAGAGAGTTGGCGCTCCCTTCAGATTCATCCAGATACCGAACCTCCTTCGGTAAACTGAACGCTCCGATCTTTCGTCATTAGTATACCCTACTTGGGGCTATTCTATCAAGGCGAAAGTGTCGGTAATGTTTGTCATACATCGACATTCATAGCGCTCTGTTGCCATCCAGTTGGATCGGTGCAGAGCGCTTTTTGGTTTCCTATCATAAAAAAATGCCGCAGAAAAGGAAAAAGCCCGGTGTTGGAAGCACCGGACCCGAACTAAACTCATACTCAAATTGTTGCCTTCATTATATCGCGAAAAAAGCGAGCATGCAAGGTCTAGTTTCCTATTGCAAAAAATCGAGTTTAGGGTTTGCTCTTTCCTTCCCCTGCATGGAGGAGAATACATATGCAAATCAGCCAATCCTTAGCCACGTTCACCAGCAAGCATGAGCTGAACGAAGCTGTCCGCAAACACCTCTATTTCCAAGGACACAAACTAAACAAAATCGAAAAAGCCCTTCTTAAAAAGATATCCCAATACAGTTGCAAGTTCTTCGGTGTTGCATGGCCATCCTTGAGGGTGCTTTCCCAAGCTTTGAAAGTATCCGAATCGACTGTTAAGCGTGCACGAAAGCATTTGCTTACCCTTGGTATTATTTTGCGCGCTGACTCTTCCCAACGTCGAAAAGGTGATGGCGAATTTAGCAGTGCAGTGTACATTATTCAGCCAGCTGCATATGAGAAGGAACTCCCTTCTTCTACCCAAGATGACCTGCCGAATGACCTGCCGATAAAAACAGAAATGACCTCCCGTGAGGTTACAGAAACACCAGACGTACCAACGGTTCGACCAAACAAAAACGTGTCCGAAACTAAGTCTTTTTCTTTATCTTTAATTTCTTCCGATAATGTTTTGAATAACGTAAATAACGTTCAGGCTCCTACTCTGGAAATTGATTCTGAAATTCAACCTTGGTTTTCTCGCTTAATCAAGCCGTTTGCAAATGATCCTCTTCTCATAGCTGACCTTTGGGAAAGTCTTATCTATGCGATGAGGAAAGTCAAAAGAACAACGATCGGTGTTATGCAGCTACGCAATGCTGTGAAGTCTCTACAGAAAAAAATGAAAAAGAACGATACTGATGAACCAGCTCGTTACTTCTATGGCGCGATTTACAATCAACTGACAGGATCAACTAAGACAATGTTGTCTGCTCAGATTGAATACGAAAATGTGCTTGTAGACGATCTCCCTGCTGGAGTCAAATGGCAAATGGAGCAAGCTAGTCTACTTCAGGAATCAGAAGAAAAACTGATCAAGGATGTTCCAGCTTTACAGGTTTTAATGGATACATCGAGAAAAACGCTCCTCAAACAGGACAAGCTTCCGCTCTCATTCGGCAAACCTATTGTCGCAGGAGAAAGTAAGGGAATTGACGCCTTCCCGGAATTTGTTGACCGTTTACAGAGACTACGCTCTCGCCGATGATCGTATGATGCCCTCGTGCGGTAATCCTCATAGCAACGAAACTATTCAGAAGGTTGGGGTACCTGGAAAAGAACGCGCCACTTATTCAAATAACGCGACTTTGATAGATTTTGTGGTTGATTCTATGGTGCGCTTAAAAGCGTTACTGTAGAGAAAATTCCCGGTCTAACAAGCGTTTACTAACGAGTTTAGAAGACAATCCCTTTTGCTTCCATTTCAAACAACGCTTCAGAATTTGTGCGTAAATCAAGACACAAATGGATTTTTTCGTACTTTTCGCAAATGTGTATCAAGCCCTCAACCGTATCTGTATCAATGTCATCATTTTCTCCGCTGAGGATATGCTCCCTTGGATACATTACAGCCATTCCATCTGGTCTAGCTAAGATATTCAAGTTGCCTTTGGGGAAATGCTTGACCAACGTTACTTTGTTTAGAATTTCTGGAGTGTCGCGGATGGTTAGGACTAACTCACGGACTTTTGGAGTAAAGCTTATGATTGCGGGTAGGCTTTCGAAAAATTCTTTGATATGTGCAGGAATTTCTCGTTTAGGATGATCCTCAGACGGAAATGGACTAGGGTTTAAATAACTATCAATTTTTTTCTTTACTTCAACTGGATCGCTAGTAATAACGTATGTGTTTTCTGCAGAATCTCTCATAAAATACTCAATCCTCTCCTCGACGTATTTTCAGAAATGATAACACATCAGAAGTCTCGTTAAATAAAAAGATAAAAAGTAAAGGAGAATTCAAAATGAGAAACTTCATGAAAGAAGATTTACAGACATTATCATTCGACCAAAAAACAAAGCTGCTCTCCAGCATGTTGGACGGATTTAGAGGCATCCCTAATGCATTGAATACAATCATAGATGACCCTACTTTTGATGGAGAGCGATTTGCCATTGATTCTGGATTAGATGATCTGTCTAGTACATATCAAGATATCATTCTTGAGACGGCTGGCATTGCGCCACATGAATACAAGAAAGTACTTGGCGAATCTCTAATCCGTGATTACTGGGTCTATCCATTTCTTGCATTTGCCGCAGGTGAGTTAGAAAAAGAAGTGCTGGTTTACATGCTGTTAAATAGCGAGAGGATCTTTGAAGACTATCCAAAAAAGAACGATGATGGGTATCCTTTCAATCGTGATGAGTTTTATCTGTGGGTTCGAAGAAAAGCCGGTCAGCATTCGAATAACGTATAAATTTTCT
Source organism: Brevibacillus sp. DP1.3A (assembly GCF_013284245.2). Lineage (NCBI taxonomy): Bacteria > Bacillati > Bacillota > Bacilli > Caryophanales > Paenibacillaceae > Brevibacillus > Brevibacillus sp. DP1.3A. Next base: position 3,083 of record NZ_CP085877.1, on the reverse strand, counting down.
ATGGTGTGGAAATCCTTAACCTATCCAAGCAATTCGGAAAGGTTGAGGTATATGGCAAAGTGTGTGTTGTGTGGAGACAAGACGTCCAGCAAAGGCTATGAGGAACGGAATGGTCAATGTCCTCCTTGTCGGAAGACTATGAAGAAGTTCGTTACCTGGTTGAAGAAACAGGATGGTTAGTCTAGGAACATGTATTGAACCTTTTTGTTGTCTACAATGACTGGAGATACCCGGTATTGAGGATTTTTGTTGTGTTTGTCCTGGATGTATTTCACATAGTCTTGCGAATTGACGCATGTGTTGATCATGATTTCGGCAAGCGTTGTTTTCGTCATGCCGCAGCTCGTCGCCAACATCACGAGTTTGTCATGCGTGTCTTTAGAGAGTGATGAATTGACGCGGACTTTTTTGTCCGATCTCACTTTCCTTACTGGTATCGGTTGGCCCTGCCCCACTCTTATTTGCATCAAAAACGCCCCTCTCTTTGGCTTTTATCTCAGGAACATCGTTCCATGGTTACGTTGTTTCTCCGTCACGGTGTAACACCTTTACGATGACACTACGCAGAATTGGGCTCAATTAGAACGAGAAAAACCGCCTCTGCAGGCGGTCACCGATAAATGATGTCTCCACGTTTGATTTTGCCAGAAAGTGCCTGTTTCACCAGATTGGGCGCTCTCAGCTCCGTGTGTTGCCCCGTGTCGCGCTCAATGACCTGGACTGCACCATTCGATACCCCGCGCACCTCGTAAGCGCCTGGGGCTGTTTCTGTTTGTCCACGCGTTCCTATAAAGATGATCGCGCTCAATAGGACCATCGCCAGGCTGAACTTCCAAACGGAATTATGCTGCCGCTCTTCTTCGCTCGCGTTCTCGTACCACTCCACAAATTCCTCGTCGCCCTCGATCTTGAAAATGGTCACCGCCTCCTTTGCTCTAAGAAGATGCGGTACGGATTGTCCAAAATTCCAAGTTATTTGCAAACTGTTTGTATAAAATTTGGAATTGCTGTCGAGCCTTGTACTGAGGTGATCTAGGATGTTACGTGGTCTTGGAAAAAAGAGAAGCAAGCTTGGGCAGTTCATCGACTCGCATCATATAGATGGTCGGCGGCTTACTCAAGAGTGGTTAGTGGATGAATCCAAAGTAAGCCGCGAGACAATCAGCAAACTTTGCTCTGATACTGATAAAATGCCTGCTGGAACAACGATGAAGAAGATTCTGCAAGTGTTGCGTAAAGTAGATCCTCATGTAAAACAGGATGACTTTTGGTCAATGTAAGGAGCCGCTGAATTTATTCCAGTGGCTTTTATGTCGTTATTACACAATAACTATATAATCAATATATAATTATTGTGTGAAATTTAACTTGCAGTTTGGTTGGACTTGGTATTAATATATAGTCATTAGCGAATCGTTAGATAAAAAACAACAGACGGAGGGTAAAAAAATGTACGTTATCGGTTTGGATCACGGGAATACGAATGTGAAGGGTGTATCAGAAGAAGGTGAGTTGCTTCGACCATCCGCTTACGCACTGCCAGACGCGTTTGGTGAAGAAGGTTTTGGCAACGAAAAGCAATTGAAGGTGAAGACCTATACCTCCAACAAGTTCGAAAAAGAGCTGTACGTGTGGGGTGAAGATGTCGTTGAAGCCTCGATGGTAATTCCCACATACACAACAGAAAACCGATACGCACAGAAGTCGTATCGTCTGCTTTCTGAATTTGCACTGGCTTCCCTGGTGTCTAATAAGAAGAAGACGTTCGATAATGTCTTGGTTGTCACAGGTTGTCCAAGTAGAGAGAAGGGCACTCGCATGGAAATAGAACTCGAGGAAGTTTTCAATGGCGGACATGTAGTGACAGTAAACGGAGCCACAAAGATAATCGAAGTCTCTAACGTGATCGTATTACCACAGCCTCTCGGGACTGTTTTGTCTTTGTATCTTGATGAGGAAGGTTACGTTGATGACGAGAGTTACGAAGAGGACTATGTCGGTGTTATCGATATAGGCGGAGGAACAACGGATCTGGACGGTATCAAAGGACTGAAGCGACAAAAAGAGGATACTGATACCATCCCGTTTGCGATGTTTAAGGTTTACGAGGAGATAAGTGATTACATCAATGGTCAGAATCCAGAGGCGGGTGCTACGGTTCAATCTGTTGAAAAGCAGGTATTGAAGGGATCTGACTCATACGTGATCAGCAAGAGAAGTTCCGTTGATATTAAAGCAGTAAAAGAAAATGCACTCCGTAAATATGCGGATTTCATTATCCCTCGAATTAGCACACGCTGGAACAATAGAGCTAAATTCGATAAGTTGCTTCTCACTGGAGGAGGCGCTGAGGTAATGGCTCCATACTTTAAAGCCTGGGAAAAAGACATAATCGTAGTTAAAGACAGTCAAATCGCAAACGCAAAAGGATTTTTCCGTTACGGAAAATTCAAGGCTCGGGGGTAAACCATGGCCCACAAAATTTATCAATTGCCACTTGATGAAGTTCACGATAAAGAGATTATCGATCGTCTCGACAAACTGCCAAGGACGAGGAAAGCAGAATGGGTGCGCGCTGCGATCCGTTTTTACATGGCTGCCGAGACAGGAGGTCCATCAGCTCCAGTCGTTGCGCCTGCTGCACCTGAAACAAAAAAACAAGAAAAGCCTAGAAAAGAACCCAAATCAGACATGGATTTTGGATAACATCAGAACGATAAATACCGAGAGCAGGGGTTTCCTCTCGGTGTTTTCTTTACAAAATCCTCATTATGAATAGAAAGGGTGTAAGATATGAAAGTTTTGGAGCTAATAGAATTGTTAAAGAAGATGCCTCCTTATGCAGATGTTAAAACAGACAACGGGGAGTATTTAGAAAATCCGGAGCATGTGGAAGAGGATTCACGTGGATATGTAATCATTCGTAGTTCTTAATAAACCAAAAGGGGTGAATCGGAATGGATGTAAAAAAGGGCGATAGCGTTACAGACGTTTACGGCAATCAAGGAACAGTAGTTGATGTTTTCTATGATTACGTTCGACTGAACACAGGCAAGCATGTTTATAAACTTGCAATTGCTTCG
>NZ_CP085876.1:6432500-6601295 GCF_013284245.2 Brevibacillus sp. DP1.3A | reverse complement strand
CCAGAATCCCTCCCTCTGGACCATCCGAAAAATTGATGAAGCACCGATCCATAATGATCGAGAAAAAGTGCAAAAATCTGCTATGTTGTGACCTAATTGTCAACACAGCCGTTTGAAGCGACTGTGGATAAAAAAAGTCGAAATATAGGGATTCCGCTCGTAGAAGTGAAAAAAAGCAGACGGTTATCCTCAATCCTGTGAGTAACGACATACACATAGGAAAGAATCTGTCCACAAACTTATCCACACCCTGTGGAAAAACCGATTTACGTATCGGAGTTATTCACGCTTCAAAACAAAAACATAATAACAGATATAAAGCGTGGTATCAATGGTTTTTTCATACTTATCCACAAACACAACTTCTGGTACTCGCCACATATTCACATCCCTATATTTTGTGTACAAGCTGTAGATAAACTTGTCGAAACCTGTTTTTGTGGATAAAATGATATCCACAGGTCTGGGAAATAGTTTTATGGGGATATTTGCCTTGGTAATGAAATTCCACTGTCACTTGACTTTTTAGCCATATGTTCTTATAATGCAAAAGAATGTCTTTGCAAGACGGAGGTGTATACGTAATGAAACCATCTTTCAATCCTAACAACCGCAAGCGCAAAAAGGATCATGGATTCCGTAAGCGCATGAGCACGAAAAATGGCCGCAAAATTTTGGCTGCTCGTCGTCAAAGAGGTAGAAAAGTTCTTTCCGCTTAGGCCACACTTTCAGTGGCCTTTTTGTTTGTCTATATGTGTCTGAAAATTCTTTGTTCTTATAAAAAGAGGAAGGCTTTCTCCGATGTGGAAACCTTTTGAGGGATAATCGTTACCTAGCTACCGAAAATCCTACTATTTATTGAAGAGACAGGAGGAGGCCGATGGAACAAAGCAAGGACGTAACCGACTTTTTTGTATCGTTGGCACGCGAGTTTCTTGATGAATGGCCTCTAGCCAGCTTGGTATGTGCCTATGCTGGTGGATCTGTCGGGAGGGGAGAAGCGGACGCATATAGCGACCTCGATTTACACATCTTTGTGGAGGAAGAAGGTGATCCTTCCTGTGAAAATCGCCTGTTTAGAGGGCATGTGATACAACTGCAGGTCCAATCTGCTCCTACAGATGAAGAAGTATACGAGAATCCGTGGGTATGGCGTTACTTAAAGGAAGCAAAGGTTGTTCTGGACCCAGAGGATCGTTTCACTTCCTGGATGAATGACATGTGTGCCTATATGGATTCCCCGGCTGGAAAAGCGAAAATGTTTGCACAGGCAAAAGCGGAGGTAGATTCCTTCCACGAGGAGGCGCAGGCTGCCTTAATGGAGGGCTTTCCTTACTCCGCTTATTTGGCTGGATGGGCAGGATGGATCGGGGCGCTGCAAATGAGTGCTGTCTTCCAGGGGCATTCATTGAGTGATGCACAGTTGTATCAGTTGGTTCAAAAAGCAATTCGTTCGGATGGTATGGATGGCTTTTTTCAGGAGACATACCGGAGTAATCAAGATGTACAGGATGCGCTCATGCTATTGACGGACTATCGGGCTCATCTACGGTCAATAAATGAGGGGACCCGGTTTGCGCTGGCGGCTGAAAATGATTGGTTAGTAAAGAGGAAGGTTCAGAGATTGCAGGAGAGAAATCAGCTTGATATGGCCGGGTTTTTATTATTTTCAGAGGCGATCTGGTTATATCATAGCGTCGATTCTGATGAATGGCTGGAGAATCATTGGGCGGATCTGCCTGCCAAGCTGGCTTTGTCCCTTCCAAAATTGGGATTTTTCCAAGCGGATAATCAATTGCTCTCTGACTTGCGCCATGCCAGTGCAGAAATCATCGCAGAAATTGGCTGATAGCCTATATTTTTTCGCTGAATTTTTGATTTTGTTCTAAACCGAGTATACTTAGGGAAAAAAGTGGACGAAACAAGGATATACTGGTAGATGCTGTGTACGTTTTCTACTATAATTGTGATGTTAGGGGTTGTTTACCTTTGCATCGTTCACACCGGCTCAAAAAAAATGAGCAATTCCAAGCTGTGTTTCAACGAGGAAGTTCTGCTGCTAATAAGCAGTTTGTCTTGTATTCAGCAAAGCAAGAGGGACAAGCGGCTTTTCGCGCTGGAATTTCCGTCAGTAAAAAAATTGGCAATGCTGTTGTCCGCAATAGAGTCAAGCGGCTTATACGCGAAGCAGTAGCTCGAATGGAGTCTGATATTCCAGTCGGTCTCGATCTCGTCATCATCGCCCGTCCGGGTGTGGAAGCGATGACGCTTGAAGCCATTGAGCAATCTCTGTTACATGTGATGAAGCGAGCCAAAGTGATCAAACAGGCACCCGTACATAATGGAAAAAGAGATGGAAAAAGAGGGTGAAACGATGATGGTGAAGATCATGGTTTGGTTGATTCGGGGATACCAACTGATGATTTCTCCGTATAAGCCACCTTCATGCAGATTCGCGCCGACCTGTTCTCACTACGCCATCGAGTCGATTCGTCGATTTGGAGCGTGGAGGGGAGGCTGGTTGGCCCTTCGTCGCATCTTGAGATGCCATCCGTTCCACCCGGGCGGGTATGATCCAGTCCCGGATCAGCACAAATAAGATTACCTCAATTGAAGCGGGGAAAAGGAGGATCACCCTTGAGTAGACGTACACTCAGCATTCTTATGCTGACTATGCTGGTTCTAGTTTTGTCGGGCTGTAACCCCCAAGCTGCTGCACCAATTGGCCCTGACGCAACCGGCATTTGGGACAAGTATTTTGTCTATCCACTGTCCTGGCTAATTAAAGAGAGCGCATTGATACTCGGAAACAACTACGGTCTGGGTATCCTGGTTGCAACGATCATCATTCGAATCATTGTGCTTCCATTGATGGTCAAGCAAATCAAGAGCTCCAAGAAAATGCAAGAGATTCAACCGGAGATGCAAAAGATCCGTGAAAAGTACAAAAATGATCCACAAAAAGCGCAAGCGGAAACAATGGCTATGTTCCAGAAGAGCGGTGTCAATCCGTTGGCTGGATGCTTGCCAATGTTGGTACAAATGCCGATTTTGATCGCGTTCTACCATGCGATCATCCGTACGACCGAGATTAACTCGCAAACGTTCATGTGGCTGACATTGGGACAAAAGGACCCGTACTACATCTTGCCAATCATTGCTGCGATTACGACGTACCTGCAGTCCAAAATGATGGGTCAAGCAAATCAAGGAAATCCACAAATGCAAATGATGATCATCATGATGCCGCTGATGATTTTGGCGATTGCCGTCACATTGCCATCAGCGCTGTCTCTGTACTGGGTATACGGTAACCTGTTTACTATTGTACAAACTTACTTCCTGTATCGTGATAAAGGGAATATGCCTACTCCTAAGGGGGGAGCCTCCAAGTGAAAAAGGTGGTAGCTACGGCAAAAACGATCGACGATGCTGTGCAAAAAGCTTTGCTGGAATTGGGAGTGCCGCGTGAGCGGGCAACGATCCAAGTTCTAGAGGAACCAAGCAGAGGATTGTTTGGACTGATTGGGGCAAAGGACGCTAAAGTGCAAGTAGAATTTCACTTTGATCCGGTTGCACAGGGACGTGACTTTCTTCAAGACGTTTTGTCGAACATGAAGGTGAATGCCAAAGTGGAGACGCGTACAAATGAAGAGGGCATGCTGTTTGACATCCAGGGAACCAATCTGGGAATCATTATTGGCCGCAGGGGACAAACTCTTGATTCATTACAGTATCTCGTAAACGTCGTAGCGAACCGCCATGCGGACAAACATGTACGCATCACTCTGGATGCCGAAAATTACAGGCTGCGTCGCAAGGAAACGTTGGAGCAGCTCGCAGATCGTGTGGCGAAAAAAGCGTTATCGACCAAACGGGATGTACGTCTGGAACCAATGTCTGCTGCTGAACGGAAAGTAATCCACGCCTTCTTGCAAAAGAGAGCGGATGTGGTTACCTTCAGTGAAGGAGACGAGCCAAATCGTTATATCGTGATTGCACCGAAAGAAGCCTCTCGCTAGGCTTCTTTTTTTTTTGCCTGAATTCAGGTAAGCAAGCGACGACATTTTGAACAATCTCTTCAAAAAGTTGTCCACTGTGGATAATTGACCAAATGGTTGAGGATTTGCGAAAATGATTATACTGTGGATAACCAAAATGGACAGCAACCTTGGAGAAAGGGTTGCTTTTTCCTATTGGGTGTTTAGCCAGATGAATTGGCTGCACTTTCTTTTGGAATTTTTCTAGACGATCTGTTATGCTAGTAAGTTAGTGGCTGACTTGTAAGAGTGGAAAGCTTGAGGTGAACAGCATGAAATTCGATACAATAGCGGCGGTCGCAACACCGATGGGTGAAGGCGGTATTGCCGTGATCCGAGTAAGCGGTACGGAAGCGATCGAAGTTGTGGATAAGATATATAAAGGAAAGCAACGGTTGTCCACTGTGGACAGCCATACGATCCATTATGGGCACTTGTATGAGCCAAACACAGGTGAACGAGTGGAAGAGGTACTGGTATCCGTAATGAAGGCTCCCCGTACATTTACGAGGGAGGATGTAGTTGAGGTAAACTGTCACGGAGGAATCGTTTCCGTTGAAAAGGTTCTGGAGTTAATCTTGGATAATGGAGCAAGATTGGCGGAGCCGGGAGAGTTCACAAAGCGTGCGTTCTTAAACGGACGTGTCGATTTGTCTCAGGCTGAGGCCGTCATTGATTTGATCCGGGCGAAAACAGACAGAGCGATGAAGGTCGCATTGAATCAAGTAGAAGGGAAGCTGTCCAGGCTCATTCGGCAGCTGCGTCAAAACTTGATTGAAGCGATGGCCCATATAGAAGTAACACTGGACTATCCAGAGCATGACGTTGAGGAGTTTACGCAAAATTTCTTGCGAGGAAAGTGCCTGGAGGTTAAAAGTGAAATACAACGACTGTTGCAGACCGCACAGCAAGGGAAAATTTTGCGTGAAGGCTTGTCGACTGCGATCATTGGACGTCCGAATGTAGGGAAATCCTCTCTATTAAATAGTCTGGTCCAAGAGGAAAAGGCGATTGTGACTGACGTTGCGGGAACGACACGCGATGTCATCGAAGAGTATGTCAATGTGCGCGGGGTTCCTTTGCGACTTATCGATACCGCAGGAATTCGCGATACAGAGGACATCGTGGAGAAAATCGGGGTAGAGAAGTCCAGACAGCTGCTGCAAAAGGCTGATCTCGTGTTGCTCGTGATCAACTACAACGAGCCTCTCTCCGCTGATGATTACGCGATTTTTGAAGCGGCAAAAGGGTTCCATGTGATTGTGATTATTAATAAATTCGATTTGCCGCAAAAAGTGGATTTGGAAGAGATCAAGCGTCATTTCCCTCAGCAGCCGTTGATTATGACGTCTGCGCGTGAGGAGACGGGGATCGATCTTCTGGAGCAGGCTATTGGGGAGATTTTCTTCAGTGGCCGTGTGCAGCAGGATGACTTGACCTACGTGAGTAACGCTAGACATATTCAACTGCTTCGTCAGGCAGAACGAGCCATAGATGAAGCGCTGGGTGGAATCGATGATTTGATGCCAGTAGACATGATTCAGATCGACATTAAAAAGTCGTGGGAGTTGCTTGGGGAAGTCATCGGAGAAAGTGTCGGCGAAGATTTGATTGATCAGATTTTCTCCCAGTTCTGTCTGGGTAAGTGATAGAGGAGGACAAAAAATGAACGTTGTACCTGCATATGAAGCGGGCTCGTTTGACGTCATTGTCATTGGTGCGGGTCATGCCGGTGCGGAAGCGGCTTTGGCGGCTGCACGCATGGGCTGCAGTACATTGCTGTTGACGATCAACCTGGATGCTGTGGCGTACATGCCATGTAATCCTTCCGTAGGTGGTCCGGCAAAAGGCCACGTCGTACGCGAATTGGACGCGCTTGGTGGAGAAATGGGACGCAATACCGACAAAACCCATATCCAAATGCGGATGCTGAATACAGGTAAAGGACCTGCTGTGCATGCCTTGCGCGCGCAAGCAGACAAATTTGCGTATCAGCATGAAATGAAGAAAACGATTGAAAATACTCCGAATTTGATCCTGCGTCAAGCGATGGTGGAAGAGCTGATCGTGAACGATGGAGTCTGTGAAGGGGTTATTACGCAAACTGGAGCGCGATACATGGCCAAATCCGTTGTATTGACAACCGGAACCTATTTGCGCGGAAAGATCATCCTCGGAGATCTCCAATACGAAAGTGGACCGAACAACATGCGTCCGTCCATTCGTTTGGCACATCATTTGAAGGAACTCGGTTTTGAAATGACACGCTTCAAGACGGGGACGCCTCCACGTGTTCATAGCAGCAGCGTGGATTTCTCCAAAATGGAGATTCAGCCTGGTGATCCGGTACCACGTGCTTTTTCTTATGAAACAACGGAATTTATTATGGATCAGCTTCCTTGCTGGCTGACATATACAAATGAAGAAACGCATGGACTCATCAATAGCAATCTGCATCGTGCACCAATGTATTCGGGAATGATCGAAGGAACAGGCCCGCGTTATTGCCCTTCGATTGAAGATAAGGTAGTTCGTTTTAACGATAAACCGCGTCACCAAATTTTCTTGGAGCCAGAAGGACGCAATACCGAAGAAATGTATGTACAAGGCTTGTCGACCAGCTTGCCGGAGGATGTCCAGCTTTCCATGCTGCGCTCTATGTCTGGAATGGAAGAAGTCAAAATGATGCGCCCTGGCTATGCGATTGAGTATGATTCGATCGTGCCGACGCAGCTCTGGCCTTCTTTGGAAACCAAAACCTTGCCTGGCTTGTTCACAGCAGGACAAATCAATGGTACCTCTGGCTATGAAGAAGCAGCGGGTCAAGGTCTCATGGCAGGAATTAACGCAGCACGCCGCGTTCAAGAGAAACCACCAGTTATTTTGGGGCGAGAAGAGGCGTACATCGGTGTCTTGATTGACGACCTTGTTACTAAAGGAACGCATGAGCCTTATCGTTTGCTTACTTCTCGTGCAGAATATCGATTGCTGCTGCGCCATGACAATGCGGACTTGCGTCTGACGGATATCGGCCATGAAATTGGTCTGATTAGCGAAGAACGCTATAATCGATTTAATCAAAAACGCGAGCTGATCGAGCAAGAAAAAGAACGTGTGACAAACACGCGCGTACGTCCTGAAATGGCACATGTCCAAGAGGTTTTGCGCAACGCAGGCTCTCCTGAACTGACAGATGTCATCGAGCTGGCTCAATTGCTGCGTCGTCCGGAAATCAACTACAGCCACATTGCTCAAATGGTCCCTGCACCAGAAGCACTGCCAGAGGATGTGACCGAACAGGTTGAAATTCAGATTAAATACGATGGCTACATCAAAAAGTCATTGCAACAAGTAGAGCGGATGAAAAAAATGGAGGAGCGCCGCATCCCAACGGATATTGACTACCACCAAATCTCCGGTTTGTCCAAGGAATCCCGCGACAATATGACCAAAATTCGTCCGTTGAATATCGGGCAGGCGGCTCGTATCGCAGGAGTTACTCCAGCAGACATTTCCGTGTTGATGGTATATCTGGAGTACAAACGCGTGGGAGTAGCCGAGTAAGGAGAAAAGCTATGACGAAAGAACAGTTTGCCGAGGTACTTGCAGCCCAGGGGATTTCTTTGACGGATCGTCAGAAGGAGCAGTTTGATCATTTTTTCCGCCTGCTGGTTGAATGGAATGAGAAGATGAACCTGACCGGGATTACCGAAGAGGGGCAAGTGTACAACAAGCATTTTTATGATTCGATTACGCCGGCTTTTTACTTCCCATTTGATCAGGTGCAATCAGTTGTTGATATCGGTGGGGGCGCAGGGTTTCCGAGCATTCCTTTGAAAATTTGCTTCCCACATCTGAAAATGACGATCATTGATTCCTTGAACAAGCGTATGAGCTTTTTGCAGCATGTAGCACAGGAGCTGGGTCTGGAGAACGTGAATCCTGTACATGGGCGTGCTGAGGATCGTGGGCAAGAAGCGGTTTATCGGGAGAAATTTGATCTCGTAGTGGCACGTGCTGTTGCGAGACTCAATCTGTTATCGGAGTTCTGCCTTCCTTTTGCCAAAGTCGGAGGAAACTTCGTCGCTCTCAAGGGAGCGGAGATTACTCCAGAGCTTGCTGAAGCGAAAAAGGCAATCAAGACGCTTGGTGGAAAGACGAGAAAGGTCGAGACATTCCAGCTTCTAGAGGAAGCTGGAGAGCGTAACATCGTCATCATGGAAAAAATAGAAGCGACGCCGAAAAGCTATCCGCGCAAGGCAGGAGTTCCTGCGAAAAAGCCGTTAGTGTAGGAGTCAGTCAAAAGAGAGGGTCGTAGCCATGTGCTGCGGCCTTTTTTTCGTATTGAAAGTTTAAGTGAAACTGCGCGTTCCTGATGAAATGGAAAGTATGCCTCAAAAGTAGTCTCTCAGGTTTGCTTCTTGGATCATGGAGTCTACAACTCGGCATATACATAGTACTAGCTCCTTCGAAAGAATGACATCGTATGAGAGGGTGATTAGACTATGCAAGCAGCATTACTTTCCTCCTTTTTCCCGCCAGAACTCCCGACCATATTGCTTCGGCTCTTTCTTGCTTTTCTAGCAGGTGCCATCATGGGATGGGAGCGAGAGAGATTTATAAAGGATGTGAGTAGGCAAAGAGGTGCTGGTTTTCGAACGTATAGTCTTGTTTGCTTTGGTTCATGTCTTTTTGGACTAGCTTCCATTTACGGTTTTTCTTCGAGCGGTGTAAATCATGATCCAGGTAGGGTAGCTGCACAAGTCGTGACGGGCATGGGATTTTTGGGAGCTGGAGCTATTATTAAATTCAATGGTTCGGTGAAAGGCTTGACGACGGCAGCAGGGATGTGGGTTGCTTCAGCCATTGGTCTAATGTTCAGTGCAGGGATGTATGTCGCTGCGATCGTTGCCGCGATTTTTTCGTACCTGACGTTAGACTTTCATAGGCTTTTTCCTCGATTGTTTTCTGTCACCAAGATTTCACATTCTACAGATGAGAGCATTGGAAGTGATGAGAGGCCAAAGCACCGTGACGATCGCGATTTTTATGACGAAGATCACGATTGATGTTTCACGTGAAACGTTTTTCGTTAGCAGGAATTGGACGAATCTTGCAGAATTACATATATATAAATGAACCTGAAGAAAGCGTGTAGGGAAAGAAGATTAGGTCAAAGGCAATTTTACAAACCGACCGGATGGGCAAGAAGAGTCTGTTAAGCAGTATGTACTATAGGGCTTGTGAAGCTTTTTTAAGTAGATGCATGCTGTCTTTAACGATGTAAGAGGAGGACCTATGTAAAAAGAGTAGGACTGGACTCACTTACGACGCCAATATGCCATTTTTCCTTAGCAGCAACAATCAAAGAACATATTCAATCTGTCATATCCGGACAATGGATGGGCGAGGGATACAAAATGTTTCGAGGGAGATTCTGTCGTTGATTGGACAGGACCTTTTTCAGTTTCTAGGACGTATTCAAAAAGTTGTCTTTTCAGCACCAAGAAGGCGGCGAGGAGCTGAAGAAGGAGGTGCTGAATGTAGGGGAGCTACATGAGCACCGGGATTTCGAAGGTGAACGCTTGTTTCGTTGTTGCGCTATTCTTTCAGGATTACTTCGTGATCAAAAATGACTTTTTGAACACCTCTTCAAAGACTTTAAAATAGCACGGATGGAACGGGTAGAAGTGGGGGATTTTTCTATGGCAGTTAAAGATTCATTTTCTCGGATTTTTGGCTTGACGGACAAGACAGATAACGAAGAAATCAAACAAATACCAGTTGAGGACATTGTACCGAATCCATATCAACCTCGTACTGTATTTGATGACGAGAAAATTGATGAGTTGTGTCAAACGATACGAACTCATGGGCTCATTCAACCGATTGTCGTGCGGGTTCGCGATGGTCGTTATGAATTGATTGCTGGAGAACGACGTTTGCGTGCAACTAGAAAATTGGGCATGGAGAGGATTCCTGCGATTGTCAAAGAGTTTAATGACTCGCAAACAGCCTCTATCGCATTGATTGAGAATTTGCAACGAGAAGGTTTGACAGCCATTGAAGAGGCAGTCGCATATCAAAAGCTGATTGATTTGCACAATTTGACGCAAGAGAGTCTTGCTCAACGTTTAGGCAAAGGACAATCGACAATCGCAAACAAATTGCGCTTGCTCCATTTACCGCGAGAAATTCAAGATTCATTGTTGTCCAGACAAGTAACAGAGCGTCATGCAAGGGCTCTGATTCCGTTAAAAGATCCAGAATTACAAAATAAGGTCCTGCTGGAGATTTTGGAGCGGGAATGGAATGTGAAACAGACGGAAGTGCGCGTGAAGCAGCTTCTAGAATTGGCTGAGAACCCTAAATCGGAAAAAGATGCGAAGCCTCGCTGGAAAGCATTTTCAAGAGATACGCGGATTGCAATTAATACAGTTCGACAATCGATCGATATGGTGATTCAGACAGGCCTACCTGTAGAGACAGCGGAAGAAGATCATGATGAATTCTATCAATTCACCATTCGTATTCCGAAAAACAAGGAAACAGGGAAATAAATGTGATGGTAACTAAAATGGCGACAAGGTCGCCTTTCTTTTTGGGCAAATGCTGATTATTTATAGGAAAATGAGACTTTTGGTAGTGTTTAATTTCCAAAAATATGCATTTTTCATAAAAAAGCTAGGAAAATCGGCATTTTCGGGACAAAAATCAGGCTTTTTTGTCTCGCTCTCTAAAAAAAACAGCGTACGACTAAGTTGCAAATCTGATAACATGGAGAGTACCAACCTGTGCATACTTGCAGGTTTACTCGATAATAAATGAGGATAACTTTGCAGAGACTTTATTCGTCTTATCATGTACAGGTCCATGTAAAGGTCACTGTATGGCAACGAGCGAAGGAAATTGTATAAAAGATCATCGTTTTACAAGAATACGAGCAAATCGTAAATAGACTCGAATGACTAACTAGATGAGGATACAGAAGATGACTTTGAAAGACGTACTGGAGAGTGTACTGGTCAAGCCACAAGCTTTCCTACACGACAAAAAAGAGGTGGAGAAGTTGGGAAAAATCATTGCGGTGGCGAACCAGAAAGGCGGCGTCGGGAAAACGACTACGTCCGTCAATCTAAGTGCATGTTTGGCCGCATTGGGGAAAAAGGTTCTGCTGGTTGATATTGATCCGCAAGGAAATGCAACTAGTGGGATCGGGGTAAATAAGGCAGATGTTAAGTACTGCATTTATGATGTCCTGATCAATGATATCAACCCCGTCGATGCGACTTTGCCAACTGAAATTGAAGGATTAATGATCATTCCTGCCACCATTCAATTGGCAGGTGCAGAAATCGAGCTGGTTCCTACGATTTCTCGTGAGGTTCGTCTGAAAAAGGCGCTGGAAGTAGTCAAAGACAAGTACGATTACGTCATCATCGATTGCCCGCCATCCTTAGGGATTTTGACCGTTAATTCTTTAACAGCATCTGATTCCGTCTTAATTCCAATCCAGTGTGAATACTATGCGCTAGAGGGATTAAGCCAACTGTTGAACACCATTCGTTTGGTCCAAAAACATTTGAATTCACAGCTTGCTATCGAAGGTGTCGTGCTGACGATGCTCGATGCACGTACGAATCTCGGTTTACAAGTGATTGAAGAAGTGAAAAAGTATTTTCAGGACAAAGTATACAAGACAATTATTCCTCGAAATGTTCGCTTGAGTGAAGCACCGTCACACGGACAAGCCATCATTACGTACGATCCACGCTCACGAGGAGCGGAAGTCTATACTGATTTGGCGAAGGAAGTGGTCGGGGTATGAGTAGAGGATTGGGAAAAGGGCTGAATGCACTTATTACTTCCAATCTCATCGAAGAAGGGGAACAGGTAAAAGAGGTTTCCATCAATGAGATTCGTCCTAACCCTTATCAGCCCCGGAAAGAATTCGAACAATCAGCTATCGAGGAACTAGCACAGTCAATCAAAGAGCATGGGATCATCCAACCGCTAATTGTTCGGAAAAGCATCAAAGGTTATGAGCTGGTAGCTGGGGAAAGACGATTGCGTGCTGCAAAGGTAGCGGGGTTAAAAGAGGTTCCGGTAGTAGTAAAGGCGTACACAGATCAGCAATTAATGGAGATTGCCCTGATTGAGAACTTGCAGCGGGAAAATCTGAATCCACTCGAAGAGGCTGAGGCTTATGACAAGCTGATTTCTCACCATGATTATACGCAAGAACAGCTTGCACAAAAGATAGGGAAGAGTCGACCGCATGTAGCCAACATGCTGCGTTTGCTGCAACTGCCAGAGAAGATCCGAAAAATGGTCTCGGCAGCCGAACTATCCATGGGACATTCGCGTGCTTTGCTTGGGGTAACGGATAAGAAAGTACAACAACAGCTTGCAAATGACGTGGTGGAAAAGGGATTGAGTGTTCGTCAGCTGGAAGAGCTTGTGAAGCAGCTCAATGTTTCACGTGAAACAAAAAAGAAAAAGCTAGCGAAAAACGAGCCCGTTTTGATTGAGATGGAGGAACGGCTACGCAGTCGTTTTGGCACATCGGTCAAGATTAAAAAAGGATCGAAGCGCGGCAAGATCGAGATTGACTTCTATTCACAGGAAGACTTGGAACGAATCATCGAAATGTTGAATATAGAGAAGTAAGTCCAGGAGGTAGTCATGGCGATCATCTATTTGGATAACGCAGCTTCTACATGGCCGAAGCCACCAGCAGTCAAAGAAATGATGGCAGAGGTCATCGAGGATTTTGCTGCAAATCCTGGCCGAGGTGGACATGCACTGGCGATGAAAGCGAGTAAAGCTGTGTTTCGGACACGGGTGCAAGTGTCACGGTTGTTTGGGATTCAAAACCCGAATAACCTCTTTTTTTATCTCAATGCTACTCAAGCGCTTAATCAGGCCATAAAAGGATTCTTACAAGCAGGCGAGCATGTTATTTCTTCGACTGTTGAGCATAATTCGGTAAGACGTCCCATCGAGTACATGCGCAAAAACAATCAAGTAAAAGCTACTTTTGTCGAGCCGAGAGAAGACCATCAATTCTATGTAGAGGATTTTGCCAAGGCAATTACGCCCGCGACGCGGTTAATCGTTGTGAGTCATGCCTCCAATCTGACAGGTGTCATCCTGCCTGTAGCCGAACTGGGGAAACTGGCAAAAGAGCACGGAATTACGTTTTTGGTGGATGCTTCTCAGTCTGCTGGTGTTTTGCCTATCGATGTAGAGGCAATGAATATTGATATGCTTGCTTTTCCTGGGCACAAAGGGCTGTATGGTCCACAAGGTACAGGTGGTTTGTACGTGAGTAGTGATATTGACCTCGAGCCCTTGATTCATGGGGGGACAGGCAGTCAGTCTGAAGCGATCGATCAACCGACAACTCGTCCAGACCGATACGAAAGCGGGACACTCAATACGGTTGGTTTGGCAGGGCTGCAAGCAGGCGTTGATTTTGTCATGGAAAAAGGTGTGGATAACATTCGTCATCACGAATGGGAATTGGTGAAGCAAACGATCCTTGGATTGCAGCAGATCGAGGGTGTACATGTCTACGGACCAGGGATTGAGACCGAACGTGTAGGCGTGGTTGCTTTTAATATCGGAGAGGTGGATGCAGCAGAGGTATCGTTTATCCTGGATCAACAATACGGGATTGCGACCAGATCGGGTTTTCATTGCACGCCACTGGGTCACCAGACTGCCGGTACCGAACAACGTGGAGCGGTTCGAGCCAGCTTTGGAATTTTCAACTCAGAGAAAGATGTAGAAGCGCTTCATAACGCTGTTAGGGAAATAGCAGCAGCGTTTGTGTAAGGGTAAGGCATCTGTAGGGGGACAGCGCAAGTGATCTTGCTGGGAACATTGGTCAACGCCGGAGCAATCATCTTAGGGGCATTGTTAGGCAGAATGTTGAAGCGAATTCCGGAGTCGATGCGACAAACCGTCATGCAAGGAATTGCTCTGGCCGTATTCGTATTGGGCATTAAAATGTGCCTGGGTTCGGATAATTTTTTACTTGTGATTATCAGTATTGTGCTAGGAACAGTACTAGGTGAATGGATTGGGATTGAAAAAGGCTTAAACAATCTGGGACACTGGCTGGAGAGAAAAGTTGGGGGTAGCCAAGGCAGTATCGCCACTGGTTTTATCACGACGACGCTGGTGTACTGTATTGGAGCTATGGCTGTACTGGGTGCGTTGGACAGTGGTTTGCGTAACAACCATGAAGTACTGTTTATGAAAGCATTGCTAGACGGATTCTCTGCGATCATTTTCACATCGACGCTAGGAATCGGTGTCATCTTTTCGGCAGTGCCTGTGTTATTATATCAAGGCATGATTGCGTTATTATCTACGAGCATTTACAGTGTGGTGAGCGAAACGATGCTGGATGCGATCCTAGTAGAAGTAACGGCGGTAGGTGGCTTGATGATTATTGCTATTGGGTTAAACATTTTGGAAATCAAACAGATAAGGGTAGCCAACATGATGCCAGCATTAGTGATCGCAGCAGTCGGAGTTCCCTTTATAGATTGGATTTCAAAGCTGTTTTCATAGTTGACACAGAGGCTCTTCCTTCGGGAGGAGTCTTTTTTATGAAAAATCAACTATCATCGATAAAAATAGCATGCGATAATATGATACAAAAACTTGATTTGTGAGCAAGTATGGATAAGTGGGACGGGACAGTACAGTACGACAGCATGTTGGGGAGAGAATGATTATGTTGGGTGTAATCGTCAATCCTGTATCGGGCAATGGCACAGGGTTGAAAGTATGGAGGCAAATTGAGCCGACGCTACGACGTCTAGGAGAGCCTTTTTATGTCAGGTTGACATCAGGAGAGGGGGACGCCGAAAAATTATCAAAAGAGCTGATCCAAAAAGAGGGAGTAAATAAAATCATTGCTGTCGGAGGGGATGGAACGGTCCGAGGCGTGATAAACGGGATATACGAATCGAATGAAGAATGTCGATTTGGAATGGTACCGGCTGGTTCCGGGAATGATTTCGCTCGCGGACATGGAATTCCGATGAAACCGTTACAGGCATTAGAGAGAATTCTGTCGGAAAAAGGGGAAAAGCGAATCGATCTGATTTTATTGAATGGAAAGGTAGCTGTGAATTCAATCGGGGCCGGATTCGATGCACAGGTAGCAAAGATAACGGATCAAGCTGTGTACAAAGCTTGGCTGAATCGGTACAAGCTAGGAGCACTCGCCTACATTATATCGGTGATTCGCGTCGTATGTACGTATCAGCCACGTGACATCGTACTGAATGTTGATGGTCATGAGGTTCGTTTAGAGGCTGTCTGGCTAGTTGTCGCTGCCAATATTCCGAATTACGGAGGCGGAATGCTAATCTGTCCCGATGCTATACCGGACGATGGCATTGCGGACATTTGCGTAGTAAGTGGTATGAGTCGACTCGGCTTGTTAGCTGCTTTTCCGAAAATATTCACAGGAGCTCATCGTCATCATCCGGGTGTCCGTTTTTATAGGGGCAAGCAGGTAACGATACAAGCTGCAGGACAGCTGCCTGTCCATGCAGATGGAGAAAGCGTAGAGCCAACGCCGATCAGTGCTCAAGTGATCGAAAAGCGCCTGACGATTTTTGTGTAAAAAAAATAGACCTGTCATCCGTTGAGGGAGAGAACAGATCGAAAAGCAAGTTTTCCAAAGAGGGATGGAACCTTTTGCAGGGAAAAACGGTCAATCATAT
The DNA here is from genome assembly GCF_013284245.2 of Brevibacillus sp. DP1.3A. Classification (NCBI taxonomy): domain Bacteria; kingdom Bacillati; phylum Bacillota; class Bacilli; order Caryophanales; family Paenibacillaceae; genus Brevibacillus; species Brevibacillus sp. DP1.3A. Next base: position 6,585,505 of record NZ_CP085876.1, on the reverse strand, counting down.
AGGACACTATCGAATCGACTAGGCGTAGAAGCCAGTGTTACGGCTTTTGCCAGTCCGGAAGCTATGATATCTGCCATGTTCATGACGATGGAGAGGCGGGTATTTTGAAGGACAAAATACTCCATGAATCCTCCTACGTTGACAATCCCGGTAATGTGGAAGGAACCAACAGGAGGCAGCTCTTTTTTTACACCAGCCCCTGGTTTTAGTGGACCATTAATCACATTGATGTTTCCGACGTGACTAAATTGACCTAAACAGGCATCGACTGCAATGAGTGTAGCTGTCGGATGATTCGCGTGGATGAGCTCTAATTTTTCCTTAAGATTCATGGCGTGTACAGGGTCCTCAAGCGTTCCGTACACTTGCAAAAAACGAGGTGACTGTGCGATGAGCTTGGTTCCTACTAATGGGCCTAGAGCATCACCAGTAGAACGGTCTGTCCCAATACATACAATGACAAGGTCGTCATCGAACCGATTTAAGCGAAAGCGCTGTGCAAGGTGACCAGCGAGATGCTCGTCTGCGTTTTCACTGCGGTATTCCACTTTAAAAGGTGGCAAAGAATAATCCTTGCGATTATCGGATGTACTCATGGAAACCCCCACTCTTGCCGACTTGGCTTAAACCAACCTGTAAAAGGTTATATAAAAGTATTCACAGTATCGTACCGATATGACATTTTTATACCTGCTAATGGGAAAGTTACGTAGGTTTTGAAAACTCAGCAAGGCTGGCATGCATGAAAACGAACAGGTAAAATAAGAGGAGCCTATGGTAGTTTGTGTGAAAAAGATGAGGGGGAGTGAAATGGGAGGAGAGACGGTGCTGATCGCGTTTGATTCCACGCAGCAAGCCTTGCGGGCAGAAATGCTGCTGGAGTACGAAGATATTGAGATCGATACAAGACCAACGCCGAAGGAAATAACGGCAGGCTGTGCCCTTTCCATTGAGTTCCCACTGTCGGATTACTCACGAGCAAAAACAATCATGATGGAACAACAAGTGGTAATACGAGGATACTTCCGTCAGTTTTTTGGCCAGTATAGCGAGGTCGACGAAAACGGGGAGCAGAAGGAGCGGGAGGAATGAATCAAGCTGGTTTTTTTGAGAGAATTTATGCCCAAGTATATGCGTATGTGACAGATGCCGATATGTGGGTAAATATAGGGATGGCTGTACTGAAAATCGCAGCGATTATCCTGTTATCGCGAATCGTCGTGTCGGTTGTGCAATCAGGCGTAAATAAAGTGTTCCAGCACCGTCATGGAAGCAAGATTCAAATGGATCAACGTCGAGTAGACACGATGCGGGTTCTTGTCAACAATGTCGTGCAGTACGGCATTTACTTTTTGGCGATTCTCATGATTTTGCAGCTGTTGGGTATTGATTTGCGCCCTGTTTTGGTAAGCGCAGGGGTACTGGGGCTGGCAGTTGGTTTTGGGGCGCAGAGTCTCGTTCGTGATATCATTACGGGATTCTTCATTATTTTTGAGGACCAATTTGCTGTCGGGGACGTAGTAACGATCAACAATTTGACGGGCACGGTGCAGGAGATAGGTCTGCGTATTACAAAGGTGCGAAGCTGGACGGGTGAGGTACACATCTTTCCAAACGGCACGATTAATCAAGTAACGAACTTTTCTTTGCAAAATACGTTAGCTGTTGTCGACGTATCTGTAGCGTATGAAGAAGATCTGAACCAAGTTGAGTCTGTGCTCAAAGAAGTGTTGGCATCGGCTCAAACGGAATTGACGGATATCGTAGCTGAGCCACAGATTTTAGGAGTGCATGCACTGGGACCTTCCGAAGTCATCATCCGGGTTACGGCTGAGTGTAAGCCGAACACGCATCACGGGGTCAATCGAAATTTGCGTGCGAAGATCAGAACGGAATTAACCAACCGAGGCATTCAAATTCCGTATCCAAAAATCGTCGCGGTGTCTGGAAAGGGAACAGTGTAGAGAGGAGAAAGAGAAATGGAACGCAAGCAATTTGGGCTGGGGGATGTCGTACAGATGAAAAAGCCACATCCATGTGGCACGAATGCGTGGAAGGTCATACGCATGGGCATGGATGTGCGAATCAAATGTACGGGTTGCGATCATAGTGTGATGATTGGACGACTAGAATTTGAACGCAAGCTGAAAAAGATACTGATTCGCGCGGAGGAAGAACCGCAAGCATAGACCATATTTCTTTGATCAACCCATCTGTCTTTTTCTACAATGCCTGTAAACGATGAAGAGACGCGCTTATCTGCTTCATTCAGGGAGCGGCTTTGTCGTTTTAGACGGGAGGGGTTCGATGAAAAAGATGAGTGTTCGGTGGTTGCAATGGGTAGTAGTGCTTGCGATTTTCCTACTTCCATCACAGGGAGTGTGGGCAAAGTCGGCAAACGAATGGGGAGTGAGAATATCCCCGGCTGACAAATCGGCGGAAATAGACCCGGATCAAATCATTACACTGACGTTTTCGGGGCCGGTTTCGTTAAAAAATGGGCAAGAGCTCTCTGACAAGTCTGGTCTCTCGATCATTTCGCTCACGGATGCGAAAAAAAAGAAGGTTCGTTTTACGGCAAAATGGAACAAAACAGATCGAAGCATGACGATTGATCCGGTAGGAAATCTGGAAGCAGGAGCGTCCTATCGAGTAAGCTTGCTGGCCAAAAAAGTGAAGGATCAGCGAGGCAATTTAAATCCAGAGCTGACCAGCACCTTTCAAACGAAAAAGCCTGTGGATAATATCGCTCCACAAGCAGTCATATTGCCGGGTCACGGAGCTAAAAATGTAAAGCTCCAGGATAAAGTGACACTCCAGTTTGCAGAAGAGATTGCTTTGGTTGGTGGTGGAGTCCTCTCCAGCAAAACCGCCGGGCCATTAGTTCGTGTGACAGATGAAAAAGGGGCTATCGTTCCGCATACGATTACGTGGAACAAAAGCAAGCGGATGTTGTCTGTGAAGCCAAAAGGAAAATGGCAACCACATACGAGATATCAGGTAAGTCTCATTGCGGGTTTGGTAAAAGACACAGCAGGTAATGTAAATCAAGTGCAGTGGATAACTTTTCAGACCGGGTCGAAATAGTCCAAGCATGTGGGTAAAAAAAAGGATGCAGCCATTAGAGGCGCATCCTTTTTCCTTTTGTACGATCAAATGTATCTCCCGGTGATGGTACTTAGGTTATGACTGATCATTATCCCTAGGCTGCATTGCCTTGGCTATGATCTATGTGGAATTGGAGAAGGTAAGGCTGCTGAGGATGCAAGCTTACCTTCAGATAGGCTAGATGGCAGCGGAGTAGGTTAGTCGCAGTCGCAACCTACGATAACGAGAAGGATGAACAGAACCAAGATCAGCGCAAAATCGTCGAAGCCGTTAAAGATACCCACTTGCTAACACCTCCTACCGTAGTTTCAATACTCATGCTATGTAGGAACCCACTACGAGGTATAGGCGGATGCCCCAGTTCCAAAGAAAATAAGTTATTCACAGCATATCCACAGAAAATGTGGACAACTTTTTGCAGGAAAAAGGAGTGTCTGCAAACGCTGTGGGGAATAAAAAGTTGTTAGCTAATACTTATCCACAGACTTATCCACAAAAGGGGATTTTCTCTGGATAAATTGACGGTTGTTATTGAATATTTGAAAAATTTTTATTAGTAAGAAGGAATTTGGCAGGTGAAAATATAATTACACACTTATAATTTGGCAAAAATAGATAGAAGAAAAGGGGCGATTGAGATTTGAAGAAGCAAGTATTTGCATCAGTTACGGCTTTGGCCATTGCATTGTCGACAGTATCCGTACCATTCATTCCTTACAGCACGCAGGCGGTAGCACTTGCTGCTGAGAAACCTTCTTATCAAACTCGCGCTGAGATCCCAGATGCGTACAAGTGGAAGCTGGATCATATTTATCCGACTGTTAAGGAATGGGAAAAGGATGTTGCTAAGGTTGAATCTTTGGCAAACGCTTTCACAAAGCACCAAGGCAAGCTAGGTACATCTTCTGCTGCGATGCAGGCGGCATTCGATGACTATGTTGAATTGATGCGCTTAAATGACAAAGCATACGTGTACGCAAACATGTCTCTCGATGTAAACTCCGCGAATCCTGATCTGCAAAAGCTGGGAGACCGCGCTGAGAAAATGTACACGCTTGTCACAGAAAAAACCTCGTGGGTACAGCCTGAAATCGTTGCGATTTCCGATGACAAAATAAAGAGCTTGCTGTCTGAAAAGGAGCTTGAGCCTTACAAGTTGTTTATCGAAGACATGCTGAGAACGAAGCCGTACTCACTCTCTGCGGATATGGAGCAGCTCTTGGCAAAATCGTCTCCGTTGGGTGGTGCACCGACTAACATTTACAGCATGCTGTCCAAAGACGTGAGGTTCCCTAAAATCAAAGATGAGACAGGCAAGGAAGTTCAGTTGACGCGTGCGAATTTCATTTCCTATATGGAAAGCAAGGATCAAAATGTGCGCAGAGAAGCGTTCAAGGCATACTATGGCGCTCTGATCGATTTCCAAGACTCGTTTGCATCGACATTGGCTGCCAAAGTAAAGGGCGATAATTTTTACGCGGCTGTACGCAATTACGATTCCGCGTTGGAAGCAAGCCTGACACCGAACAACGTACCGACGAAGGTGTATGATGAGCTGATTGACACGGTGAATGACAATCTGCCATTGCTGCATCGCTACATTTCTTTGAAAAAGAAAATGCTTGGCGTGAAGGAATTACACATGTACGACATTTACGTGCCAATCGTTCCATCTGATGACAAATATATTTCCTTCGACGAAGGAAAGAAAATTGTTGTTGATGGGCTACAGGTAATGGGTGATGACTATGTGAAGGCAATGTCTGACGGCCTAGATGGCGGCTGGGCAGATGTCTATTCCACTGATGACAAGCGCACGGGTGCTTACCAATGGGGTGCCTATGACACACATCCATACGTACTGTTGAATCACCAAGGTACGCTCGATGATGTGTATACCATCGCCCATGAGATGGGACATGCCATGCAGTCGTATTACACGAACAAAAACCAGCCGTACATTTCGTCCAACTACCCAATCTTTACGGCAGAAGTGGCTTCGACCATGAATGAAACCCTGCTGTTCAAGAGCATGTACGCGAAGGCGAAGACGAAGGAAGAGAAGATGTATCTTTTGAATCACTATCTGGAAAACTTCCGTTCCACGCTGTTCCGTCAGACGCAGTTTGCGGAGTTTGAGAGAGCGATTCACGAGAAAGAGCAAGCTGGGGAATCTCTGAATGCGGAAGCGATCAAGAAGATCTACCTCGACATCAATAAAAAGTACTACGGAAAAGACATGGTTTCCGATGAGGAAATCGGTATGGAATGGGCACGTGTGAGCCATTTCTACAACTATAAATACTACGTCTATCAATACTCGACGAGCTTTGCTGCTGCACAAGCATTAGCGAAGCAAATCATGGATGAAGGTCAGCCAGCAGTGGATCGAGTTCGCAAAAACTTCCTCGAAGCGGGTAACTCTGCTCCGCCTATCGAGGTGCTGAAAGCAGCAGGTGTGGACATGTCCACGTCCCAGCCAATCGAGCAAGCAATGGAAATCTTTGAAGAGACATTAAATGAGCTGGAAAAGCTGGTAAACGAGAAATAAAGACACAACAGAAGCAAAACAGGCTCCCTTCCATTACGGATAGGAGCCTGTTTTTTTTCCTGTATGTATCAATAGGCAATGCCGACTCGCGCCCGAATGTATTCGGAACTAGAAAGCTGTTGATACGTAAACTCCGCCGTATCGGGTACGGAAATTTGCATCCCATCTACAGGCAACTGATGAGCCTCGACCCGGTAAGTGCCTGTATACTCGCCATCAGGTAAATACGTCGGACATACAATAGTCCAATCGAGTTCGGACTGTTCCAAGAGCGAGTATGCCTTGTGATGTTCCTCGGCAGCACGCGTCAATTTTTGTCTGGACTCATTGGATTGATAGCGGAGCAGGTCAGGGGAAACTCTGCTTTGCAAGATGCCTGCGGTGCCCACAGTAATAATGCGTGAAACGCCTTCTCGCTTCATTGCTTCAATAATATAAGGAGTTCCCTCGGATAACGTCATTGCCTTGTCTGTCCCGAGTGCGCTAATGACTGCGTCAACTCCACGGATGGCGGATGCAACATCCTTTTGATCGAGAACATTTCCGGTCAGGACACGGACATTTTCAGCAGCCAGATGAAGGAGCTTGTCTGCTGAGCGAACAAGAACGGTTATATCATGACCATCCTTTAATGCATAGTCGAGGATATGGCTTCCTACACGACCAGTGGCACCGAGAAGTAAGAGCTTCATTTTTGTAGTCACCTCGTTACCTTTCCTTTTACCGTAGCAAACAGATTCTTTTTTTCAAGTCTAGCATTTCTTTTTTTGTCCCACCACCTGAAGCTATGATGAGCACAGGTGGAGACAAGTAAAAAAAAGCTTCCACAAGGAGACAATTGTAATCTGAAAACCAAATCTATATACTTAAAAGGATGTCAGGATGATGATAAGGGAGTGTATATAGATGGGTGCATCATGCGGGATTGTAGGTCTTCCTAACGTAGGAAAATCGACGTTGTTTAATGCCATTACACAAGCGGGCGCTGAATCGGCTAACTACCCGTTCTGTACGATTGACCCGAACGTAGGGATCGTAGAGGTACCAGACGAGCGTCTGGAAAAGCTCACACAGATCGTTGTACCAAACAAGGTAGTTCCAACCGCGTTTGAATTCGTAGACATTGCAGGCTTGGTAAAAGGTGCGAGCAGAGGCGAAGGACTTGGCAACCAGTTCCTTGGGCACATCCGTGAAGTGGACGCGATTGCACATGTTGTACGTTGCTTTGAAGATGAGAACATCACGCACGTAGCAGGTCGTGTCGATCCTTTGAGCGATATCGAGACAATCAACCTGGAGCTGATTTTTGCTGACCTGGACTCTGTTGATCGTCGTATTGACCGAATTGCACGCAAAGTGAAATCCGGCGACAAGGAGTCCAAGCAAGAGCTGGACGTGCTGGAGAAATTGAAAGCAGCATTTGAAGAGGGTCAATCTGCTCGCAGTGTTGAACTCGATGACGAAGAGCGCAAATGGATTCGCGATTTGCATCTGCTGACAATCAAGCCAATGCTGTACGTGTGCAACGTAGCGGAAGACGGCATTAACGATGCAGACAACAACCCGCATGTGCAGACAGTTCGTCAGCATGCAGCGGATGAAGGCGCAGAAGTGGTTGTGATCAGCGCGAAAGTAGAAGCAGAAATCGCTGAGCTCGAGGGCGAGGACAAAGAAATGTTCTTGGAAGAGCTGGGACTTACTGAGTCTGGTCTCGATCGCTTGATTCGTGCAGCTTACAAACTGTTGGGATTAGTAACTTATTTCACTGCAGGCGTACAAGAAGTTCGCGCATGGACTATCCGTCAGGGTACAAAGGCTCCAGGTGCGGCAGGCGTGATTCATACCGATTTCGAACGCGGATTCATTCGTGCCGAAGTGATTGCTTATGATCATCTGGTAGATGCTGGTTCCGTAGCAGTAGCCAGAGAACGTGGGAAGTACCGTCTTGAAGGGAAAGAGTACGTAGTGGCAGATGGAGATGTTATGCATTTCCGCTTCAACGTTTAGTACGAAATTCTTGATTCATTATAGGCGTTTTGCTATAATACGATAATGCGAGTATTTATGGAGTGCATGTTTTGTGCGTTTCGTTTTAGCACTCGCTCCTTGCCCGAACAGGGCCGCTAAAGTCCATAAGGAGGTGAAAAGGTATGCGCCAATACGAAGTAATGTATGTATTGCGTCCAGACCTTGAAGAAGAGAAAGTAAAATCCAATGTAGCTCGTTACAGCGATGTTGTAACTAACTATGGTGGCGAAATCTCTAAGCTTCAAGAAATGGGTAAACGTCGTCTTGCGTACGAGATCAACAAGTTCCGTGAAGGTTACTACGTTTTGATGAACTTCAAAGCGAACTCCGATGCTGTTGCGGAAGCTGAGCGTCTGATGAAAATCAATGACGACGTAATCCGCTTTATGTTTGTTCGTGATGAGAAGTAATCATTGTCGCGATCAGAGGGGGAACCAAGATGAATAAAGTCATTCTCATCGGCAACCTGACGAAAGATCCTGAACTTCGCTACACGCCAAATGGCGTTGCCGTTGCTACTTTTACTGTGGCCGTTAATCGTCCCCGCACCAATCAAGCGGGAGAGAAAGAAACGGACTTCATTAACATTGTCGCTTGGCAAAAACTTGCCGACCTGTGCGCAAGCTATTTGCGTAAAGGTAGACAAGCAGCCATCGAGGGACGTATGCAAACACGCTCCTATGATAATAAAGAAGGTAAAAAGGTATACGTGACGGAAGTCGTTGCGGAGAACGTTCAATTTTTGGGCGGTCGAGGCAATGAATCCGGCGGAGACAATTCAGGATACGATCCAGGACCAGGCATGGGTGGCGGTAACAAACCATCCGGTCAACGAAATAATGACTATGATCCGTTTGGTGATCCTTTCGCGAGTGCAGGCAAGCCGATCAACATTTCAGATGATGACTTGCCGTTCTAGTATCGTATAACTTTCACATTCCTAAGAGGGAGGGACTATCATGGCACGCAAAGGACGTCCTAATAAGCGTCGTAAAGTATGCTTCTTTAAAGTGAACAAAATCAAGCACATCGATTATAAAGATATTGATTTGCTGAAAAAGTTCATCAGCGAACGCGGCAAAATCTTGCCACGTCGTGTAACTGGTACTTCTGCGAAGTATCAACGTGCACTGACAATCGCAATCAAGCGATCCCGTCAAGTAGCACTGTTGCCTTACACTGCTGAATAATTTTCAAAAGCTATACAAAGAGGGGCACAATTGCGTGGCCCTCTTTTTTCCATAGTTTTCTATGGGAAGTGTACATGAGACATGAATAATGAGGTGCTGACATGCCGTCCAAAACGAAACACTTGGCTGAAAATGCCCTTATGCTGGGTATCGCACTGGTGCTGCTGTTTCTCAGTACATATACCATACTGGGAGGACTCGTCAGTTTCTTGATACCTCTGCCTTTTATCCTTTTGGCAGTAAATCGAACAGTACCTAACATGGTTTGGATCTCCCTTGCCTTTACGTTTCTGGGCTGGATCGTTACTGGTCCGTTTGCGGCAACACTTGCTTTTTCGAGTGCGGTTTGGGGTTCAGCCATGGGGATTTTTTATGCGAAAAAAGGAGCGGCTCTTCCGGCGATTGTGGCGGGGGCAGGCGTTGCCTTTTTGAGTGTCGTTTCCATGCTGGCATTCGCGGCATTCGGAATGAACGTTGATTTTAATGCCATCGTGCAAGAAGTTGCTAAGATGCGTCCAGCAATGATGCCAAAAGAGCAGTTTGATCAGTTGCTTGAACTGGGTAAAATCGTTTTGCCTACGAGTCTTATCATGTTCAGCTTTTTATCGACCGCCATTATTCATGGATTGGCGAGTCTGATTGGGCGACGTCTGCGCAGACCGATTCCAGCATTGAAGCCAATTCGGGAATGGAACTTCCCGCGATCATTGATTTATTACTACTTCATTGCGATGATCAGTCTTTTGTTGTTTGCTGAAAGCATGCAGGGCACGTTTTGGGAAATCGCCTTGATGAACCTGAAAGTCATGCTGGATGTTATTTTTGTTTTGCAGGGCTTGAGTTTTTGTCTATTTGCTGCCTATTTGTATGGCTGGAAGAGATTGACTCCTGTGCTCATTGTCTGTCTATTTATTTTTCCACCCCTAAGTACTATACTTAGTCTAGTAGGGATATTTGACCTAGGAATTCGTTTGCGTGAAAAACTGGAAACAAGAGTGAAGAGGGGCTGAGGAAATGCCCAAGTTCCTGTTAAAGCGTTGGTACGGGATGCACATGGTCCTGGCACTCAGCTTTAGCTTGCTGTTGTTGGGGATTTTGACCTTGTTCCATTGGATGTACGGGGCGATCGGCATGATTTGCCTGATTGGCTTGGTTCTTTACGCTCTTCAAGCAGAAAAGGGGTTCCAACGAGACTTGCGCCTGTATTTGGCGACGGTCACCCATCGCGTGAAGAAGGCGGGAGAAGGCGTTATCCAGGAACTGCCGATCGGAATTCTTTTATACAACGAGGAAAAGGCAATTGAGTGGGTAAACCCGTATATGACGCATATGTCCGGGGATGAATCCATGATCGGGAAAAGCCTCCAAGAGGTATTCCCCCAACTGGTTTGGAAGCCGGAGCAAAAACGGCTGGAGTTTACTTATAACGAGCGGGTATACGAGGTCATTGTGCGGTCCGATGAGCGCCTTTTGTATTTCAAGGACATTACGGACTTCAAAGAATTGACGACTCGTTACCATCGAGAAAAGGCTGCACTTGCCATCATTCACCTCGACAATTTGGACGAGGTCGGACAAGTCATGGATGATCAGAGCCGTACGCTGCTCTCTACAAGCGTGGCTGGTGTGATTACAGAGTGGGCCAACAAACATGGCATATATCTTCGCCGAATCACGGCCGACAAGTTTTTGGCTCTGATGGAACGGGAAGCACTTGATAAATTGGAAGAATCGCGATTTGACATTCTCGATGTAGTACGGGAGATGACGGCTGACAACAAAATTCCGATTACGCTTAGTATCGGGGTTGGAGCGGCCGCTACCACTTACATTGAGCTGGGACAAATGGCGCAATCAAGCTTGGATATCGCATTGGGGCGCGGTGGCGACCAGTGCGCTGTCAAGATTGGCAACAAGCTCACTTTCTACGGTGGGAAATCGAATGCGGTGGAAAAGCGGACACGTGTCCGGGCTCGTGTTATTGCACATGCTTTGCGTGATCTCATCCATGAGGCGGAGCACGTCATCGTCATGGGGCATAAACAGCCTGACATGGATTCCATCGGGGCATCACTTGGTGTATTGAAGGCTGTGCAGCTGCACAACAAAACGGCTTATATCGTCATGGACGAGGGCAATCATTCTGTCGAGCGTTTGATGAAAGAGATTTATGCCAATGAAGAGCTGGCAGAGACCTTTATCACACCAGAACAGGCGATCCGACTCATCTCCGGTCGCACGTTGCTGGTAGTCGTCGACACACATCGACCATCGCTGGTGATTGAGCCGAAGCTGTTGACGGAAACAAGCCGAATTGTGGTAATCGACCACCATCGACGTTCGGAGGAGTTCATTGAGCCAGTACTCTTGTATCTGGAACCATATGCTTCTTCGACGGCCGAGCTTGTCACGGAGCTCTTGCAATACCAGAGCGAGCGATTGAATATCGACAATCTGATTGCAACGGCACTGTTAGCAGGGATCGTGGTGGATACCAAAAGCTTTGCCTTCCGCACAGGTTCGCGGACCTTTGAAGCGGCGTCTTTCCTTCGTCGTAACGGGGCCGATACCGCGGCTGTCCAGCGCCTGTTGAAGGAAGATCTGGGGCAGTATGTGAAGCGGGCAAAAATCATCATGAATACGGAGACGTACCGTGACAACATGGCGATTGCCATAGGCGATCCGTCTGAGGATTACACGCAGGTACAGGTGGCGCAAGCTGCTGAGCAGCTACTCACTTTGTCAGGTATCCAGGCGTCGTTTGTTGTTGCAGAGCGATCCGACGATACGATCTTGATCAGTGGACGTTCTCTGGGCGACATCAATGTTCAGTCCATCATGGAACTGCTGGGTGGAGGCGGTCACCTCACTGGTGCTGCGACACAAATTCAAGGCATATCAATTAAAGAAGCTACACGTCGTTTGAAAGAAGCGATTGACTCGGTCGTATAGGCCAAAATATAAAGGGGGAAACGATGATGAAAGTCATTTTTCTTCAAGATGTAAAAGGCCAAGGGAAAAAAGGCGAAGTTAAGGATTTGTCAGAGGGCTATGTACGCAACTTCTTGTTGCCAAAGAAGCTGGTAAAAGAAGCGACAGATAGCAACGTGAAAACGCTCGACGCTCAAAAGCGCAGCGAAGATAAGCGCAAGGAGCAAGAAAAGCTGGATGCTCAGGAGCTGGGCAAAAAGCTGGAAGAGCTGACAGTGAAAGTAGCAGGAAAAGCAGGCGAAGGTGGTCGCTTGTTTGGGGCAATTTCCAGCAAACAAGTAGCGCAAGCGCTGGAAGATCAGTATAAAATCAAAGTAGACAAGCGTAAGCTCGAAATGGATGCAATCCGTGCTTTGGGCGTAACGCAAATCAAAGTAAAACTGCACAACGAAGTAACCGTGACTCTGAAAGTACACGTTGTGGAAGAATAATGTCTCAATTGTGGGGGGTGTGACGTGAGCGACCTGTTTTTGGATCGTGTGCCGCCACAGAACAAGGAAGCGGAACAATCGGTACTGGGTGCCGTGTTCTTGTCTAAGGAAGCTTTAATCACGGCCATTGAGATTCTCCGTCCGGAGGATTTTTACAAGACAGCGCATCAGCGCATCTTTCAAACGATGGTGGACCTGTATGAAAAAGGCGAACCTGTCGATCTGGTTACTGTTACAGCGGATCTACAGGACCACAAGCTGCTGGATGAAGTCGGCGGGGTTACGTATCTCACGGAAATCGCCAGCTCAGTTCCAACGGCTGCCAACATCGAATACTACGCAAAAATTGTAGAAGAAAAATCGCTACTTCGGCGATTGATTCATACAGCTACCAAGATTGCCAATGACGGATACTCCCGTGAGGATGATGTCACGCAGATCATCGCGGATGCGGAGAAGTACATCATGGAGATCGGCCAAAATCGCAACAGTGGCGGTTTTACACCGATTCGTGATGCCCTTCTGGAAACGTATGAGCGGATTGAGTTTTTGAGTCAGCGACGCGGTGATATTACGGGGATTTCTACGGGTTATACGGATTTGGATAAGATGACAGCAGGATTGCAGCGCAGTGACCTGATTATCTTGGCAGCCCGTCCTTCCGTAGGGAAGACGGCTTTTGCCTTGAATCTCGCGCAAAACGTAGCAGCCCGTGCAGGTGAGACCGTAGCCATCTTCTCCTTGGAGATGGGTGCTCCTCAGCTGGTACAGCGTATGATTTGTGCGGAGGGCAATCTGGATGCGTCCCGGATGCGTTCAGGGTCACTGGAGGAAGATGATTGGCAAAAGCTGACGATGGCAATTGGTACGCTGGCGAAAGCGCCGATTTACATCGACGATTCACCTGGGGTTACTGTACAGGACATCCGGGCGAAATGCCGTCGCCTTCAAACAGAGAAGGGCTTGGGCTTGATCCTGATCGATTACCTTCAGCTGATTCATGGACGAGGCAAAGGAGATAACCGTCAGCAGGAAGTATCTGAGATCTCTCGTACGCTAAAAGGGATCGCGCGTGAGCTGAACGTGCCGGTTATCGCTCTGTCGCAGTTGAGCCGTGGTGTAGAGCAACGGCAGGACAAGCGACCGATGATGTCCGATATCCGTGAGTCGGGGTCGATTGAGCAGGACGCCGATATCGTTGCCTTCTTGTACCGTGATGACTACTATGACAAGGAATCAGAAAACAAGAATGTCATCGAAGTCATTATCGCCAAACAGCGTAACGGCCCGACCGGAACGGTGGAGTTGGCGTTCTTGAAAGAATTCAACAAATTCGTTAACTTGGATCATCGCTTTCGAAATCAAGCAGGTTAATAGATGGAATGAACGAAAAGCCGGAGAAATTCCGGCTTTTTTTTCTATATTGAATTGCCGAACATATTAAGAACTAACTATATGAATGTTCGTATTTAGCGTTGACATGGGGAGTCTCGTTTAGTAAACTTAGATTGTTTCAGGCCCGAAAAGACATGATAATATCAGGAGGTGTTTTTCGATGTCAACAGTCGTTGTCGTCGGAACCCAGTGGGGCGATGAAGGTAAAGGTAAAATTACAGACTATCTAGCTGAAAGTGCAGAGGTAGTGGCTCGTTATCAAGGCGGTAACAACGCAGGCCATACCATTATTTTTGATGGTAACAAGTATAAGCTGCATTTGATTCCATCCGGAATTTTTTATAGTGATAAGACCTGCGTAATCGGAAACGGTATGGTAATCGATCCGAAAGCATTGGTAAAAGAGCTGGAGTACATTCATAGCTTCGGTTTTTCTACAAGCAATTTGAAAATCAGTGATCGCGCGCATGTGATTCTGCCGTACCACATCAAGCTGGATGGCGTAGAAGAAGATAGCCGCGGTGCTAACAAAATTGGTACGACCCGTAAAGGTATCGGTCCTGCTTACATGGATAAAGCAGCACGTATCGGTATTCGTATCGCTGACTTGTTGGATCGCGAAGAGTTTGCTCGCAAGCTTGAGCGCAACCTGGCAGAGAAAAACATGCTGCTGGAGAAAATGTACAACACAACTGGCTTTGAGCTTCAAGAAATTCTGGATGAATACTTGGCTCTGGCAGAAATCATTCGTCCTTACGTAACTGATACATCTGTTGTCCTCAATGATTCCATTGATAGCGGCAACCGCGTATTGTTTGAAGGCGCACAAGGCGTATTGCTCGATATTGACCAAGGTACGTATCCTTACGTAACGTCCTCCAACCCAATTGCTGGTGGTGTGACTATCGGTTCTGGTGTAGGACCAACTAAGATTCACCAAGTAATCGGGGTTGCAAAAGCTTACACGACGCGTGTAGGTGATGGTCCGTTCCTGACTGAGCTGACTGATGCAACTGGCGACCATATTCGTGAGGTTGGTTTCGAATATGGTACAACAACAGGTCGTCCACGCCGCGTAGGCTGGTTCGACAGTGTAGTCGTTCGTCATGCTCGTCGTGTCAGCGGGATCACCGGTTTGGCGATCACCAAGCTGGATACATTGTCTGGCATTGAGACACTTCGTATTTGCACAGCGTACAAATACAATGGAGAAGTTATCGAAGCGTTCCCAGCGAACCTCAACCTGCTGGCGAAATGTGAGCCAGTTTATGAGGAGTTGCCAGGTTGGACAGAGGATATCACAGGCGTTCGGAATCTGAACGACTTGCCAGAAAACGCTCGTCACTACATTGAGCGCATCACGCAACTGACTGGTATTCCAATGTCGATCTTCTCCGTAGGACCAGATCGTGAACAAACGGTCATTGTTCGTGGCATTTACGGATAAGCTATCGACTATATAATAGAAGAAAGCTGTCGAGCATTCGGCAGCTTTCTTTTTTTTGCAACGGACAGACACGAAACGACACCCTCTGGGCATATGGATAGACATAGGGAGAAATGGAGAGGTGAAAAGTGATGATGGGTTTTGGATTTGACCAAAAGGCCATAAAGCTGCTGGGCAAAAATGTACAGGTAAAGATGATCAATGGCGTCGTCATCAAGGGAACCATGACTCATTTTAACAATGGATACCTATGCTTTATCACCACATACAAACAACCAAATGACGCCGAGAAAACGAAAATACGCAGACTTGCGTTAAAAGACGTTACCTCGATGCAAGAGGTGTGAGTTCACAGATGTCCATAACGAAATAAGCCATCTTTCCTAGTCAGTTAAGGGAAGATGGCTATATTTATTTTAGATCATGCCTCCATACGATCGGATGATCTCAGTCGCAAGATCACCTTGTTCCTCTGGTACCACTGCCGTTAACAAGACACTGCGATTCAAATTGTCATCGCCCCGGTCGGCCATGCCGCTGGCGTCTGGATTTACTGCGGCCATGATGCTTGCATCCCTGCCGCTTGGGAAGTCAGCTGCCAGTGTAAGGTTCCCCAAGCTGGAAAAATCCCCGGATATGGGATTCAAAATATGTTCATTCCCGTCACCAGGGAATTGTCCGATTCTGTCGATCTGAATGATGGAAAAACCAGCTTGTCGAAGTGCTTTTTCTGCCTTTTGGGCACCATCTTCGGTGTGAAATCCTGCAAGAATGTTACGTTCCTTCACGTGTATCAGCCTCCAGATATGATAAATACTACCAATTGTTTGTACATATAGTGACTCTACGTCTATTTTTTTATTCGACAGCAATTTACACTTGATGTTGTCGTTAATCTTATGGTAAAGTCGACATAGTTGGTTTCTTTAGGCAATTTGGCAGATAAATGGAAACTAAATTATGGGATTTACGAACTAGTCGATAAATTAAAAATTTTCAGGAAATGGAACGAGCAAGTTGTATCTGTTTTCAGGAGGGACAAGTTATGCATTGGTCGGAATGGAAGGCCAAGCTGCAGGAACGGTCATCACGAATCGTTCGGGATTGCAGTGATCTGGCGAAACGTACTATGAAACGTACAAGCTCTTACATCCAGTCGCATAAAAAACAATCGCTTTCAATTGCGGCAGGTCTAGTATTGACGATTACTGCTGGAGCATCGGCACAATACTATTACACAAGCAATGTCAATTCTGTCTATCATGTCAGTGTGAACGGCAAAGAGATTGGCGTGGTAAATGATCCAAATGTGATACATAACTGGACAGCATCCAAGCTGGAAGAGGAAAAGGCAAAAACAGGCCTCAACTTGCAATTGGCTGACTATATCACATTCGAAGAAGAGCGTGAATTCAAGGCACCGTTCAATAATGATGCCGCTGTACAAACTCTGGCATCCGTAGCGGATATCAAGGTTCAGGGCGTTAAGCTGACGATTGACGGCAAAGTGGTAGGTTACCTGCCAGACCAGCAATCGGCTGATGAAGTACTGGCTGAAGTGAAACAAAAATATTCCGGAGTTCCTGCAACGACAGGGAAAAAGGCTGTTGTAGCAGCAGCGTCCACAGTCCCAGTCAAACCAAATCCGGTAAAAGAAGTCGCATTTAAAGAAAATGTAGAGATGCAAACCGAAACAATCGATGCATCTCAAATTTTGTCTGCCGATAAACTCGAGGAGTTGCTGGTAAAAGGCACCTTCAAGGATATGAAGCACACGGTCGTAGAAGGCGATTGCATCGGTTGCATCGCGAAGAAATACGGCATTACATCAAAAGATATTTACGCGAACAACCCAGGTGTTACGGAAAATACCGTCCTTAAATTGGGACAAGAAATCAATGTAACCGCAGTGCGTCCACTGGTTACTGTACAAGTCAAAGAAGAAGTAGATCAGCAAGAGGTCATTGCTTTTAATACCCAAATTAAAAATAATGACAAGGTTCCTAAAGGCGAGACTAAGGTCGTACAAGAAGGTAAAAACGGCAGTAAAACAGTTAAGTACGAAGTTGTGAAAGAAAATGGACAAGTAGTTAATCGCAAAGTCATCAAACAAGATGTAACTGTGCAGCCTGTAACCAAAATTATGGAGCGCGGTACAAAAGTAATTCCATCCCGCGGTACAGGTCGTTTGAGCTGGCCTGCTAGCGGGTATATCAGCAGTGGCTTCGGCAAACGTTGGGGCAGCATGCACAAAGGAATTGATATTGCCGGTGCTGGTTCTGTCATGGCGGCAGACAATGGACGTGTCACATTCGCTGGTTGGAATGGTGACTATGGAAAATCGGTTATCATCGACCACGGCAATGGAATGAAGACATTGTACGGTCACATGAGCAGCATTAATGCGAAAGTCGGCGATGTTGTTAGCCAAGGAAAGAAAATCGGCGTAAAGGGTTCTACTGGACAATCGACCGGCGTCCACCTGCATTTTGAGGTTCTACAAAATGGACGAAATCAAAACCCGATTCGTTACTTAAAATAGACAAGTAATTTCTGGATAAGAAAGGGCAACTCTTAGGAGGGGCCCTTTTTTTGTTGGCAGGGATTGAATGCCAAGCCCTTCTTTACACGGCGTACATGGTGTATTGTAGAGGAATAGTGACAGTCGAAGTGGAATCCTTGGAGAGGCAGTTTGCGAGGAAACAGGCGACTGTTGGAACACGTACTTATAGAAAAAGGAGGGCGCAGGATGGCAAAACTCCTCGTAGTTGACGATGAAAAACCGATTGCAGATATTTTGAAATTCACGTTTGAAAAAGAAGGATATCAGGTTGTGTGCGCCTACGATGGTGATGAGGCACTTGTCGTGGTCAAGGATGAGCGACCGGATCTGATTTTACTGGATGTTATGCTTCCAGGCAGAGACGGAATGGACGTATGCCGAACCGTCCGTCAAACGTATGATGTTCCGATCATCATGCTGACTGCCAAAGACTCTGAATTGGATAAAGTACTCGGGCTGGAATTGGGCGCGGATGATTACGTGACGAAGCCATTTAGTACGCGTGAGCTGGTAGCCCGTGTAAAGGCCCATTTGCGCCGTAACCGCTCGAAAGTGGAAGAGAAGGATAGCCAGCATGTACTGCGCGTGCATGAGCTGGAAATCGATTTGAACTCGTATACCGTCGAAAAGGTGGGAGAAGCGTTAGAGCTGACGCACCGTGAGTTTGAGCTGCTGGTGTACCTCGCTCGCCATCAGGGACAAGTATTGACGCGAGAGCATCTCCTGCAATCGGTCTGGGGATTCGACTATTTTGGCGATGTGCGGACGGTAGATGTGACCATCCGTCGTTTGCGGGAAAAAATCGAGGATGATCCGAGCCAGCCGAAGTACATTATCACGCGGCGTGGTTTGGGCTATACATTACGCAATCCCGGCATGGGAGGCCAGCCTGGATGAGGCGGCTGTTCAAAACCGTTCAGTGGAAAATGGTCATCATTTACATGCTGTTGATTTTGCTTGCAATGCAATTCATTAGCGCGTATTTTGCCCGGGAAGTCGAGAGCTACTACATCAACAACTTTTCCGAGGCCTTGAATGGACAAGCTAGTTTGTTAGCGAGTTTGCTGGAAAGCGATTTGCGCCCGCATGACGGGAAGGAATCCAACACCGAACAAAACCGACAGTACATCGACAACCTGATCAACAACCTGGTAAAAATTAATGGAGCGAATGTACAGGTCATTGATCAGACAAGAACGGTGGTTGCGACGACAGAGGACAAAAGTACAATTGGACAGCGGACCTCGCAGCCTGAGGTGACGGTTGCCTTGCTCGGGACGCGCAGTGAATCGATGCGGATCGATCCGAAGACAGGGGCGCGGGTGAAAGTATTGGCACTACCTGTTAAGGGCGATCAAATCGTATACGGAGCGGTCTACATGATCGCTTCGATGGAAGGCACTTATGCGACGATTGGTAAAATGAACGGCATCTTGGGGACAGGTACGATGATCGCCATGGTCATTACGGCGGTGCTCGGGGTCGTGTTGGCCCGCACCATCACCAAGCCTGTGAAGGAGATGACCCGTCAGGCACGATTGGTGGCAGACGGGGATTTTAACAGTAGTGTACGTGTCTATAGCGATGATGAAATTGGCCAGCTCGGTATGGCCTTTAATCATATGACCTTGCGATTGCAGGAAGCGATCTTGCAGCAAGAGGAAGAGCGTGAGAAGCTCGCAGGAATTTTGAGCAACATGACGGACGGTGTTATTGCCGCTAACCGGAATGGACAGATCATCCTGTTTAATCGAGCTGCAGAAGATATGTTACAGGTGACGATGGCTGACGTCCTTCTCAAGAGACGCACCTTGTATGATCTATTGGGTCTGCCGCCAGAAGATGAGATGTCGCTCTATGCGCAGGAAGAGCCCCTTTTCATTGAGATGACGCTGCCGAATAAGGAAGAAGTGATCCTGCGTGTGACGTTTACGCCCTTGCAGCACGATAGCAAAAAAATGGGCGGGATCATCGCTGTCGTAGCTGATGTGACGGAGCAGCAACGACTGGAGCAGCAGCGCCGCGAATTCGTGGCGAATGTGTCACATGAGCTGCGGACACCACTGACGACCATTAAAAGCTATGTGGAAGCGCTGCTGGATGGCGCAGTGGAAGAGCCAGAGCTGTCCCAACGGTTCTTGAAGGTTACGTCGTCGGAGACAGAGCGCATGATTCGCTTGGTAAACGATTTGTTGCAGCTATCGCGTTTTGATTCGCAGGGGGTTCGTTTGCATTGCAAGGAAGCGGACATCAATCGATTGCTTCGCTATGCTGCTGATCGTTTTTCCATGTTCAGTGAGCAACAGGAGGTTCAGCTCAGCCTGGATATGCCGAGTAAGCTTCCGCCGGTTTATATTGATTTGGATGCAATCAATCAAGTATTGGATAATCTTTTGTCCAATGCGATCAAGTATACGCCTCAAGGAGGCACCGTGGTTCTCATGGCAAAAGAGAACCACAAGCAAAAGCGGGTACAAGTCTCCATCACCGACACAGGAATCGGTATTCCCAGCCGCGATTTGAAGCGAATCTTTGAGCGCTTCTACCGCGTAGACAAGGCGCGTTCGCGCGGTCAGGGTGGAACGGGTCTGGGATTGGCGATTGCTCGCGAATTAGTACAGGCACACGGTGCAGATATCGAGATTACGAGCGAATGGAACGTGGGAACGACAGTCACGTTCTGGGTGCCATTTGCCCAAGGGGGAAAAACGGGATGAAGCGGATGCTAGAGCCTGCCAAGACCGTCTTACTCAATCTGCTAGTGCTAGCCAGCTTTGTTTTGACAGCGATGTTGTGGTCGAATCAACCTAACCTCCAATTTATTGAGCCGGCAGAGTACACGCAGTCAAAGCCAGTTCAGGAAAAACAACTCGAACAGCTCGTTACGCCGGAATCCGTTGTTTTTCACTATGGGGAAGATCGCCATACGAAAGCATCCGCAACCGATGCTCCTTACAGTTTGATCGTGCGAGAAATGTCGAAATGGATCTTCCTCGATTTTTCTCCGCTCACCATCTCCAATGAGAAATGGGAAGATATTGCCCGGGAAAAGATGGGTTTGGAAGTGCGCTTTCGGAGCACGGTTCCCTTGTCAATTGTAGGTCGGCTGGTAACCTTTCGGGATGAGTTTGACAACCGAATGAAAGGGATTGACCGATTGTGGTTGTACTACGAGAAGGACGAGGATGTCGTCTACGCGTTATTTTTGTCGACTGAGGAAGGTCGAATGATGCGTTCTCGAACGTCGATCAGTCCTAAGGATTTGCGAGAATCGTATCTGGCTTCTGGTGATTTAATGCCTGAGCAAATCATGAAAATCGTCAAACCAGAGCGAAGCTTCGTAGATTTGGAAGGCACTGCGCTGATGTGGAGCACTTACTATTTGCCCAAGAATCAGATGCGCATGCAGCAATTCCGCTACAGCTACGTACCTGTTACGAATGATAGACTAATCGAGTCCTACTTTATCGATCAGTCGCTCGTCAGACAGATCATGGAGCGGGACAAAACGGTTATTTTTACAGATGGCAGCAGATCGATTCAATTGAGATCGGAGCAGCAGGCGTTCACGTTTACTGATCCGGCGTACCAACAGCGGGATCAGGAGCTGTCTGATGAAGAAAAAGTGCAGAGTGCGGTTACCTTCATGAATAAGCACTTGGGCTGGCTTGATGATTATCATTTTGAACGAATCAAGAAGAGCTACAATGAAAAAGACTTGATCACGTTCCGCCAGTACTTGGGGGCGTATCCCTTGATCAGTGAGGGGGAGGCCAAGCAAATCGATACGATCCAAATTACTTCAGAAGCAGGCCAGGTTGTGACGATGAGCCGATCGCTGCTGGATTTGGACAAGTATATCGATAACAAAGAGTGGACGGTTATGTCTGGTCCAGAGCTGTATCAATATATCCGCGACAAAAAGCTGGCGGACACAGAAAAAATCACCAACGCTTATTTGGCTTACCATACCAAAGTTGGTGAAGGATACGTAGACCTGATGCCAATCTGGGTGGTGGAATTGGCGAATCAGGCGAACCTGTATATTTCTGCGCACACCAAGCAGGGAGGAGGGAAGGCGCATGGATTGGAGTAGGACGAAGACGATTCTGATCTGGGCCTTTCTTCTCCTCGATTTGTTTCTCCTGTATCAGGTGTATGTGACGCGCATTAGTCTGTGGAATGACAAGGAAGTCGCACAGAGCGAGAAATGGAATACAGAGCTATACTTGAATCAGCAAAATATCACATTGGATACAGAAGTGCCGCAGGATACACCGGAAATGTCCAATTTGGATGCCGAGTATATCGGAATTAATCCGATTTCCTTGCATGAGATATCAGGACTTCAGGCGACGGTAGAAAAGATGGCGCTGGCTGCCAAGCTGGACCCACCGATACAGATTCGTGGTCAACTGAATCCTCAGGAGCTCTTGCGTCAAATTGGTCCAAGGCTGATTTATTCCGATCAATACGTAGCCGATCCGTATCAATCGAATCAAGCGCGGCTCTTGTATTGGCAGGTCTATGATAAAATGCCAGTATTCGTCGCGCCGTTGGAAATGTATTTGGACAACGGAACGATACTCGGATACAGGCAGACCTTTTTCCACCTTCGCAAGCAGCAGGGGGAACGACAGGTGATCTCTGGTTATGCGGCACTACGCTCTCTGGTGGACAAGCAAATCATTTCACCAGGGGAACGGATTGAGAATGTGAGCCTGGGTTATTACGGTTCTTACGATGCGGATATTCAGACGCTGGTGCCTGTATGGCGCGTGGTTCACGATGGCAAATGGCATTTTGTCAACGCGATTACAGGAGCTTTGGAGCGTCCGATGGTAACGCAGCGCTGAATAGATAGACAACCTGGGAAAGATACGGGAAGAGGGATGTTCGGTGAGATTTAGTGTGTTGGCAAGCGGGAGTACGGGCAATGCCATTTACGTGGCAACAGACCGTATTTCCGTATTGATCGATGTAGGCATTACAGGAAAGCAGGCAGAAGCGGCACTGGAGACCATTGGCGTCAATCCAGCAGAGCTCAGCGCTATTCTCGTCACCCATGAGCACGTCGACCATATTAAAGGAGTCGGCGTCATGGCGCGGCGATATGGCTTGCCGATTTACGCCAATGATAAGACATGGTCGGAGCTTGATGGGCAAATCGGGACGATCAAGGAAGATCAGCGACGCTTCTTTTCTGTGGGGGAAAAGAAAGAGTTAGAGGATTTGGGCATCGAGTCATTCGGAATCTCGCACGATGCCGCCGAGCCAATGGGCTTCTGTTTTTATCATGGCAAGAAAAAGCTCAGTGTCGCGACTGACCTGGGGTATGTCAGCGATCGGATCAAGGAGACGATTCGTGGAGCAGATGCGTATGTGTTCGAGTCCAATCATGACGTTGAGCTGTTACGCATGTCCCAGTATCCTTGGAGCATCAAGCGACGTATCTTGAGTGATGTCGGGCACTTGTCCAACGAAGCGGCGGGCGATGCTTTGCTCGATTGTCTAACAGGTGGGTCAGAACGTGTATACCTCGCCCACTTGAGTAAGGAAAACAATATGATTGATTTGGCCCGACTGACGGTCAAAAACATCTTGGAGGAGCGGGGGCTGTCTGTTGGTGACGATGTGCATCTACGCGATACGTACCCGGATCGACCTACCAAGCTGGAAGAGCTATAAGATCGGTTTGATCCCCGCTTGACGACTGGTCATACGCTCTGTGAGCTTCGCGTACGTATCGATATGGAAAGTTAATTGTGTATCGAGCTCATTCACTTTGGCAGTCAGCTCGTCATGTGTCAGCAGTCCTTTGGCTACTAGCAGCTCGATAAGGGCATGTAGGACAAGCGTATTGTGGTAGTCTACTTCCTGAAGGTCAGCCAGCTTGGCGATGAGATGGACTTCTTTCAAGTCTATCAATCCTTTCTATTTGGTCTGGTAGGAAAAAGCTTTTAATCTATCATATCCGTGCTCTCGGAGAAATATTCCGGGAGCTTTTTTCTATTCCACAACCTTTCCATAATTCTCACGCCATTTTGCCGAAAGCGGGTCGTATACTAAGGGTGTCAAAAGGAAACAGACATCAACGAAATCAATCATGCAAACTAATTAAGGCGCATGTCATTGTGTATACGAGCTTGAAAAACCTGCAAAACTAGTAATGGTAGAAGATAGAAAGGAGAGTATGAATCATGGGTTTTTATGATGATTTAACTCACGTGGAGCGAAAGAAACAACGCGGTTCTGGCATTGGACGTATGGTCGTGACGTCGGTAACGTCCGCGGTGATTGGGGGGATGGTCGTCCTGCTCACGCTGCCGACTCTCTCCAATGCGGGATATATTAATATGGTTAAGCCTGGTACAGAAAATGCGATAAGCAATAATTCCTCCGCTTCTAGCCTGTTTGCTAAGCCAGTATCTGTAAGTGTGGGATCGGGTACAGTAGATGCGGTGAAAAAAGTGGAAAATGCGATCGTTGGGGTAATCAACATCGGTCAGCGCAGAAACAGTTGGATGCAGAACTCGATGGATGTCGAGCAGGGCCAAGGCTCTGGTGTCATTTTTGAGAAAAAAGGCGGAAAAGCCTACATCGTTACCAACTACCATGTAATCGATAAAGCGCAAAAGCTGGAAATCGCCCTGCCAACGGGTGAAAAAGTATCGGCAAAAGTGGTCGGCGCCGATGGTTACACCGATCTGGCTGTATTGGAAATCGACGGGTCCAAAGTTACGGACGTTGCTGAGTTTGGTGATTCTTCAACCTTACAGGTGGGCGAACCAGCCATTGCCATCGGGAACCCATTGGGAATGCAGTTCTCCCGGACGGTTACACAAGGCATCATCAGTTCCAAGGAACGCTCCATGCCAATGGACTTTAACGAAGATGGCCAGGACGACTGGGAGCTGGACGTTATTCAAACAGATGCAGCGATCAACCCTGGTAACAGTGGTGGCGCCCTCGTGAACATCGAGGGTCAGGTCATCGGGATTAACACCTTGAAAATTTCGAAGGCAGGTGTCGAAGGGTTAGGTTTTGCCCTCCCGATCAATGATGTCAAAGTGATCGTCGACCAGCTGATGGAAAAAGGCACGCTGGCACGTTCTTACCTTGGTGTTCAGCCACTCGACCTAGCCAATGTTCCACGCTACGAATGGCAAGAAACCTTGAATCTGCCTGAAAATGTGAAAGCTGGCGTCGTCGTGCAAACGGAGGTAGGCAAATTCTCTCCTGCGGGTGAAGCAGGCTTGAGACAATTCGATGTCATCGTCAAGCTGGATGACAAGAACATTTCCAACAGTGCTCAGCTGCGCAAGTACTTGACGATGAGCAAAAAGCCGGGCGATACGATGGACGTTACGTACTATCGTGACGGTATTCAGAAGACTGCCAAAGTGAAGCTGACCGCTCCACCACAGCAGTAAGAGGTACTGACCTTTGCGGGCAGGCATGTGAAGGAAACAAACCTTGACGGGCAATTCCGGGATGCATTTTGTCCCGTTTGCATATATGCAGCATCTGAAGTTCCCCCCCTCTATCTATTTTTAAATAGATCCCTTCTTAAGAGCGCCGAGCTGATACGGGGCTCTCTTTTTTTTGTTCGTTGACCGGGCTTTGGTGGAGGAGAGAAAAAAGAAGAAAACGCTCAAGTTCTTGGGCTACCTGCTGGGAGGCGGTTCTGCCCAGCTCCATGTAAAAAAAGAAACCCGCGTCCAAAGTCGCGCAGCTACGCAGTGTCTCAGAGGTGGACGCTAAAGGCAGGTTTCTTTTTTTCCATTGCGCTTCGGATGGTATCCCAAAGACTTTCGCCGTTTTCTTCTTTTTTCTCTCTACTGAGGCTTATCTGTGCAAACTCATCGATGTCTTTTTGGCGGATTCATTTGTTTTGTTGCTGTTCTGGGGTAGAATAGGAAGCGACATTATTGAACGGAAAAGAGGTATTCGATATGGACATGAAGATGAAAAGCTTACAAATAGAAGGCAAAGAAGTTGAGTTGTTGGTGGAATATCCGGTGCGATTTGCTTGCATGGAGCATTTGGAGCAGGAGTTGGATGATTACGTAAATGATTTTGAGGCGGCACCGGATACGTATACGGCACAGGCGATTGAGGGCGATGGAGTAGACAAGCGTTGTCGGGAATGTGGAGAGCCTGCGCAGATTGCGCTTTTGAAAGAGAAGGGAATCTAAGATCATGCAAATTTCAATTATTACGGTAGGGAAGCTGAAGGAGAAATATTTGCGTGAGGGCATTGATGAATACAGCAAGCGTCTGTCTGCTTACTGCAAGCTGCAAGTGATCGAGGTCAATGATGAAAAGGCACCGGAAGAGATGAGTGCGGCGGAGATGGAGCAGGTGAAGCGCAAGGAAGGCGAGCGTATCCTGGCGCAGATCAAGCAGGATCAGTATGTGATTGCATTGGCGATTGATGGGCAAATGTGGTCGTCGGAGAAGCTGTCTGCGGAGATGGACAAGCTGGCTTTGCATGGGCGTAGTCAGGTGGCTTTTGTGATTGGCGGGTCGTTGGGGTTGGCTGATCAGGTGTTGAAGCGGGCCGATGCGCTGTTGTCGTTTTCGAAGATGACGTTTCCGCATCAGTTGGTGCGGTTAATACTACTTGAGCAGGTTTATCGGGCGTTTCGGATTAGTCGGGGGGAGCCTTATCACAAATAGTGGTAAAGCAGCCGATCGAGCTAGAAGTACAGTTGATAAGAAAGTAGTATTTACTTGAGAAAAGAACAAAATGACCGGAGGGGGCAGGGAAGACTCCGTTCGGTCTTGTAAAATAAGAGAGGATACGTTGCAAATCAACGTAATATATAAATGCGCGTAGATCGATTACTATCCATGTTACTGATTATCTCAAAAAGAGGTACGGTTACAGGCAAAGAGCTTGCGGAACATTTTGAGGTGTCCATACGAACAATCTACAGAGATATAGAAAAGTTAGGTGAAGCAGGTATCCCAATCGCATCCATTGGTGGTAAAGGTGGGGGCTATTACATTATGGAAAACTATAATGTGGACAATCTTTTTTTAAACAAAGATGAAGCTTCTACTTTCATGGCGATAATGAATAATCTAAGTTTTCTATTTGGGAGAAACACAACGTTTCATGATACTGTTTTAAAGATCGAGAATACGCTTAAACAAGAAAAGAATACAAGCAAGTTAGACATTAATCTGTCCCATTTCAGTATGGAAAATGAATTAAAGGAATACCTGCTTCTATTAAACAATGCTATTGAAAAAAATAAGCTAGTGGTATTCGAATATATCAACAGAAGTATGGAATATTTCGAAAGAACTGTAGAACCGTTTCAAATTACATTTTCCGCGGGTCAATGGTATTTAGTGGGCTTTTGCAAAGAAAGAAATGACTACAGAAGGTTCAAGCTAGTACGGATCAAGAATTTGAAAATGGGTGAGAACTTCGAAAAAAAGGATATCTCAAATGAAGAAATCCAGGAAATAATTAGGAATAGCTATCTTACGCGAGGCATAACCGTTACCTTAAAGTTTGCTCATAAAATGGGAGAGCAATTAACTGAGTATTTTCAAAAAGAGAAAATAACTAAAACACATAACAATCAATATATCGTTGTGGATCAATTTCCATATGAGGAGGGATTACTGAAATTTATTTTAAGCTTTGGTAAGGAATGCGAGATATTGGAGCCCTGTTATTTGAGAAATGAATTACAAGAATATATAAAAACAATATTGCTACCATACAATGACTGACATACAGGTGTCAGTTATTTTGTTTTATAGTAGGGGTGTAAGTAGTCCGGAAATGGCGTATATTCAAGGGGATGAGATAGTTGAGCAATACAAGGATGAAACTCATGATAGACCTGCAAAGAATTGAGAAGGAACATTACCAGCTTCGTGAATGTGAGCGGACACAGGATTTTTTAACTCTAATGCTGCAATTTATCGGGGATCCTCAACCGGAATTACGGGATGAACTGATCTATCCGACACTGTATAAATGGATTTATGAAGAGAATCGGTTTACGGAAACGGAATTGAGCACTCTTCTGGCAATTCTGACCGATGAGCATCATTTGTTCTATCATATTGGTAGCGAAGGTGATCAGTCTGTATTTACAAGGACGTTCTCTGTTCTGCCAGTAGCTTTAATAGTACGGCTTCACAGCAAGAAGCCTTTTCTGGATTATGCTGAATACCAGAATCTTAAGCATTCACTGCTCCGCTATTATAAGGAGGAAAAGGATCTGCGCGGCTATCTGCCTGAAGGAGGCTGGGCTCATAGTGCGTCACACGGTGCGGATGCTTTGCTGGAGCTGGTCAAGTGCCCGGAGAGCGATACAGCGGTACAGATTGAAGTACTTGCTGCTATTGAGGGGATGCTCCATAACGGGAAACAAATTTTTAGCGATGAGGATGATGAGCGGATCGCCAGTATCGTGGATACCATGATTGAAAAGGGTCTGCTTCCACAGCAGGAGATCGCTGACTGGATAAGCGGTTTGACAAAATGCGTCGACTGGCCGAGAAGCTACGTTCAGACGATCGCCCGTGTGAACAGTAAAAATCTTTTGCGTAGTCTATATTTCAGAAGAGGACAGGGCAGCCGCGGAAATATTCTTGCCGCTGTCATACTTGCTGCAGAGACGAAATTGAACAAGTTTGCGACTGGAAGATATTGAATTCATCCTTTCCGAAAGCTGCTTTTTTGCAAATTTCAATGAAAGTGCCGTCCCACAAAGGATCGCCGTGACCGTTATAGACAACGCGGAGGAACCGTACCATAAGTAACGGCGAAAAATCGTAAAAGGGAGAACGACCTCTATGGCGTTCTCCCTTTTGCTTTGCGGGATGATAATATGTTATTTTCGAGCCCGATTCTACTCATATATAGCCTCTCTTATCTTCTATTTGTGCATAAGCCTCACTCAAGCCAATTGACTTATGATACTCCCTCTCTACTTCTTGCATCCTAAGGATTGAGCTTTAGCCGATCCCAGGGAGAGGTATACAGTTCCAACAAGGTTTCCCATTTTCGTAGTATGATTATGTCGAGAAAAGATGGAACACGCGAAAAGGCGGGAGACAATGAACGAATTGCTGAAAGAAGCGCTGGGAGAGATGAAAACAGCCATTCATAAATGGTTTGACGAACAGGAGAATCGAAAGGACGCAGAGGAAGTGGTCTTACGCACCACGCTGCAAGTAGGCATCTTTAACTTTGTCATGATGGATTATCGGCCGGGCAGGACTAGGGTTGATAGTTCGAAATCTGTGGGGAGTGCCGCAGGCAAAAAGTCGATGAAAGCTTCGCCCTTTACGCGGGAGCAGATTTTGCATGAGGTTCAGCCCCTGCTGGCGGAAATCGTAAGGGAGAGGCTGGACAAGCTGGAAACGTCGCCGTTGATCAACTACCGTTTTACCTTCCAAGGAACCTTCGCAACGATGGACGGGCTTGTGGAATTAACGGTGCTGGAAACTGTATATGAAGAGAAAAAGCGGCAGCTTCTGGAGCGAATTCAGTCCTATATGGAGGAAAAACTGGAGAAGGGCTCTTACCCGACAAACAGGCGGGAAACCTTCTTTTTGGCGCGTCATCTGCTGGATCCGTATTTGTTCCCCGAACCGGAAGCTGCAAAGACGATAGCTTTATTTGACCGGATTCAGGAGTTGAATAAAGAACGGGTTGAGGCTCTCGCGGAGCATCGAAGAGATATCATTAGGGCTTTGACCGGCTGGGCCGAGCATGTATTTTTGCCGCGTTACTATGACGTCACCCGTTCCGAATACAGGACCAATGAGTATGTGATCAAGCCGGATGCTGTTTTTGAGAATAAGGATGAGCCGAATCAGCCTATCGACCTTCTGTTGTACGGAGCGGTGATGATTATTCGTTACGAGCCGGAATTCAGCAAATTCATGGGCCAGACTTTTCTGGAGCTGGCGAAGCAGCTTGGCAGCGGTAAAGCCGCGCGTATGCTGAAGGATGGCAGCGACAGCTTCTCGCAAGAAGACGTCCATTTGCGCCATGAATTGGTCGAATGCAAAGCTAACGATGTTTTTTCTCTCTTCACAATCGTTATTCGCAAGGAAGAAGCCAGGGCGTACGAGCGGGCGATTTCGTTTATTCTCTCCCTGCTCCGAAAGGACTTCCCGAAAAGCTACAAAATCAAGTTAAAATCCAGCGTGAGAGAGTATTTGCCCATCAAGGGGCTAGCCAAATCGGACACGCACCGTTTTTTTGCGAATGCTCTGGCTTATTCCGAGCTGCATCCTTTATTGGAGGAATACGCTCGTGAGGCGATGGAAGAGCATGAATGGTACGAGGATACGGAAAGCGAAAGAAGCGTAATGCCTGGCAGTTATGCTGTGTTCGGGCTGGGGCTTTCGTCCGAGCGGTATTTTCCGCTTGTTGAAGCTTACATGGACCTTGTGGATGATGAGCATCAGCTGGTGCATGACAAGTTCACAGCCGTTTTTGCCGAAACCTATGGCATAACGGAACACTCGACTCCCACCTTGATCGCCTGCCTGCTACGCTCCCACGATTCGCTAAAGCTGAAGATTCAGCCGGAGCTGGAAAGCGAAGACAAGCTGTCGCTATTCGTACAACAAATAGAGACTCTGTCGGATGATGAGGTCGAGCGGGTACTGTACCCGATTTGGGGCAAGGCGGAGAAGCTGGCTGCATTGGCTCGCAAGGCGCGGGGACCGCACAAGGAGCTTATAATTCGTCTGCAAAAGGCGGCGGGTATAGCCTGACGGTGGCTCGGTGAAAGTGGCATTGATAAGTATGCTTTTGAGAGGTTAAGCGTAGTTAAAGCCTATGACCTCTTATATAAGGAAGCTGAAAGAGGGAGAAGAACATGTACATAAGCAAATGGTGGGGAGATTTAATTGGCGGTTCCGATGATTCGCTCGCATTAATAGACTATTTGGAGCAATTGGACTCAACGGATGTGACGCTCAATCAGATTTTAAAGGATTTGGGTCTGGATGTTCTGCTTTCCGAGGGAGACTTGAAAAACGGCGGAAGTATTGGATTTGATATGAAAAATGCTAACGGTACGTTTCGAGCAGAACTTGATATTGCCTGCTCAGCTCTAATCGATCTTTCAGCCATTGTGTTGGAGTCTCAAAAATCAGGCTATGTCGACTTGCATGATTTGGATGAGGATAGGCAGCCGTGCAAACTTTATATAGATGCCTCCGAAGAAAAAAGGAACCTGCTTCGGGATGAATTGTACAAGTTTTCCCGTAATCCACTGGCTTACGAATTAGCCGAGCTTGTTCCGGCCGATGATATGAGGGAGCTTGCGGAAAAGGCAAAAATGATCGCAGATGAGCTGTTTTAAGTTTAGCGATTTCGCGCCGCGCCGGATTTTTCGCCGATAGACACGTTAAGCAGAGCCTTATCATAAGTGATGGCGAAAAATTTGTGACAAGAAGGGTGTAGAGGTGTGTAGGAAGGTGCTATAGAGATATGCTTATGATCGGAACGGGTGTCGTCTGGCGACGAAACCACAACACAGACCAAGGAGGCTCTTCTATAGCAAGTCTACAAGAGTCGCGATTCCGTTGATCCTCACGCCCCCCTATTTTTGAAAACATCCTGACCTGATGCCGCTACCCGGCGGTTTGAACACTAGCCGGGTAGCGGCATTTTTATTATTCATATAGGTTGACAATGATAATTGTTATCAATAACCTGAAAATAGGATGTACAACAATCTATCTCAGGATTACCGGCAAACTACTAGTGAAATGAGGTATGCAATGTGAAAATCGACGTTGATCAGTTAGCAGAGCATTTTGCACACATTCCTTTCCAAGTAGAAGGAATATATCGATATGCTAGAAATCCAGGTGTGCCTTACGCTGACTATACAGATTCCTTTCCTGGATTTGTGTTTCCACTTACAGGGAAGGTACAATTTCAATTTAATGGCACGCCTTATATCCTTTCGCCAGGAAAAGTTGTGCATGGCGGTGCAAAAATGAAACTAGCTCAAAAAATGTTTGGTAACACCGACTGGGAATATATTCTTGTTCTATACCGGATATGTAATTCAGAACTAGAAGGGTCAAGCTTTTCTCATCAGCATTTTGAATTATCAACAGGACAATCCCCTCGTCTGATTGAATTAATCATGCGTCTTTGGCATGTGTATAATCAGCGCGGAGGCCTTTCGATGTTTCAGACCGAAATGCTGTTTCGAGATGTACTGAATGAAGCCTTATTATGTGTTGTTAATAGGCAAAATAGCTGTGAATCACATGCTTTATTCGAACGGGTATCTACTTATATTCATGAATACTATTATCTAAGCCTTACAATAGCATCGCTTGCAGAACAATATAACGTTAATCGAAATCGACTTTCTTACGTATTTAGAAGACATGCAGGGATAGGACCAGCAGAATATTTATTAAAATATCGTATAAAGATGGCGCAAAACATGCTATTTACAAGTGATGTGCCCGTACAGCAAATTGCGCAAACTGTTGGAATTGCTGACCCCTTTTATTTTAGTAGAGTGTTCAAGAAACAATTTGGTATTTCTCCTACTGAATATCGAGAGAAGTTCATCAATAATCCATGCTAATTTCAACAGGCATCCATTTTAAACGAAAAATGACTTTACTATACTGATGGCAAGCCAAAGAAAACATCATGTCGGAGGAATTGCGTATGCACAAGATGAAAGGCTTGCTAATCTCCATGCTATTATTAGCAGGCATACTAGCAGGTTGTAATGAAACACCTGCTGAAAATAAAGGATCAACTACAGAAAGTACATCTACATCAGCAGTTAAGGCAGATGCACCTGATTGGCCAAGAACATTTAAGGATGCGTTAGGTAAGGAAATTGTTATCAAGCAGAAACCAGAAAAATTGGCTGCACTATGGTATTTTTATCCTGAAATATTAGTTGCATTAGGTGAGCCGCCTGCTGCTTCTACTGAAAAAGAGTATCTATCTTCTTTATCTTATTTAAGTGGAAAGCTGGATTCAGCTGAAGAATTAGGAGACAAAGTGTCCCCTAGTATTGAGAAAATTTTATCTATTGAGCCTGATTATATTTTAGCAACAGAACAACATGAAAAAATGTATGATGCACTAGAAAAAGTTGCGCCAGTCATTACGTTAAACTCCAAGGACATCTATGAAAATTGGCAATATGGACTTCGTACAGTAGCCGAGATTATTGGGAAAGAAGACGAAGCGGAAAAGGTCATTGATAAAATGATGAAAGAAATTACAACTGGGCGTGAAGCATTAAAGTCAATTCAAGGAGAGTCAGTAGCTCTTATTTTGTCTTGGGATGGTAAAACTTTCAATGTTCTAGGTGAAGGAAATCCTGTCTATGCACTTGCGATTGATAAAGAAAAGGGACTGGGGCTTACACCAGATGATACATTTAAAGGTACGAATAATAAATTTACTACGTTTGAAGGGATTTCAACTGTTCAAGCAGACCACATCTTCCTTATAGGTGACATTACAAAAAAGGAAATATTAATGAATGACTTAAAGCAAAGTAAGGTATGGAATAATCTGAATGCCGTGAAGAAAGGCAATGTCTATTTAATGGATAGTTCCGCTATTACTGGAGGGCCATTAGCTATCGAATACGCTTTGCAAAATATAACAAATGCCTTGCGTAAGTTCTAAATCATGCAGGTTAAAAAATAAGGAGGGATTACTATGCATTACCAAGCTATCAATCTGAATGAGGAGCTATCTACATTCACCGATCTCTGGTCTCCGAAAGTCATTGCTGAAATGAATGACTATCAATTTAAGCTCGTTAAGATTGCTGGGGATTTTATATGGCACGAGCATCAAGGTACGGATAAGGTGTTTATGGTGCTCGAAGGAGAGATGTTCATTGATTTTCGAGATGGTCGGGTGAAAATTTCCAAGGGTGAGATGTTTATTGTCCCGGGGGGAGCCGAGCAGAAGCCCTTCGCCGAAAAGGAATGCCATATCATGTTGATGGAGCCTAGAAGCGTAGTAAACACTGGCGGTACTGAGTCTGAATAACAGCAGCCAATAATACTTGGATCGATCTAGTGTATGTTATTAGTACGAACTCAATGTTTGAGAAAATGGTTCACGTAAGAAAAGTAAACAGAGGATGACAAGTGGAGTTGAAGCAAATGGAACAAGAGCTCGTTGCCCTTGCATGCGGGGTATGCAAAGGCGTATCAGAGCGCATAAGGATGGAAAGTGAACTGTTTGATATTGCTGGCTTCGAAAATGATATTATGGAATGGTCAGATTATGAAAACGAAGTGCCCTCGTTGGATGAGCGCCATTGGCTGCGTTCTAATCGCCTGCCTGAGAGAGGTCAGGTTAGAACGGTGAAGGTCTCCCATCCCTTCCATATGAGGATTGGAGAACCCTTTTGGATCATGTACACTCCGGTACTCTCCAGTTTTAATGGATGGGATTCGCATCCCGAAGAGATTGAACTATCTGCTTTTGTACAGTGTTCCATTGAACGTGTCATTGAGCGGAATGAGTTTAAAGCATGGTTGTGTGTAAAGATTTTAGATGTATGGATGATTCAGGATTACAACGAGAGATTTCCAGAAAGAGATGGAAGAGAAGGTTATTTAGAAGGTTTTGAGATGTTCGGAGATCCTTACATATTCAATTATCGGAACTGGCTATTTATCAGTGCTGGTGCACAGGGAGATCTCGGCGAATGGGGACTCGTAAAACAATTAAATAGTCAGTACCATCTGCTCGTATATGGAGATTGGGGCCTTCATAAGAATAATGCTTATGGAGGAAACATCCTGCTGCCTAAGGATCGGATCGATGGATGGATCAAGCAAGCGATGGAGAATAATCGTTATGAAACGATAGAGTAGTAAAATGAGAGCGTGAAAGAGACTTCATGGAAAGCATATGAATGTATCATTGCTTGGGGTACCGAAATAATGATTGAATATTAAAGGAAGGAGCTGACCGCCACAGCTTCTTCCTTATTTTTACATTTCATTCGCACATACTGGAATTCGGGAATTTCCCTTGCAGGTAGCATTCCCACAGGCTATTGATAAATTCAATATCGACATCGACCTTGTTTTCAAACGCCTTGGAAATGAGACCAAAGTCGTCTGACGCATACCCTGCCAGCTCTGAATTCTGTGTTATCCGAAAAGTTTGCTTGAACACAAATTCCCTAATTTCTTTGATTACGGTATTTTCAGAGGGATCAATTTCATCAACTTTTTTGTAACTAGAACTCCATGCCGTATCAAATTCAACAGAGTCCCTAGCGTCTAATTTAGCGTCCCAATCAACATCTTTATTGAAGACATTCTCTAAAAAACTGCCATTACTGATTATCGAAAGTATCTCACTCGCTGTTTTCAACGGAACCCTACCCCCTTCCATCATATACTAATGGGGATCAATTTGTAGCACAATGGGATGTGCCTCAGTTTTTTGCAAAAAGGCTGACGTTTCGCAGCGCCTTGGCACCGGAATCGTCAGCCTATCGCGCAGTTTATCCTACACCATCACTTTCCAACAAGGAATAAAAATTATCACGGTCTTCGTTATCAAATTTACCAAGTGTCCGTATCCTAACAAATTCATGTCCGCCATACATGTTTATTTCCTCACCATGCATATTGTAGAGCGCGATCATATTGCCATCCTGATTCAACTCCATGTACCCGAAACATTTTGCTTCAGGCGCTTCACCGTAAAAGAGCGTATATCTGATCTTGACCACTTTGTGCATGCAGATCCTCCTTTACTGTCTTTCGTATTGGCTTTGAATATATACAGTATCCTCCATAAAATGTCAACTGATAAACTTCCCACGTGATAACGGCGGAGCTTTTTTTATGTTCCTTTTATAGAAACGACCAGTTGGAGAAAAGCCTGTTGCCTCCATTCATGTATTTTTTAACGTTAACGGTATAATAGAACGGAAACATAAAACACATTAAAGAGAAACTCTGCGAGAGCTTTACATATGTGGAAAGTAAGTCAGGCTTGGCTCCGAGCCGTACCATGAAATCAAAGGGGAAGATCCATCATGTCGAAAACCATCGTTGAGAAGCTGAACCTGCAAAAATATCAAAAAACGGCTGTCTTACATACACCGGAGGGTGAGGAGAACTTAGCGGTTCTTAAAGAAGCGGACTATGAGTTGAAAGACGTTCAATATGACATGATTTTTGCTTTCGTACTGGATATGAAGTCCTTGCAGGAGCTCATGAAGAAGGTAATCGACCACAGCTATTTATTGGAGGGAGGACTTCTATATGTTGCTTATCCCAAGAAAGGGAATAAAGCCTATCCGACTTATATCCATCGGGATGAATTATTCGATGGATTAGGAGCCGACGAAGATGGCTATATCGGGACAAGCACTATCAAATTTAATCGAATGGTCGGCATGAATGAGGTTTTTACGGTTGTCGGGTTTAAAAATGAGAAAAAGAAGGCGGCAAAAGCTTCATCTAAGCCGAGTCAATGCGTCGATGATTATATTGACTTTGTGCCGAAAATAGAAGAGGATTTGCGCCATGCGCCAAAAGAGCTCGCTTTTTACCAATCTCTTACGCCCGGGTACCAAAAGGATTGGGCGCGGTATGTATATAGTGCCGTACAAGAGGGGACACGGGCAAAGCGCCGAGCTGAAATGACGGCGGTCTTGGCTGAGGGCTTTAAAAGCATCGATCTCTATCGCAGGAGTAAATGAGGCGCTGTTTGAAGTTGTGAGGAGGCCTATATAGATGAAAGACAAGAAGAGCCCGCGTCGAGCGTGGGCTCTTTGTTGCTTGCATGAACCGAGGTTACCTTACTGGCAAAGCAGCCGCCGCAGCGTATCGTCAAGGTGCTTATCTTAGGTGACGGGGTTGTAGTTGGCCCACCGGTCTTGGACGACGTAGCTCTTGCCTTCCCGGCCCTTTTCGACGTCTTCTTCCCGGTCTGCAGGGCGAGGAAAATACGGTCTCCAGCATACTGGGATGTCCTCCAAGCGAATCTCGTGTCACTTAAGAGGAATTAGGAGTCAGCCTTTAAAACGATTGATCAGAGAGCTCTTAAATAAGAATACATCTTCAATGTATATATTAGCCTAAGGGCAAAAACACTATTACAGCATATATTAATATAACGATGATTCTCTTTATTTGGGAGTGAAATACTGTGAAAACTCCATGGATAAATTATACAAAGATGGGGCAGATAAATTTAAAACAAAAGAATAGTAAAAACACTAAGGTACCGACAAAAAAAGAAATCCGTCTCAAAAAAAATAAAAAGAATGATGGCAAACAGCTAAGGGATGTGAAAAATCTCAGAGCTGGTAACTATCATTATTGTCAAATAGATAAGCATTTAGATTATAACCATAACTGTCAAGACGATGAGTTTTCTGTTTCTGATAATGTTATGGAAGTGAAGGATTCCAAAGATATTGAGCAAGTTTCTCAGATTGAGCAAGTCGATGAACCGACTAATGATCGGACTAATGAACCGACTAATGATCCGACTAATGATCCGCAAATCGAATCGCCTAAACGTGGAAGAATCTATTCGCTAACAAATAAAAGCCCATTCTCGACTATTGTAAAAATTAAGGATTTTCTTCATCCCCCCATTTTTGGCGGTATAGATCAAAATACAATTGAATTTATAGACCTAAATAATAAACAACAACCTCAATTAGATACAAAGCTAGTCAATAGCACAGCTCATTATCAGGAGGAGATTTTTGGTCGTTTAATTCATTCTACAATTTCTGGAAGTATATTTTTAACCACTACTGTTCATGCGTGTAATATGAATAAACAAGATAATCTTTATCATACTTTTGCAGCTCCCATTCATGACTCGCCAGATACAATTTCAGCAGAAACAAATCATATGTCCTGTCCTACTCATCATTTCATAAATATCAGGGTCCCAGTTACAGTAGGAGAATATAAGGTTGAAATACCTCTAGATGAGGATATTATGTTTGAAGAAGAGATACGGGGTATTAAAGCAATCTCAAATGAGGTAATCCTTAAAGAGTGCAGATTGGTTCCTACTCAATTTCATCCATCATTAGGGGAAGGAACAAGAAAGGCCCGGGAAGGAGATTTATTCCTGGAGGGATATATACATCAAAATATCGAGTATTCTGTCGCCGACAAAACAAATGGTACTACCATTCAAAAAGAGCCAGTAATGAATTTTTATCAATTACATCAAAAAATTGCAGTAGAATTAATTGTTCACATACTACAAATTCAACCGGTTCGAATCAGTTGTGATGGCACTAAAATTTAGGCAATAACGGAATCAAACACCGATTCATGTAAAATGGGTATGTTGTCTAAGAGAATTGCCCTTACTTAAAAAGGAATGCGGAATATAGTGATAGCGAGTTTAAAAAACTCAAATTGAAAATTGGAGTTGATTTCCAATTATGAGCAATGTCAATCCAAATCAAGTGACCCCCGCATGTCCAGTATTTTCGTCAGAAGAACAAATTCCATTAACCGTCCAACCAACCACGATCATTTCTCAAGCAGCTGTACCAACCATTAAAGTTCCAGTTGTACTTGTAGAGCCAACACTTCAAATCGTCGTAGAAGCAAATATTCCACTTAACCCACCAGCAACTGAGATTAAGAGAGTGGTAAAACATGTATTTCTCAATCAGGTTAAACTTGTTCCTGTCGCATTTCAGCGTATTGGTACTACTGACTTTTTCAATGTTACAAGAGCCAA
Source organism: Brevibacillus sp. DP1.3A (assembly GCF_013284245.2). Taxonomy (NCBI): domain Bacteria; kingdom Bacillati; phylum Bacillota; class Bacilli; order Caryophanales; family Paenibacillaceae; genus Brevibacillus; species Brevibacillus sp. DP1.3A. The sequence continues at coordinate 6,547,043 of NZ_CP085876.1, read as the reverse complement.
GTTATTTGTAGCAGGATTCATTCGTAAAAATATTGAATATGCTTCTGCTGCATGTAGTGGAGCACTTCAAGATACAATTGCGGATGTTTCTTTTACAGGTTTTGCTGACATCAGAACATTTTTAACAAGGCCAATTATTGGTATCTCTGAGGCGAGTAAAGCATTTTTCCTCAATGAGAAGGATGGCCAGGTTCCACGTTTGGATAAAAATTTCTTCCAAAATCTCGTTAAATACAACGAACAACCATTTGGTGAGTTGGTAGCTGCCAACTTCTATGAACTTGATTTTTCACCGGTTAGAGCAACACCGGAGGGAACGTTTAGTAGCCTGACTGAAAAAATTGTCCTGGATCTTACTGTAAAAGTGTTACAAACACAACAGTTATTGGTTAATGCTACACAACAAATTACAGTTCTTCCTGAAGGTACAGTAGGTTGTGACGAATAGGTTTATCTAAGAAGGTTATTCCCCATCGGCCTAAACGGTCGGGGGAATGACCTTTTTTCATTTTCGTAAATTAAGAGAATCTATCCTATACGCCCATCCAATCAGCCCACATAAAACAAACCCAAACGCATGCAGCGATCCGTAAATCGGAATGAAATCGTGTATGGTTAAAGAAAACATGTTTTTCAATAACGGATAGGAAATGGAAACTACGACAATCGTGTAAAAGGCAATGCAGGAAAGGACTAAAAAGAAGTTGGACTTATTGAGAAAAGAGCCTCTTTTCAAGTAAGCAAGCAGATAAGTCGTGTAAATTGCAATATTACAAGCGAACAAGGTGACGCCAATGTACTCAATCGGCTTCGAGAAAATAATACCGATAGCGATCAGAACAGGTCCAATGATATCGACAGCAACGACCCAAGGATACCAGCTTTTCTTCGTCATGACCCGTCCCAATAGACCGATAAAAATCGGAACAATGGCAGATGAGAAATGAAAGTGGACTGAACTCAGGGCGTGCGTTGCGGGCTTAGCCTGGAAGAGGTCAAACTGAAACTGATAGAGGGTGAACCAAATGCCCCCGATAAAAAAGTAAACAAGCCCTGCGCCAATCGCTATTTCCTCTGTTCTTCCCTTGCGATTCACAATAATGGTCAGGCCATAGATGCCGAGCAGGAATGTGAACAGTAGCCACCCGAGCGAGAGGGTCCCTGGTAGGGGTGTGCTTCCCAGACCCCACGTCTTGCTACCCATTACAGAGGCTAAGGCGAGAAGCGCTGCGGGAAATTGAAGCAGATTTATAGCACCATAAATACCCCGTTGATGTTTATTCTTTTCGTCATAGCGCAAAAGTAAAATCACTAGAGGTACAATGACGAAAGCCGCAAACATGAGAAATTTTTCGACAAGGTTAAATGGGAAGTAATCCAGATAAAAGATAAGGATGGTTATGATTCCACTGGGAATCGTCCGTACTATCAATGGTTTCATCACTTGCCCCCAAGAAGCCATTCATGGATATTCATATAACTGGTTGCTTATAGTAGTGTAACACATACAATGCGGCCAGAATGGAGTTTAATAGGCGCTTTTCAAAGTTTCCACGGGTCATCGTTTTTTGCAGACGAACGCAGGATGTAATCAACGCAGTCAAATGGGCTCGTGAGCGGGGCGTACGGCTGCGGGCGCGGAGCGGGCGGCACAGCTATGAAGGCTTTTCTGCTGTAAATGGCGGAATTATCATCGATGTGAGCGAGATGAATAAAGTTAAGGTGGATCGCAAGAATTTGGTGGCCCATGTACAGACGGGCATTCCGCTTGCCCGCGTGTACAGGCAGCTGTGGAATGAGCGTGTGGCACTTCCGGCTCGGACTGCACCCGACGTGGGCGTTGCGGGCCTTACTCTGGGCGGCGGGATTGGACTTTTGTCGCGCAAATATGGCCTTACCTGCGATAACCTGAAACAGGTGAAGATGGTGGTAGCATCGGGACGGCGTGGGGCGAAGACGATCGTAGCAAATAAGAAGAAGCATTCCGATCTGCTTTGGGCATCACAAGGTGGTGCAGGAAGCGCGGTGAGCCGGGTATCCCCGATTGCCACGGCCTATCCTCATCGAAAGGCAGAGACGATCTATGAGCTGTCGGCGCGATGGAGGAACGACAGCGAGCAGCAAAGGAGTATCCAGTGGGTGAAAAGGTTCCGCAGAGCGCTACGTCCCTTTGTCGTAGGAGATTATGTGAACTTCCCTGATTTGCAGATCAAGAACTGGCCTGAGGCGTATTATGGTGTGAACTTTGCCAGATTGAAGCAGGTGAAACGAAAGTACGATCCGCATAATGTGTTTCGTTTTGCCCAGAGTATTCCGGTGGGGAAGTAGTGAGCAAAATCATAAGCAAATCAACAAAAGGGGCATGCTGCGGCGTAACGCTACTTCACTGGCCGTATGGTCTTTCACTGCCAAGCGGAGAGGAGTTCCTAATAGCTACTACATGACTTGGTAGGAGCGATTAGGAACCGGAATAGGTCGCTATTCATAGAGAAACTGTTTGATAAGCTTCGGTATTCCTCAGATAACCGTAGCTTTTTCCATGGCAACTGTCTTTCTCTGTCATACCTTGTGTGGTAAATTGTGGATAGATTCTGTTTGAATGTCATAGAAGAAAATGACTAGGAGAGGAATACTTCTTGGCAAATCATTCACCTAAATACCAAATGAAAAAGAGCCATATCCTACTATTACTCGGGCTATTAGTCATCATCTTATCCGGTGCGCGCATTTTGTGGATGGAATCGTTTCGTGATCAACAAGTGGACATTAAAAACGGGCAATTTGATTTACGTGATTGGAATGCAGAGGATGGCGACACTCTCTTACTCGATGGAGAGTGGGAGTTTTATCCCTCCCAATGGTTGATGGATGGCAGACGGCAACAGGGTGTAAACGAGAAGGAGCCAGCGCTTATTCAGGTTCCGGGAAGATGGAATGAAGCTTTGCATGCAGACAAGTCCACTCCCTATGGATTTGCTTCTTATCGCTTGCGTCTGTATGTAAATCCAGAAAAGGACCTGAATTATAGTATTCGTGTACCCAGCGTGCGCACGGCATCAGAATTATACGTAAACGGCCGATTGCTTGCGAAATCGGGGCGGGTGGCGGAATCGGAGGATGAATACATTGCGAAGAATCTGTCTTATTCTACAACCTTTACGGCAGACGAAAATGGCGTAATCGAAATCGTCATTCAGGCGGCAAATTATGTGGATGGTCGAAGCAGCGGCATTGTTCGATCGATTAAATTTGGTTCAGAAGAAGCCATTGCAAAGGAAATAAAAGTCTCCGTTTCTACGCAGCTTCTGGCAGCTATGATATTTCTCATACATTCTGTTTATGCGTTTATTTTATTTTTACTAGGAGATAAGAAAAAGAATCTGCTGTATTTTTCTTTGCTGACATTATGCATAGCGCTTACTAGCGTGTTAAGCAACGATGAGAAGTTGTTCCACCAATTATTTTACATCGGCATAGATTGGGATTTCCGGTTAGCGAATATTGCTCTCGTCATTGGGGCCTACGCTTTGTTGGAGTGTATGAATCATCGCGAACTCCCTTATTGGAGCAGGATGTATCCTGTTTACAGGGTGATGAATTTTGGGACTGCTGGCATTACGTTGTTTTTAGACCCTGATCAGGTGACGATGCTCTTTCCGGTTTATTTTCTAGTGATAGGTATTGCCGCAGTGATCACGTTGATTTCCATCTTTAAAAAATTGATCAAAGACATCATGAGCAATCTTTTACTGCTTTTTTCTTTTCTTGCGTTGCTTCATCATTTTATTTGGTCGTTAATTTGGCGGGAAAGCGGCTTGAGTCTTGTTTACTATCCATTTGATCTGATTATTTCGATGGGTTGCTTAGCCACTGTATGGTTTAAGGGTTATTTCATCATGCATGCCAACACAAAAGAGATTGCTGCAACCTTGCAAAGAATGAATGACCATAAGGATCAATTTCTGGCCAATACTTCACATGAATTTAAAAATCCGCTACATAGCATTTTGAACATGTCCCAATCCGTTTTAAATAGGGAACGACATTTGTTGCAGGAAAGGAGCATCAAAGAGCTTGAAACGGTTTTATCTGTAGGACGACGGCTGACATTGATATTAAATGATTTGATTGATGTGATGAGTTTACAGGAAGGCAACCCGCGCCTACAGAAAAAAGCCATATGGATTCAGCCCATCGTGACCGGGGTACTTGATATGATGCAATTTAACGCAGAAGTAAAGTCTGTAAAAATCGTAAATCAAATCCCTGAAGATTTTCCTCCCGTACACGCAGATGAGAACCGGGTGATTCAAATCGTTTTCAATTTACTTCACAATGCTGTGAAATATACGAATGAAGGGATCATTTCCATTCAAGCTTTTACCAAGGACGGAAGAGCATTTATTGTGATTCATGATACAGGGATTGGAATGGATGAGGACATGCAAAAGCGCCTGTTCCGTCCGTACGAGCAAGCCAGCTCGAGCGAGACCATGATTGAAGGTGGATTTGGGTTAGGTCTGAGTATAAGCAAGCAGCTGGTTGAGCTCCATGGAGGTACGTTAGATGTGTCCTCAGTCTTAGGGGAAGGCTCAACATTTACATTTTCGTTAAAGCTGGCACATGGGGAAGCGGAGGAAGAGGTGGCTGTTTCTCACTCATTCGAACCGGAAGTCGTACAACCTATCCCTTCGGCTACGAAACCAACAACTCTATTAGAAGTAAATCGCGATCGTCCGCGCCTATTAATTGTGGATGATGACCCTGTTAACCTTCAGGTGCTGGAAGCCATACTACCTCCAGACGAATATGATGTAACAATGGTGACGAGCGGGAAAGAAGCGCTGGCTATACTGGATACAGAGGAATGGGATCTCGTTATTTCCGATATTATGATGCCGCAGATGTCCGGTTATGAGCTGACACGAATGATTCGCGAGCGGTTTACACTCACGGAGCTCCCTGTTTTGCTCCTTACTGCAAGAAGCCAACCAAAAGATATTCAAAGTGGTTTTTTAGCGGGAGCCAACGATTACGTGACCAAACCAGTAGAAGGAATGGAAATAAAATCGCGGATTGAGGCGTTAACTACGATTAAACAATCCGTTCGGGAACAACTGCGATTAGAAGCTGCGTGGCTGCAAGCGCAAATCCAGCCTCATTTTTTATTTAATGCGTTGAGCGCTGTAACGGCTTTAAGTGACATTAATTTGGATAAGATGCGTGATTTGCTGTATGAGTTCAGTAATTTTTTGAGGAATAAATTCAAATTTGAAGATATGGACGGGCTTGTTCCGATCGAAACGGAGCTAAGTCTGGTGCGCTCTTACCTATATATTGAAAAGGTTCGGTTTGAAGAAAGGCTGCAGGTTGTTTGGGAGATAGATGACTGTGAGGATGTAAAAATTCCCTTTCTTACGATCCAGCCTCTCGTTGAAAATGCGATCAAACATGGTGTGATGAACCGCATTCGTGGGGGGGAAATTAAGATTCGGATTTCTGTCCAGGAAACGCATGCAGAAATAACCGTTGAAGACGATGGGATCGGAATGGAGGAAGATCAAGTACAACGACTTTTAGAAAGAAAAGCAGATAGCAGTTCAGGAGTCGGATTGATCAATACGGATCAGCGATTAAAACGACACTTCGGAACAGGATTGCTTATCGAAAGTACGTTAGGTACAGGGACAAAGGTAACTTTTCATGTACGGAGCAAGATGAATAGCAAGAATATGAGTGAAAAACACCCCGGTTCCTTATCTTAGGACCGGGGCTCTTTGTTGTTTTCCAATGATTAGAAAAACTTATGATGACAATAACGAATTCCAATTGCTCGGGTTCTACTCGCTGTGGTAGCTTAAAGTAAATAATCATATAAGATTACTCGGAATTAATTTTTTCTCGTGTGAGGTGTATATCGTTGGTACTTAAGGTGACAGACAGTCCTTTCAGTCAGGAACAAGTAGAGCTCCTAAATCGGTTGCTGCCCACGTTTTCGGAGGTGCAAAAGGTTTGGCTGAGTGGGTATCTTGCAGCTCTTCACAAAGTGGATGCACCGATGGTCGCTGGGTTTCAAGCCGCTTCAGTTGCGAATGGTCCAGTCATTTCCAAAGAGGTGACAGTGCTTTTCGGATCTCAGTCCGGGAACAGCCAAAAGTTGGCCAAGGTGCTGACTGGAAAGCTTCAGGAGCACGGCTTCCACGTAACTCTTTCCTCCATGAGCGACTTCAAGACGAATGCGTTGAAAAAGGTTGAAAATCTGCTTGTTGTGGTAAGCACACACGGGGATGGTGAACCACCGGACAACGCCATCTCCTTCCATGAATTCCTGCACAGCAAAAGAGCGCCGCAATTGGTGGGCCTGCGTTTTTCCGTGCTGGCATTGGGAGACACCTCTTATGAATTATTCTGCCAAACTGGTAAAGAGTTCGATAAGCGTTTGGAAGAGCTAGGCGGCAAGCGTCTTACTCCCCGGGTTGATTGCGATGTGGATTACGACGAGCAAGTCTCTGAATGGATGAATCAGGTCCTGGCTTCTCTCAGTGAAACGTCGGCAACTCAGGTTGCTGCTGCAAGCGCAATCGTGGGCGGTGCAGTGATCGGAACAGGGTCACAGACCGAATATTCCCGGTCGAATCCGTTTCAGGCTGTGGTCTTGGAAAACGTGAATCTGAACGGACGGGGATCAGATAAGGAAACGCGCCATCTGGAAATCTCCCTTGAGGGTTCCAATCTCGAGTATGAACCGGGCGATTGTTTGGGGATCTATCCTAAAAATCATCCTGGCCTTGTCCGTGAGCTGATTGACACGATGGGATGGAAGCCAGAAGAGCTCGTTCCTATTCATAAAAACGGGGAAGAGCGCACGTTGGAAGAAGCTTTGTCCAGCCATTTTGAAATCACAGTTCTCACCAAGCCTCTCTTGGAACAAGCAGTAAAGCTATCATCAGGAAACGGGTTGCAGGAACTGCTTGCGGAAGGACAGGAGCAAAAGCTTCGCGATTATGTTCGAAATCGAGATTTGCTAGACCTGGTGGAGGAATACGATTTTAAGGGCGTGCCTTCCAAAGAATTTGTCGCCATCCTTAGAAAGCTGCCGCCGCGTCTCTATTCGATCTCAAGCAGCTTAAAGTCCTACCCGGACGAAGTTCATCTGACAATTCGCAATGTTCACTATCAAACTCATGGGCGTGAGCGGTACGGCGTTTGTTCGAGCTATATCGCGGATCGTTTGGAGACGGGTGATACGCTGCCAGTATTTGTGCAGCATAACCCCAACTTTAAGCTCCCAGTTAACCCGGACATCCCGTTGATCATGATTGGTCCTGGCACGGGTGTCGCTCCATTCCGCGCTTTCCTGGGTGAACGGGAGGAGCTTGGGGCGACGGGCAAGACATGGCTTTTCTTTGGCGACCAGCATTTCTCCACGGATTTTCTCTATCAGCTCGAATGGCAGCGTTGGCTCAAACAGGGCGTACTGACGCATATGGACGTCGCGTTCTCTCGAGATACAAGTGAAAAGGTGTATGTTCAGCACAGGATACTTGAGAAGAGCAAGGAGCTTTACCAATGGCTACAGGCTGGGGCGCATGTATACGTATGCGGAGATGAGAAGAAGATGGCGCATGATGTTCAAGCAGCCTTGGTCACCATTCTCCAACAAGAGGGCGGACTCGATTCAGAGGAAGCCGTTGCGTATTTGAAACGGATGCAGCAGGAAAAACGCTATCAGCGAGATGTCTACTGATTTTTGAGAAAGAATGAGAGGGGAGATGAAACCATGTCAGAAAATCATTTGCTTTCGCCAAACAGTGCTCCTCACAGCGATGTAGAGGACATTAAACGCAAAAGCGATTACTTGCGGGGAAGTCTGGCGGAAACGCTGGAAGACAGGATTTCTGGGTCCATCCCTGAGGATGATAACCGCCTGATGAAATTTCATGGCAGCTACATGCAGGATGACCGGGATCTTCGCAACGAACGGAGCAAACAGAAGCTAGAACCGGCCTATCAATTTATGGTGCGTGTGCGTGCCGCTGGTGGCGTTGTCACACCAGAGCAATGGCTCATGATGGACGATATCGCCCAGCAGTTTGCGAATGGAACGATTCGCCTGACGACTCGTCAGTCTTTTCAACTGCATGGCGTGATTAAGTGGAATATGAAGCAGGTGATTCAAGAAGTTAACGAAGCCTTGTTAAGTACACTGGCTGCCTGTGGGGACGTCAACCGCAACGTCATGTGCAATCCGAATCCGTACGAGTCGGAAGTTCATCAAGAGGTTTACGAATGGGCCAAAAAAATAAGCAATCATCTCGACCCCCGGACCCGCGCCTATCATGAAATCTGGCTGGATGAAGAAAAGGTTGTCGACAGTCGGGATGGGGTAGAGCAAGAACCGATCTATGGGCCTGTCTATTTGCCTCGTAAGTTTAAGATCGGCATCGCCGTACCGCCTGCCAACGATGTTGACGTGTTTTCTCAGGATTTGGGCTTTATCACCATTCATGAGGAAGGGCGACTGCTGGGCTTCAACGTTGCGGTCGGAGGCGGAATGGGAATGACCCACGGCGATCCCACAACGTATCCGCAGGTGGCGCGGGTGATCGGCTTCGTCACACCGGAGCAAGTATTGGAAGTCGCCGAGAAAACGGTCATGATTCAGAGAGACTACGGAGATCGCGCGGTGAGGAAGCACGCTCGGTTCAAATATACAATCGACGACCGCGGTATCGAATGGTTTATCCATGAACTGGAGCAACGACTGGGCTGGGAGCTGGAGAAGGCACGTCTCTATCACTTCGAGCATAATGGCGATCGCTACGGCTGGGTGAAAGGGAGTGACGATAACTGGCATTTTACCCTTTTCATTCAGAATGGCCGTGTAAAAGACGAGGACAACTACCTCCTGAAGTCAGGCCTACGGGAGATTGCCAAGGTGCATACAGGGGATTTCCGCCTGACGCCGAATCAGAATCTCCTCATTGGGAATGTCACCAGCGAAAAGAAGCCGGAAATTGAACAGATCATTCAAGCATACGGGCTCACCGATGGAACTTCCTATTCTGCGCTGCGGAAAAACTCCATGGCTTGTGTTTCGTTGCCGACTTGCGGACTCGCGATGGCTGAGGCAGAGCGTTATTTGCCTACACTGCTGGATGAGATCGAGCTGATCTTGGATGAGGCGGGTTTGCGCGATGAGGAGATTGTCATTCGCATGACAGGATGCCCAAATGGATGCGCAAGACCCGCACTCGCAGAAATCTCTTTTATTGGGAAGGCTGTCGGTAAATACAACATGTATTTGGGCGGCGGTTTCTCCGGCAATCGATTGAACAAGCTGTATCGTGAAAACATCGGGGAAGCAGAAATACTGAATGAGCTGCGGCCGATCTTAAATCGGTATGCGAAGGAACGTAAGGAAGGCGAGCACTTCGGAGATTTCGCAATTCGGGCAGGGTATGTGAAAGAAGTAAGATCAGGACTCGATTTTCATGAGTAGTACGACATAGCATTCAGGGATGCGCCCTTAATTGATTGAAATAAAAGAAGAGCCCGCGACGACGTGGGCTCTTTGTTGCTTGCATGTATTTTAGGCTTCTCGTAGCTGTTGAATCACTTCCGCAGCGAACTGATCTGTAAACCGGATGTGTCCATTTTCCTGTATGATCCGCCCTTCTTTCTTGCGACGGTCCAGCCATTCGCTAATCCAGCCCGGAGCATAGCCGCCTTGACCGAATTCTCCGCCAAAGGCAATCATTTTCTCATAGACAGCCAAATACTGTTCGCGACTGGTATCGGGATATGACTTCGTGTATAACCAAAACTGCACATCGTACATCAGATACGAGAGTTCATCCGCATGAAAAGAAAAGAAGCCTTTTTCCTCTACAATCCGTGTACAAATGCTGCGTATTTTCTGATCGATTTGTTCCACTTCCGATACTGGCGTGCACAGCTCCTCCAGCAAGGAAGAGAATTTCCCGTGGGCTACTTTGTATAGATCCGCTTCCTTGTCCTCCTCGGAGGTATCGTATTCTTCTTCGCTCACCAAGCCCCTGATAAACGCCTCGAAATTTTCAGCCAGGAAAGTAATTTCATAATCGCTTTCCTGATCGACGTGAATGACTTCGGGTTCACCATCTCTCCCGCATGCCCGATAATCCAGCATGACAACGTCATGACCTGCTGAAGGACAATCGCAGATGACGACCCCGATGTCGGGATATCCCCAGTCTTCAATCATAAATCGACTGCCGAGATCCCCACAGAGCGAATAGCTTTTCTCTCGGCCAATGCCTAGAATGCCCGTAATGGCAATATGATCCTCCGCCCAAGAAGTCGGGTCCTCTGTTGGAAAGCACGTGTTCTTCGGAATGCCGCCATTCTGATGCTTCATTAGTGCGAGATAGGAGGCAGGGAGCTTGTATCCGAGCTCTTCCTCGATCGATGCGATCAGTTCATCTGTGGGTGGCTCGGATAGATAGGACTTTCTCGCGTACTCGCTGTCGTCCCAAAAGTCATCAAGCGACATGTTAGAAAAAGGAACTTCCTCCGCTCCTGAATCACGAGACTCAACAGCCGCTGCCTTTTTGGCTGCCATCCGAAGCTCATGTCTTTGCTGCTTCTCCGCTTTTTGCAGGCTCCACCTTAACCATGATTCGGTATTCTGATTGCCCGGTTCTAACTTGTCAGAGGTACGGAATGCCTGTGCCGCTTCTTCATATCTTTTCAAATGATAGAGGGCAAAACCTACCCGAAAGTGCCAGACCGGATCTTGTTGACCTGCTTTAGCAATTTTCTTCAATTGGTTAAGTGCTTCATCATAAAGCCCCAAGTTGTTATAAGCTCTGCCCAGTCGGCTGACCGCCTCATAGTCTCGTTCCTCCTCAGGAACGGTTTGCAGCAAGTCCACAATTCGCTGCTGTTCGTCTTCTTCATGCCAGCGATCCAATTGTTCGAGAAGTGCCTGATCCATTGAAACCTCCTAAATGATTCTTTTTCTTAGATGCCAGCCATGCAAAGCTACCGCCATCTACCAAATGATTATGTATTCATATAAGATTAATTTATTTCGTATCGTTTGTGCACAGCTGATCTAGATGGGTTAAACATTAAGGGGGCGTACAAGTTGAGTAAGATAGATATCCATGACGTATGGTTCGATTTTGCCGCAGCCTTTGTGCAGAAAAAGAATGCTTCGGGCTGGAACACACTGACCTCACAGGAACAAGAGATTGCCGCCTTATGGTTGTTGGAAGCTGATGTGTATAACGGCGGGTTCTTGCAGTTTTTTTGCAACTGGGGAGAAGAGGCATATATCTACGCGGTACGGGCCTTACAAGCCATCGGGGCAGTCCATGCAATCGAAATCGTCCAGTCCGGATATGCCTGCATCGAGCATTTATCAGAAGACAACCGCCTCAACCAACTTTGGGACATTCCACAGTTTCTTACCGAGGAAGAGGCAGAACGGCTGGATAAGCTCGATCAGAGCTTCTGGGAAGACCAGGATCGCATTGCAGAAACTGCACATCGATATTACGCGCAGCAGCTGGGAATACCCACCCCATCGTAAAGTGACGGGGGGGGGGTACTATCAAAGAGACTCCGACACCTATTCGTCAGCACTATCCCCTTCTGACTGAAGCATAAGCAGTAGCTCTTGAATAGAAGGAGCGAGCTTATCATTCCCTTCCATAATCGCGGTGAAAACGGGAATGGAATCCTTTAGTAGCCAATAACTAAAAGAAAAATAGCTGAAAAATGCTTGCTGCTCATAGCCCCGCGGCTCCTCTTCTTCCCACCATAATTCATCGTCTTCCTCGTCCTCTGGCCATAAATACTTTTCGTCCAATAGCTCATTCATGGTCTCAACCGGATTTTGTGAATCCATTTCGTCCACGTTTATAGCAGAAGCTACAGCCGAGTATAACTGAATTTCCTCCGAAGAGACCTGCTCTGGTTTCTGTTTGGCAAGCTCTTGCAAGAGTATCCGCAGTACCCACGGCGTCGTCTGCCACAAGGTACTTTGGTGCTCGATTAGATTGGCCAATTCCTCATATTGCCTGGTATCTATAAGCCGCGGAATGTCCGTCCCTCTTCCATAGGCTGTCGTCAAACGCTGCCACGGAATGTTGGTTGTCAGGTGGGTCAAAGTGTTCATCTCCATCTCTCCTTAGATATGAGATTTTACCAAGTTTTACCACAAGTACAGCGGAATTTATATGGTAAGCGCCTCACTGGTAATAACAAACCAAATCCTTCACCTCTGCAAGAAACTGAGATAAGACAATGGTTTTTACGTGTTCATCAGGCACTGTTTGCGGAATCCTCCCTTTTTTACCAACATTAAATAGTTATTAATCCTCTAATTATAATAGATAATTGAATCAATAAATAATTTCTATGATATAGTTATAGTTGTGAAAGGTAAGATGTTTTCGTAGCGTCTTGCAACGGGGCAAGGAGCTACTACTTCTTTTTTACAAAAACAGTAGATAAGGAAGGGTAATATGAGCTCCATACAGCAAAAAACAGACGTTATTTTGATTGGTGCAGGTGTCATGAGCGCAACTCTGGGAGCATTACTGAAAGAATTGGCACCGGAGTTGGAAATCAAAGTTTTTGAGAAACTCGCAAAAGCAGGCGAAGAAAGCTCTAACGAATGGAATAATGCGGGTACTGGCCACGCGGCACTCTGTGAGCTGAACTATACATCCGAGAAAGCTGACGGGTCTATAGATATTAGCAAAGCCATTAAAATCAATGAACATTTTCAGCTGTCCAGACAATTCTGGGCTTACCTTGTAAAAAACAATCTCATCCAAAATCCGCAAGACTTTATCATGCCAATACCTCATATGAGTATGGTGCAAGGCGAAAAGAATGTAAGCTTTTTGAAAAAACGTTTTGAAGCGCTGGCAAACAATCCTCTGTTTCAAGGGATGGAATACTCCGATGATCCTGAAAAACTGAAGGAATGGATTCCGCTTATCATGGAAGGCCGCGCATCGAATGAACCAATAGCTGCAACCAAAATCGACTCTGGTACGGATGTCAATTTTGGTGCTTTGACACGTATGTTGTTTGATTACCTGAAGACGAAAGACGTCGCGATTAACTACAACCATGCTGTTGAGGATATCAAACGTACGAGCGACGGCATGTGGAAATTGAAAGTGTACAATATGGCTACCGGTAACATCGAAGACCATATTGCCAAATTCGTCTTTATCGGCGGTGGCGGCGGAAGCTTGCATCTGCTCCAAAAAACCGGTATTCCAGAGTCCAAACATATCGGCGGTTTCCCGGTAAGCGGATTGTTCATGGTTTGTAAAAACCAGGAAGTGGCAGACCAGCACCATGCAAAAGTGTACGGTAAAGCAAAGGTCGGCGCTCCTCCAATGTCGGTACCGCATCTGGATACCAGATACATCGACAACAAAAAATCCTTGCTGTTTGGTCCTTTTGCGGGATTCTCGCCAAAGTTCTTAAAAACAGGTTCCAACATGGATTTGATCACTTCCGTAAAACCGAACAACGTCATTACGATGTTGGCGGCAGGCGTAAAAGAAATGGCATTGACCAAATACCTGATCGAGCAAGTTATGTTATCGCATGAAAAGCGGATGGAAGAACTACGGGAGTTCATTCCGAACGCGAAAAGCGAGGATTGGGGTATCGTGGTAGCGGGTCAACGCGTGCAAGTTATCAAGGATACACCAGCAGGAAAAGGTACCCTTCAATTTGGTACAGAAGTGGTTAGTGCCGCTGATGGCTCCGTAGCTGCATTGCTCGGCGCATCTCCGGGTGCTTCTACAGCTGTTCAGGTTATGCTTGAGGTATTAGAAAAATGCTTCCCACAACGTATGGCAGAGTGGGAACCGAAAATCAAAGAAATGATTCCTTCTTATGGCGTGTCACTCTTGCAAAACGAAGAGCTTCTCCAAGAGCTTCAACGTTCGACAGACGAGGTGCTTGGTCTAAGCGAGAAGGAACTGGCTTATAGTTAATTAGTTAATGGCAATCTTTTTCATCAGTGGATAAATGATTCTATGAGGAAGAGATTGAAAAAGCAATGATAGTTAAATAAAGCATGGAACCTTTGATCCGCTTTTGGATTGAAGGTTCTTTTTTTGATTTCTCAGTTAGAGAGGACAGGATGAGTCTTACATTAGTAAGGGAAAGGTTTTTGGGAGGTAGGTTACAAAATTTTCTGCACAATACATTAATGTTAGTATTAACTTTTTGCAAATTTTAAGATTCATTTGGACCAGTATTTTAATTAGCTTTGTAAGAATGGTTTCAATCTTATTCGTCTTAATTTTCAATAGCAATTCATGATAGTAGTATATTCTATTTATGAAAAGTTAATGACTGTAGTTCAAATTTTTTCCATTATGATGTTATAATACTACTATTCAAATAATTGAAATTAGGAGAATAAATGTTGACACCTAAAAAAACTCAAGATGTATTTGGTCTTTCAAATACAATTCTTAATGATTCTTATATAGATAGAGGAAACTTAGACATTGAAGTTCAAAGATACTTAGGTAGGCCTACGCATATTGCGTTACGAGGCGAATCGAAATGTGGGAAATCATGGTTTAGACAAAAGAATATTCCGAATTCTATAGTAATACAATGTAGATATGGAAAGTCAATTATTGATATTTATACAGATGCTCTAGCTCAATTGGGAATAAAATTAACAATCGAGCAGTCTAAAGGATCTAATTTAAGAGGACAAATTGAGGCACAAACCAGTTTTGGTGCTGGAATATTATCTAAATTAGGCTTAAAAGCTTCATTTGGGTCAGATAAAAGCGATTCAATAAAAGAAAAACCTGTTGGTCAAGATATTAATGATTTAAAATTTATAGCCGAGATAATTATCTTCTCAGAACGAAGATTGGTAATAGAAGACTTTCATTACTTATCAACAGAAGAAAGAAAGAAATTTTCCTATGATCTAAAGGCGCTATGGGATTATGGTTGTTTTGTAATTATTATCGGAGTTTGGTCCCAGAATAATTTATTAACGTATTTGAATCCTGACCTAACGGGTAGAATTGTAGAACTCTCTATTTATTGGTCTACTGAAGATTTAAAAGCAGTAATTGTAAAAGGAAGTAAAGCATTAAATATTAAATTTACAAATAAGATAGAAACTAATATTATAGACAATTGTTTCGGTAACGTAGGTATATTACAGAAGTTACTATTGTTAACATTGGACAAAGCTAGGGTTTTTGAAGGATATACTGAATGTATTGAGATACAAGATTATGATTTTTTTATGTCTGCTGCTAGTAAATATGCGGACGATCTTAATGCAACATACCAACAATTTGCTAGAAGAGTATCAGCTGGAATCAGAAAAAGGAAAGATTCTACGGGCATATATGCTCATGCTATGGCAATAATTGTGGATGCTTATGACGAAAAATTGATTAATGGATTAGATTTGAATGAAATCTATCAAATTGCACATAACAGAGAACCCAGAATTCAAAAAAATAATCTCAGAGTAGTTTTAAATAAACTTGAGGAGCTTCAAGTAGATGAAGATGGAAGAGGGCTCGTAATTGCATTTAACGATTCAAATGATGAAATAACTGCAGTTGATAGACAGCTTCTTTTTTACCGTAGACATTTATCAGTGAAATGGCCATGGGAAGCATTACTTTCTGAGATGGATGATAGGTTAAATGGAGATAAAATATTTTCAAGTAAAAAAAATCCTGATAACAAAAAGAAGAATGAAACTGAGCAAATGAATATCTTTGACTTTATTTAATTTTTGTTATTTCAAATAATCCAATCAATCAACCTTTCATATGCTTCTTGAGCAGTCTATCATCTGGTAATCCGTACAATAATTAACGGTAAATATGATCAGCTAGGATTTTGTATTAGTATATTAAAGGCTCCGTCACAACATCCTGACGGAGCCTTTATTCTTTTTCAAGTATTCAATCTCGCTACTCTACTACCGCTTCCAACGTCACTTCCACCTTCACAGTCCGCGTAACCGACTCATCTTCCTTAGAAGTAATCGTCACATACAGCGTAACTGTCTCTTCACCTTCGGCAGGAAGCTCCTTCAAAATCCCCTCATCGTCGATAAACGCCTCATCAGTGCTCTTTGTCACCTGATAAGTCACTTCATCGCTCTCTTCCGGCAGGGAAAGCACTGGTTGATCCAGTTCTGTGGTGTTCGCAACCTCAAACTCGAATTGCTCCTCGGCTTCTTCAACTACCTTGGACAAGACTGCGTTTTTATTAGACACCTTAATCATGAAGGATTTCCAAGCTTCGTACTCTTTTACAATCTGCTCACCCTTCGGCTTGCTTTGGTCAACGCTTCGACCGACGAGCTTCAGCTTGTATTTGCCTGGATCGAGTTTCTTCGCTACTTGGCTACCATCGTAGTAAGTACCATCGAGATTAGAGAAGGTGATAGGGCCTGGTGCAATCAGCGCGTAATTGTTGAACACGGATGCGAGCGTACCGACGTATTTATCGTCCATGTTCCATACTTCAACAGAGATCTGGTTCACGTCTTTGGCTTGCAGCTCGGCTTCGAGTGTGAACGAATCCTCATTGCCATCGCCATCAGGCGTGATTGTCGTATCGGACAGCTTCAGGTTGTCGAAACCGAAGTTGGTATCCTCACGCTTGTCTCCCACGTGTACAGCAAACGGCAGGCGCAGGTCAGGGTTGCCTTTCGCTGTCAGCAGGACTTCCCCTTCATACACGCCGTCTTTTGCATCGGAGTCAACGGACAGGTTGAGCTCAAATGTGGTCGCATCGCCTTTTTTAGCGGCGATGGAATCATCGGAGATTTCCACATCGATATCATCGACATCTGGCGTTTTGGAGCCTGGTTTGTACGGATCTGTCGTGACGGACGGATGCATGATCACTTTTGCTTCGTAAGAAACTTCTTTCTTGGACAGGTTTTTCAGCTGGAGCGTTTTCGTGACGGTATTGCTGCCAGCCTTCAGCAAGCCAAAGGAAACGTTATCCGCATAATACGGAATGGTCTTCGGTTCAAAATCTTCGCCCAAAATGGTGAGCTGCTCTACTGTTGTCAGAACAGCAGGTGTTTTCGACGCGGCATGGCCGTTTACGCGGCCAGCACCTTGGGAGTAGACATCGTACAGTAAGCCGTCTGGGCTATACAACGGTTTTGAAGTGTTCGCGAGCGCTGCCTTGATATCGGCAGGTGTCCAGTCCGGATGTGCCTGTTTCAACAGCAGGGCAAGACCGGAAACGTGTGGAGCTGCCATGCTTGTACCGTTTAGACGGGCGTATGCCTTGTCGTACTTGGCGTCAGGGATGAGCTTGCTCCAAGATGGATAGCTGGACAGAACGGCTACACCTGGCGCAGCCAGATTCGGCTTGATGCTGTAATCGTCGCCCATGATTGGACCACGTGAGCTAAATCCGGCGATGCGGTCGCCCGGATCATTTGTGCTTGGGTAGTTTCCTGAGAACGTGAACGTCAGTGTTTTCGCTTTTGCAGGGTCAGCCAACAGCTCTTTTGCCAGTGTTCGGCCTTCCAGACCCTTCATGTCAAAGGTAGGGATCGCTTCGATCTGGTCACCCAGGATCGTGTTGACATATCCTTCGCGATCACGGATATCCAGGTCAGCTTGGCCATCCCCGTCGACGTCGTTACCGTTAAAGACCACGATAGCGACAGCACCAGCTTTTCGGGCGTTATCGATTTTTTCCGTGAAACCGAGAGAACCACGGGAAACGAGAGCGACTTTGCCTTTTACATTTGCCTTTTCAAAATCGCTGCGAGAGCCAAGGTTGGCATAGACGACTGGCAGCGCTTTGGTTCCGATAATGGAGGAGAAGTTATCCTTTCTGACCTGCCATGCCATCACAGGGAATTCGTAATTGGCTCCGAAGGACGAGGTTGCTGAGCCGTCATATTGCACGGTAGGGGAGTCTACCGCTGCAACTGTGATCGGTAGCCTCGCTCCAGAAGGTGATCCCGCCGTGTAGAAATGTCTGCCGCGTTCATCGTCGGCTGAATTCCCACCCGATACGACAGTGATCACACCAGACAGCACCGCGTTATTCACAGCGATGGCATCTGGGGAGTCAGAGTCCTTCTCCATAGCGGAGCCAAGCGACAGGTTAATGACATCCATGCCGTCTTTCACCGCTTTTTCGATACCGTCGATGACCTGAGCGGAGCTACCGCCGCCTCGGCCCAATACGCGGTAGACGTAGAGGTCTGCACCGTAGGCAACCCCTTTTACCTGTACATCTGAGGTCCTGTTTTTGGCGCGTCCTACGATGGTTCCGGAGACGTGGGTTCCATGGCTGGAGCCTTCATATCCTTTTCCATCGCGGTCCTCTTCCACAGGGATTGGCGCTTGTTCATAAGGGTCTTTGTCATTGTCGAAGGAGTCATATCCGCCTTTATAAGCATCCTTGAGATCAGGGTGCTTGTAATCGACACCCGTATCGATGACGCCGACCTTCAATCCTTTCCCTGTCAGACCTTCCTTCCACATATCGAGAACGCCGATTTGTTGGAGCGGGGCCTGATCCCATTTAGTGGACGATGCTTTCTCGCTGACGGCATCAATTTCGGGAAGCTCATAATACGTATTTTGATAAATGCGTTTCACCTGTGGCAATCCAGCCAGCTCTTCTAATTCGTCGGCTGACACTGTTACTTCCATACCGTTGAATACATGCTCAAACTTGCGCTTTACCTTCAGTTTGACCTTGTTGTCTTTTGCCTCATCGAGGAAAGATTCTTGCTCCTCCTCTACTTTTGCTCGCAACGATCTAACGGAAGATTCTGAACCTTCCTCGTGTTTAGCTGTGATCGAAGGCTCGCTGTTCAGCTCAATAATGACACTGACGTTTTTACTGGAACTGGTGTTCAGCAGGGGGGATATTTTCGAGATTTCGGAGCCAAGCTCTACTTCCGCGTTGGTATATTCGTTTACTTTCTCCCAATCCTGTTCGCTAAACTCCGCCGCTGCCAGTGCATTGTAAGGAAGGCCACTCAGCATGAGTGATGCTGCAAGCGTAAGAGAAGCGAGAGTACGCATCTTCTTCATCGGTCCACTCTCCTTAAAAAATTATGTATAAGACGATTTGCATAAGTATTTCTCTTCCCGTAAGACTACTCCTTTTATTGGGAAAAAACTTTTTATCGAGCAAATTCGTCAAAATTAGACAAAATTGCATGTATTTTCAAACGAATCAAGAGGGATAATGTAATAATTTGTTGTTTTTTGCCAATTAATTTTTTATATTTTTCATAAGGCATAGGACAGGAGAGGGTAATCGATGATCAAGTTGAAAGATATCGGGAGGTTCGAAGAGCTGCCGGAAATCGCGATGCATATTTATCAAGGAAATGTCACGGCTTTGCAAGATGCGATTGCGGCAGGCTGGGATATAGAAAAGGGCATCGTGCTTAGCGAATATACGACGATAAGTCCGTTGGATCTGGCACTTGTATCGGAGAAACTAGAAGTTGTTAAGCTGCTGGTAGAGCATGGCGTTAATCTGAATGTCAAAAATAAACCGGCTTTTTTGAAGGCCGTACGTTATGGCAAGGAAGAGATCGTTCGCTATGTTGTAGCGCAAGGCGCCAAGCTGGACATGCTCAATCAGGTGCGCTCAGGCGCTTATTCGGAGGCTTACTACGGCAACAAAAAGAACATCCCGCTCATTCAAGAGCTGGGACTGGATATAAGACTGCATGGCGGCGATGTATTGCGTGAAGCCGTGTCGGATCATGACCTTACGACCACGGCCTACTTGCTCGATCATGGGGTGGACATCAATTACAACAAACCGAATATGGTGTATCCGTATCAAGCGACCCCATTAACAGTTGCCACGCGCTTGGGGAATGTCGCCATGGTCAAGTATTTGGTTGAACGCGGTGCGGACGTTATGATAGCGGAAAAGGGTGGCGAGCGGCCTTATACCATCGCGGTCAGCAATAAAGATACGGTGTTGGCTGCGTATTTGAAATCGCTGGAGCCTGCCGAGCTACATGATGTGGAGAACAGAAAGTACGAGCTGCAAAAATATAAACTGACCGAAGAACTGATTGGCTTCCTTACCGGAGAAGAGCTGCGTCTTGAGCTGGCGGAAAATGAGTATGACATCGCGTATATCGACTTTTTCACATTGACCGATACGATTGAGATGAAAATCGGTCGGCAAAAGCTGCTGCGTTTGTCTGCCGAAATCGACAACTACTCCCATCTGCATCTTGTGTGGAATCCGAAGAAAAAGGGTGTCATCGGCTGCTATGATGAGGAGCATCAGGAGTATGCGGATTTGTGCAGCTTTACAGAATTTATCGCGCAGGCTGATGTGTACCTGATCAAGTTTATGGAAGGCGAATTAGATTCGATGTAAAAGGGAAAGATCACACGGGCCCTCGATAATTCGGGGGCTTGACAGTAAAATTTATCCAATGATAAGATCGTGATCAAGAAACGAAAGGAGGAGGATTCAAACATGTTCGCATACGTAACCAAGCAAAGATCCAACTCCATAGGTATGCCTTTTACGCAATCGCGTTGTTTAAGGGTGAGCCAATTCCGTTTCTCATAGATTGCGGATAACGCCCATGTGATAACACAATAGCTTTAAGCGTAAAGGCTGCGATTCCATGCCGCATTTTTTCATCCAGGAATGAAGAAATGAGCAGGAAAGCGGCTTTTTCTATTGGAAAATATAGAACGTACGTTCCTGAAAAATAAATAAAGGTGGTCTTCTATTGAGCAACACTCCGATTAAGTATTTCATCAATCCGGAAGTAAAAGTAGAAAACAATGCGGTAGAGGAGCTGCATCGGCTCTTAGAGGTGAATGAAACAATTGCAACGTTGCAAAAGCATTCGCCCGATTATTTTGACGATCCCGATGCTGGGGTTTTGGAAGTAGCCATTACGCCCGATTTTCATAAAGGAAGCGGCATTCCTGTAGGCACGACGCTGTTTACGCGTGGGTTTGTGCTGCCGCAAGCGATTGGCAACGATATTAACTGCGGGATGCGTCTGTATGTTACGGATTTGTGCGAGGAACAGATTCGCACACATCTGGATGCCATTGAACGGAATGTGCGCCATGTTTTTTTCGAAGGGGGCCGCAATATTCCCATGACGCGGCAGATGCGCGAGAAAATGTTCAAGGAAGGTCTGATCGGCATACTAGACAGCCACAAGGAAGCGAATGGCGAGGGAATTTGGCGTTATTACAACGAGAAGCAGCAGGAGCTCGATTTGAGCCATGTTAATAAAATGGGGTCTTTTATCGCGGAATCGACGATTGGCCTCGATGATTTTCTCGGTCCTGCCGAGCTTTCTCGGGATGCACAAATCGGCTCGCTTGGCGGTGGGAATCATTTTTTTGAGATTCAGGTGGTCAAAAAAGTGCATCAGGGCTCTATCGCCAGTCAGTGGGGGCTGAAAGAAGGGCAAGTCGTCCTCATGATTCATACCGGCTCCGTTTCCATTGGTTATCACAGCGGTGCATGGATCAAAGAGATGCTGAAAAAGATGTACTCGACTTCCTTGAAGCATCCGGATAACGGCATGTACCCCTTGCCACTCTCTGAGCGTTTCGAACCGCAGTGGAAAATGTTTTGGAGTCTCCTGCACAATGCGGCGAACTTTGCATTTGCCAATCGCTTGATGCTGGGGCTGATGATGTACAAATCGATTTCCGATGTGTTGGGCGATTTTGAACACAGGCTGTTGTACGATGCGCCTCATAATTATTTATGGGAAGAGCAGCTCGAGCAGGTGGGTGGATTTTTGCATCGAAAAGGGTCGTGTACGGCGAAATCGGCCGAGCAAATGATGGGAACGCCGTTTCAGTATACGGGCGAACCTGTGTTTATTCCCGGTTCCATGGGCTCGCACAGCTATATTTTGGCAGGGCTCGGCAATCGGGATAGCTTGTTTAGTGCAAGCCATGGCGCAGGTCGTGCACTTTCTCGCGGCGATGCTGTGAAAGTGGACGATGACCGCTTTCGCGAGTTTCTTGCCAATTTCCGTGTGATCAATCCGATTGACCCGAAGCGGGCGGACTTGCGCGGACGGAGCGATATTTTGAAGAAATGGGAAGAAGAGCTGAAAAAAGAGGCGCCTTATGCCTATAAAGATATTACTCCGGTGATTCAGTCGCATGTGGATCATGGGATGGCTGAGATTGTAGCCGAAGTGGCGCCGATTGCTACGGTGAAAGGGTAAGACAAGGAAGCCATTATTTGTAGACAGGAGCAACATGAGTAGACAGCAAGTGAGAATTCACTCGTGGTCAGGAGGAAGTTCATGTTCACGCGGCAATCCACTCCAATAAACAACCAACACCCCCATGCGAATCAACATGAGGAGATAGGTAAGACCAATGCTTCGTCAATCATGCCCTTATTGTCCAAACAGTCTAGATCCAGTCAACGATCGATTTTACAATTGCAAAGCGTATACGGCAACAAGGCTGTCCTACAACTCATGCGTGAGGGCAAGGAAAAAGGTTCGGGAGAAAAAAGGAAACATGCTAATACAAAAAACTCTGATTCCTTGAAAATCGAAGAAAAGTCAGGCCAGCCCAAAAAGAAGGTAAAGCAGAATGAACAACAGGACGAAATCGGTTTAGAGAATCAAATTTCTACAGGGAGCATCGACGATTCGAATGAGGAAGCTGCCAAAACTACGACGGGCAAGCTTCAAACGGTAGGGATGTCCGGAGCGGAGGACGAGGAGAAAATTCATTTCGACGAGTTTATTCAAGAGATTTTGCGGTTAAATGAATACGTTCATACACTCATCAATGGCGGACTGAATAAAGAGCAGTTGCAATTGCATGTGAAAAACGCATCTGAGCTGCGTACCTTTATTTTGACTACTCTCAATGGCTCTTCCAAGCTGAAGGATGCGAAAAACTACCGGAACTATCAAGGAATGTACGGTATTATCGATGATTACAATCCGATGTTGCTAAAAGCTTCTCTCGTGTTAATGCAGGCAGAAGAAAAACTGAAAGATATGGAGGAGGGCGATGTTTCACGGCCGCTTGACGAACCCGATGACAAGGAAATGAGTGAGAAGGCAAGTGCAGGGCAAAGCATCATCAAAATTTGGAAAAAGCGTCATGCCTACGCCAACATTAGAGAAGGTGCCAAATGGAAATCGGCGAAGCTCAAAGACGAGTTGGCGGCATACCGTAGAAAAACGTTGATAAAAATGAAGGCCTTGCGAGCGTATGACGATGTGGTGGAGACATATAGCAGTTTTACATGGATGGATCATAAGGTTGTCGAGCCGTATTTGGAGCAAGAGCTTGGGATTCCTAATCCCCGTTCACGCGGGTTTAACATCGACACGAAGGAGAAATGGGAGGAGTATGAGCTCTTATTGCAGGACGCTTTGAGCAAAGTAAGTGATGATCCTGACGATATAGCCGAACAGCTCGACAAATATGCCGGGGTAAAGCATTACCTCTATCCAAATGATCCGTACTTTACACACCCCAAAAAGAAAGATAAGGACAAAGCAAATCCGATCAAGCTACTTTCGGAGCGCAATATCCACAAGCTGCATGAGCAACTCATCGACAATGCACAGATGCATTTTGAAACGAATCCAGAAGAACTGGAGACGTATTTCAATAGAGGCGTGGGCTGTTTAATTGCAGACGAGAAGGAACTATTCTTGGCCGTCTACGGGTTACCGTTTACTGTTAAGCATGCCACGCCCAACTTTCATCCCATAGCAAATGACGGCAGCTTGGACTCTTTTGCCGAATACTCAAAGAAAAATCCCAATTGGAAGTCGGAATTCAGCACGCCAGGGAACGTGAAAAAGCTCGGAAATCACGGATTTGTTTTTTTCCGTGTAGACGTTGGCGACGAAAAAATTGAAACACGTTACGGCGGAACGCAAATTTCCAGTGATATGTCGCTTATTGAGTATGATGGATGGGTATCGATGTTCGACCAGCTCAAACCACTGTCCTCTAATACAATGATTAGCTACTATGACCACAAGGGTGCGCTTATTCGGCAAGCTGAGATACCGAGTAAAGGCAATACAAACCAATACAAGCAAAATTATAAGTACGGATATATTCCACAGACTGGGAAAAAACCTAAAGCAACATTCTCCAAGACGAACTTGAAGGCAAAAGGTTCAGAGCGATACGAGGATGTGGACAGAGAGACCAATTTCATGGATTACGTGTTTTACGGACCAGAGATTCGGGAAGGCATTGCGCTCTCGCTTATACATGAGCTTCGGTATTTTGAAAGAAGCGGTTACCGTGATCACCTTCTTGAAGAATTCCGTAAGAAAAAAGACGAGGAACGGGTTCACTTTCTTAAGAAACTGATCGGCAAATTATTTCGGCCGGAAGGGAAGTATCCTGTCGCATTGCGGTTTAATGAACACTCGATTTCTGACATGAGGGTGCTTAATCCGGACGGAGATAAGAGATGGAATCCCGATGGTACAGCGAATTCACCAATCATGCAGCAAATCAAAATCATCCAGCGTAAAAAGTTCCTCGATGAAGCGATGCCATTGGCCCGCAAAAATACCGCTGCTTACGCCAAGCATATTAAAAATAACAAGAATAAGCTCGAGGCAGCTGAAAAGACCAAAGTAAAGAGTGATAAAATAAAGCGTGATATCGAGATTTATCGCTCCAGAGTTTCGGATTACGAGCAAAAGTGGAAAATAAAACATGCACTTTGGAAGCAGTATGAGAGGGACTTAAAAGAAGTGAACGAACAAATGGAACAGCTCAAAAAATCTGGGTCCCCTTATGTTGCCGCAGATAAGCCATTTGTCCACGTTACGGGGGCCATGGATCAGGAGCTTAAATTGGAAGATGAGTTTTTATTCGAGAGTGAACAGGTACCGGAAGAAAAGGAAGTAGCCATGGACTTAGAAGTTCAGCCACCAGTCCGTGTGGAAGGAACTCGCAACCAATTTAAACGAGTAGCGGAAAGCTCGGCTTGCTCCGCTCATTCACTCATGGCGATTACCGCCATCTTGAAGGAAGGTCGGATGCTATCCACTGAGGAAATCGATCAAGTACTGAATAGCGGTGCAGAGTTGTACAAAGAAACAATCAGAGGCAGCGAAGGCAAACTACACAAAGGAAGCTATTTGAATCCATACGAAGCGCATCACGTACAGATCAGAGATCAGATTGAAATCGCTTTTCTCGAAAATCGGACTTTGAAGGCAACGGAATTTGCTACTTTCTTTGAAAATATCCTCTCAAACTCCGACGCTCCTAAAATTGGATACGCCATTGTCATCGGCAGTTATACGATTGCGGTTGTGAAGATTAATCAATCATATATCGTTTTCGATTCACACGGATATGGCAATATCGGCAATGCATTCAACGTCAGTTTCGCTGATCAGAAAAATCTGCTCGCATTCTTGAATAGAATGGTCACGAAACGAACCAGAGGGGATATTAGCATAAGTGCTTTTCAGTATGTTGGGGAGTGAATTATTTTTGGGAAAATAAAAAAGAGACCGTTCAAACTTAAACGGTCTCTCCTTGTACTTCACTCACGAAGGCATGTGTATTCTCTTCTGTGTCTTTGAAGAAGGTCATCCACGTTTCCGTTTGCCCCATTTTGGCTACGAGATGTGGCTCGTCGATAAACGTAACGTCCCTCTTTTTATATTCTTCAAAAGCGGTTTGAATGTCATCCACTTGAAAGTAAAGGACGGAGCTGGCATGTGCAAATTGCTCTTTTTCCGGCAGGCTCAGCATGAGGCGAAGTCCATTACATTCAAAGAACGCCATATTGCCTGTCTGAAACAAAAGAGGGAGCCCGAGCTGCTCTTTGTAAAAATGGACGGCCTTTTCTAGGTTTTTGACAGGGATGCCGATTTGCCCTACTTTTTGAATCAGGTTTGTTTTCATGATAAAATCCCCCATTTGTTCGCGTTTCCTTATCAGCATAAACGAATCCAATGATTATTTCTTATCCAAAATCACTTTTTTTCTGAATGACAGAGGAGAAATGCCGACATGCTGTTTAAACATTTTGCTAAAGGAAACGGGGTTACTGAATCCAAGCTCAAAGGCAATGTCTGTCATACTGAAGTCCAGCTTGGCTAACAGCTGCTTGGCTCGTTGTATCCGGTATTCCGAAATATGCTGGTGGGGCGTTTTTCCATACACTTGGGCGTACGCTCGCAACAAATGGTTGGGAGATAGACAAGCAATCTGTGCGATCTCATCTAGCCTGATTGGTTGATCATAAAAAGCTCGTATATAATCGTGGGCGGTACTGATTCTCCGATAGAGCTCTTCGCGCGTCGATTGCCGAAGCGCGTGTAAAGCGTCTATTTCTTTTCTTACATCGATGTGTCCGAGCAATAGGGTCCGCATAATCTGGTGAAATTGTTCTTCATAACCGATGGAGTCCCGATCAAGGAAAGTGAGACCATCTTTCAAAGTTGTTAACTGGGAAGCGAGTGTATGGCTCGTAGCATAGGTTTTTTCAAAGAAACCAATAGAAGCTTTGTCTTTATAAGGATCGCTAAGTAGCCTATCCGTCGATTCCTTGAGCGATTGGAAAATCTCCTCTGCAAAACCATGCTTGAAGAAAATACAAAACGATTCAACTTCCTCGGAATCATCAATCGAAATGGTGTAATCCCCTTCGTTCAGCAGCAAATAACGATTTTCTTCCACAGCAAAAAAGCCTCTGCTCGTCTTGTAATGTGCCCTTCCTTTCCGGAATGTCTTGATAGAGAGTTGCCCCTCCCCTTCCCAGTAAAATTGCTTGCTTTTTGCATGCAGAACATAGTTGGTTGAGGCTTTACCGGTCATTTCAAGATATCCTGCAACGTCTTATCAATATGGGCAAAGCGAAACGGGTACCCTTCACGCTCAAGCCTTTCTGGAATGACCCAGCGACTTTTCAAGACCAGCTCTGTTTCTGTTCCGATCATGATCGCTCCCATTTCCAGAATCCATTTGGGAGAAGGCAGTCCGAAGCTTCGATTCATCACGTTGCGAAAATGCTGCATGAATTCACGGTTTGTGACGGGATGTGGAGAAGAGCAATTAAATACGCCGCTTAAATCTCCCCGTTCTTTCAAAAAGAGAATAATTTGATACACATCTTCAACATGTATCCAGCTAAAACGCTGATTGCCCGATCCTTGGACACCGCCAAGACCAAAGCGAACCAGATTCTTGTAAGGCTCTATCACACCGCCGTTTTCCCCCAGCACGATTGCCATGCGTAAGGCAACTTGTCTGGTATGCGGCAAATCAAAGGAAAAGAAGGCTGCTTCCCATTGCTTGGCGACATCAACGGAAAACCCTGTTCCAATCTCCCCTGTTGCTTCCGTCATGGGACGATCCTCCGCATGCCTATAGATGGTGGCTGTGCTGGAATTGAGCCAGAGCGAAGGTGGGTTTTTGCAAGCCAAAACAGCATTGCCGAGTATGTGAGTGGTCTCTGTCCGAGATTTCAGGATTTCTTCCTTGTTCTTATCATGGTAACGACAGTTGACGGATTTGCCCGCCAGGTTGATGAGCAGCTCGGAATCTTCCAAAGCTTCCACGATTTTTGCGTGATTGTCCCATGTTATATGAGGGGAAGTTCTTGCGATGATCATTACTTCGTAGCCAAGTTGATTGAATTTGTCTGCTAGATACTTGCCGATAAAGCCAGTGCCGCCGGCCAGGATGACTTTCTTTTTCATAAGATCAACTCGCTTCCTTCGCTGTGCGAATTTCTTACAATAATTGTAACATAATGCGAAGTGGCGGCAGCATGTATCCGTCATTCTAGCGATTTTTTTGATAGACCATACAATACACAGGTACATTATCGATTTTGGTTTGTTCTCGTAACGTAAATCCGAGTTTTTGATACAAACCCACATTCTCTTCCTTTTCCGTATCCAGCGCAATTCCCTGCGATTCGTGTTCATCCTTTATGGTTTGAAACAGGTGTTGCATCAGGGCTTTACCGACTCCCCTGCCTTGAGCCTCCGGTTTTACACCAATCATAATGAGGTAGTGATGCTTCCATGGAGGAGCGGCAGAACGTGTGATGCGCATATAAGAATTAAGGAGTATCAGCGTTTTTCCAGACAGTTGAAAAACTAACGGAATCAATCTACCGATTAACAGGAGCCCCCCTTTCCTATTCGAATGCTTGCTTGTTTGCGGCTGCTCGACGACGTAAGTGCCGAGCAAGCTGTCTTCGTCAAAAATGCCCCACACTTCCTCATGAAACAGAAAGCTCTTATCAAACAGAAAGGACAGAAAAGCTGTTACACCTTTTCTTGCTGTATGATCGAGCTCTGAATCCCCAAATACGTGAAGAAAGAAAGGATCACGCGAAAATGCCCTGCTCATGAGTGATACGAATGCGGGTTTATCCGACTTTGTGAGTTTGGATATGCGGTAGGAAGTTTTCATTTTTTTGTACCTGTGTCGTCGATTACTTTCCCATAATGATTGACAGCAAAGCTAAACAACACTTTTACCATAAAGAATAAGCAGGTGATCAACAGAAACGGATGCATACCCGACAGCAATGGTATCCAGCCAAGGCCAACAGACAGGAGAATACCTGCGACAAACAACTGCGAACGATGCCCAAAAAGAGCATTCACAACAAAAGCTCCTGCAATCGTATAAGCCCATACCCCTATGGAATACGCGAGGCTTTGCTGTAAGAGAAAGGCAACCAGGATGATATGGACGTGAATGGCGATGAAGACGAGGCGATTTTTTTTACGTGCGGCATAAAAATTGCTGGTTGAGATCGTAAAATTCGCTAGACAGCCAGAAAATATATCGAATACAAGCAACAATGCCAGCGTGCTGCGCCAAATGGGCAAGCTCTCCGTGAGTTCAGGGAATCGCAAATAGAGAGCAGTGGTCAGGACTCCGCCGAACAGCAGGATAGCTGCGATCGAGCCAATGCTCTGCTTTTCACCGAAGACGTCATGCAAAAAAGCGGGAATCCGTATTTGTTTCATGATAAATTCACTCCTATCCCTCAAAGATATGTAGTAAATGTACCTATTTACTACAAAACAATTATAACTAGCGAAGTCAGTCCATTTCAATAATTTTGTAGTCAATTCATTGAATTACTCTAAAACTTGAGCTACACTACAGAAAGAGGTGGAGAAGATGAACGGATTCGAACGACGAAAACAGAACAAAATCGATCAAATATACAGCGCCGCCTTTCCGTTGTTCTCCAAGCATGGCTTTCAAAAAGTCAGCGTAAATGAAATTGCGCAGAACGCGAAGGTTTCTCCGGCGACTATTTATAACTACTTTGGGACAAAAGAACAGCTCTACGCGGACATGCTAATGAACTGGATGGACATGCAGTTGGAGCAGTATGAGAGGATTCTCGATTCGGGGAGTTCTTTTCCTGAAAAGACAAAGGACATCATGCTGTTGGAAGCCAAGAATTTGCATACCCTCACGGACGAGTTTCAGAACGCCCCCTTTTCTGAACTAAGCGGTTTGCTACAACAAATAGAAAGCGAATACGAGCAAAAAATCAGGCATTTTTTTACGAAGTTTGTCGCGCTTGGGAAGCAAGAAGGTTATATTCAGCGTGATCTGACAGAAGAAATGATGATGATGTACTTCACGATGTACAAAAATGAGCTGGGACGCCAGTGGGAAGTATCGAATCGTGAGCGAGTAACGCTGAGTATGGAGCAATGGGTGGATATGTTTTTCTTTGGTTTGGTTGGACAGAAGCAGAAGTAGGACGAGAGTAAAAAAGCTCTTCACCCGAAATGGGAAGAGCTTTATTTATTAGCTAAAATTTGAAAAGTCAGTATGCCAGTTAGATTTCGATAGCATGCAGTGTTTGGAAACAAAGGAACGTGAAAAATTCCAATCATTTTGGCGCAGGTGATCCAGCGATGTTTGCGCAGTCATAAATTGATAGCCAGCGATATATCCCGTGATAAACTCGCTCCAGCTGTGATAGGCTTGCTGCGCTTGTCTCACAGCCTCTAGCTTAAACTGCCGAGCGTCCTCTTTGCTGATATAGCCGCCTTCCCATCTCGTACCACTCAAGTAGGAGACCCAGGCATAATCATAGGCGGCGATCCCATCATCTGGGAGTCTTCGCAGATAGTAATGAACGATCTTTGCCTTGCCGACACGATCTCGATCTGGTTCCAGAGAGTTGATATATTCCACGCGTCCTGACTCTGATAACGCTGATAAGAAATGGTGAAGCCGGGCAAATTCTCTCCGCTCGCCTTCTTTTAGCATCCACGATAGTCTCTCTTTCTGACTCGCGGCGTCTCTTATTCCCCGTTTGCTATAGTTATCTTTTAGTTCGATGTAGACCGTATCTGCCCCAATCGCAATAGCTGAATTCATACTGCCGGTAAAGAAGTGAAATTGTTTTTCCTTTTTACGCTTGAATGTGAACATGTATGAAAAGTTCACTCCTTGTTAATAGACTCGAGTGATGATATACAGATTGTACAGTGAACCAAAGAAGAACCGACACAAGACCAAAAGAATCAGCCCATAGAAATAAAGCTCCAACGGAGGGCTCGGACTCGGGATCGTCAAATACTTTACCTCAATCATTTGATTCTGATTGAGTTTGTTGAAATCGAACAAAGAAGTCAGTTCCAAATCCTGTAACATTTTCTTTGTGTCCGTCAGTACCTTAGGCGGTATATCCATTACCTGGCCCATTTCAAATTCTAAGATTCCGGTTTTTTCAATCTCGTTCGTACTATGCTTCATAATGACGAGGATGGGTGTATCGCCCAAGTAGCCGATTTTTACGTAGCCTGAAGGAGTAATTTTTCCTATGTCCCCGGTTTCGTTAAGCGTCAAATAATTTTCGTATGCCGTGTAGCTATTTCCGTCTTTATCTGTTTTCGTATACTGATAGATTTTCAGAAAACGGAGATTCGTTAATTTGGCCTGAACGAATTGGTTGGGTCCAATCTGTTTTAAATCCTCTGGTGATGATAATTTGACCAGTCCATTCTGATGAAGCTCTACATTAGAAATAGGAGTGGACTTCGTATGATCTACATATGCGTTGTATAGAAGAGATTGAAAAAGCATGATGAGAGCAAGTGTCACTGTAGCTATGGCTACTTGAAAATGAATGGCTGGCCTTATTTGTTTATTCAAGTCTTTCCGTTCTCCCAGCTCCGAAGTCAATTGCTGCAAGACATGCTTTCGTTCTTTGGCTGGCAGCTTCTTGACTTGTTTCAGCATGTTTCCACGAATCTGGGTGAGCAAAATGAGCGCCTCGTAATCGTGTGGACTGGCTGCGAGCAGCTGTTCAAATGTGACTTTTGCCTGAGCTTCATTACCCAGCTTCAGCTGACACTTTCCGAGCAGGCTCAGTGCTTCTGGATGGGTTGGGAGTTGAGACAAGATGTACTCGCATTCCTTCTGAGCCTCGGTGACATGTTGTTTGTGGTACCATATGTAGGCTCGAGCCAGGTAGCTGTCGATATCGTCTGGCTGAATGCTGATGATTCGGGAATAAGCGTCGAGTGCACCATCCGTGTCACTGATTCGCTGGCAATACTCTCCCTGAAGGCGAAGCAATTCGGGGTCATCGGCAAATAAGGCAATAGCCGCGTTAAGTGAGTTGCTTGCTTGCTCCAGTTGATTTTCTTTCAAGGCTTGATAAGCTGCATCGCGGTAAGACAAAAATAGATCACGATCGAGATGGGGCGCCGCAAGCAAAGTATCAAAACGCAATCCTGGCTCGTCTAGCTGCTTCAGATAGTATTGGCAAAAATTTTTCGAGTGCTTGTCCATATAAAAAGGCTCTTGAATAAGCTCCCGCCATTGAAAGCCATCCTCTAGTATTAACCAGACGCTTTTGGGCAAATGGTGGTGCTCGTGTAGAAAGTGAAACAGGCGATCACTGACGATTCTTCTCAGATGTATATTCCACACTAAGTCAGAACGGAGCAGCTTTGTCCAATTTTCAGGATTGATTCTGGAAGGGAAATCGTCGTACAAAGCTTTTACTTGCTCCATAAAACTGTCTATCTGTTCAACCGGATCGTTGCGATCTGGTGCGGCGTCAATATGCTGAAAGGACAACCGACGTTGAACAGTGAGAATGGGAGTATCCTCTTCCGGTTGTACAGGGGGTTCTGCATCGGCTATGGATGTCACTTCTGCCTTTGGTTTTCTCTGGCGCTTCTTCGCCATTTTAATGGCCAGATCGTATGCTTCTCGCAGCTGTTGGTAGCCCTCTGGATCATCTTCCGGGTGATGCAGCTTTAGCATTTTCGCATAGGCTTTTTTTATCGTCGAAATATCTTCGGTAGGATCAATGTCCAGTATCCTCCAAATATTCACAAGTCGTCACTCACCTTTTACGTGTGATTCATCTGTTGCTTCATGATTATAATCTAATGAGGATAATTTTAACTATCATGGAAAAAATAAAAAGACGCAGACCTTCCTTGTGAGAAGAAGCTCCGCGTCTTGGAAGCTTTCATTCAGCAGGCCGTATCAACAACAGAATTGCATTGTATCGAGTATCTCTAATTTGAGATAACCGTCACTGAAAACGACGATTTTCATAGGCTTTTTGTTACGATTTGGTGGTATGCTTTTTCACTTCTGGCAAAATTTTCGTTGCGATCAGTTCAATGTTTTTCGCGATTTTATCAAAAGGTACGCCGCCAAAATCGATTTGTGCCATGAAGCGTTGTTGTCCGTACATTTCGTATTGGTAAAGCATTTTTTCGATAATGACGTCAGGGCTGCCTACCATTAATGCATCACGATAATCGACTGATTGTGCAAACTGTTGCTTCGGATAGCCACTGCCACGCAATGCGATAAAACCACCGTTCAGATGCGGATAGTACTCACGAAGAACATCCGAAGTTTTGTCGGCTGTATAAAACAAACTCGTTGTCGCTACTGGTAAGGTCGCTGGGTCAAAACCATTTTGCTTCGCCGCCTCCCGGTAAGCATCGACGGAACCTTTGAAGTTAATGGCTGGACCTCCAAGTGTGGTTAGCATCATAGGCACACCAGCTTGACCAGCTTTAATCGCACTTGCAGGTGGTCCCCCTACTGCACGCCAGATGGGCAGACGTCCTTGTATAGGCTGCGGGAGGATCGTAGCGTTTTGTAGCGGTGCACGGAACTGCCCTTCCCACGTAACCCGATCCTCGTTATTTAGCTTGATAAGAAGATCCATTTTCTCTTCAAACAATTCTTCATAGTCGCGCACATCGTAGCCGAGGAGGCTATATGCTCCTACTCGGGAAC
This sequence comes from Brevibacillus sp. DP1.3A, assembly GCF_013284245.2. Classification (NCBI taxonomy): domain Bacteria; kingdom Bacillati; phylum Bacillota; class Bacilli; order Caryophanales; family Paenibacillaceae; genus Brevibacillus; species Brevibacillus sp. DP1.3A. The sequence continues at coordinate 6,513,714 of NZ_CP085876.1, read as the reverse complement.
CGCGTCCGGCAACAATTTCTGCCCGACCATTGGAGATCAGATCCAAGGTGGCAAAGTCTTCGTAAACACGGACTGGATCAGATGTGCTCAATACAGTAGCGGAGCTCGCGATTTTAATGTTCTTCGTAGCTTGTGCGATCGCCCCCAGAATGACGGTATGTGCCTGCGTCGTAAAATACGTCTGGTGGCTTTCACCGACAGCGAATACATCAAGTCCTGCTTCATCTGCCAGCTTGCTTGCCTCGATTAATTCCTTGATGCGCTGTTCAGAAGAAATCTTGGAGCCTGTATGTGGATTCGGGACATGATCGCCAATCGAATATAAACCGAATTCAAGCCCCTTTTTGGTGTCGATACGATATTGTTCCATGTGGATTCACTCCTTTTAATCTATAGGTGTCAATTTCGCTTCAATTTCTGCACGGCGTTCTTCGAGGAATGGAGGTAAGTCCAAAGCTTTTCCGAGCTCCGCAACGGTTGAATCTGCTGTGAAGCCAGGACCGTCTGTTGCAATTTCGAACAAAATGCCGTTTGACTCACGGAAATACAAGCTTTTGAAGTAGAAGCGATCCACGATCCCTGTTGAGCGGAAACCGCGTTTTCGAACGGCGTCATCCCAGTATTGCAGCTCCTCATCGTTGCTCACACGAATCGCCAAGTGATGAACACTGCCTCGACCCGGTTTTTCAGGGGTTCCCTCTTCCTGCTTGATGACAATTTCTCCAAAGGATTTCCCTGAGATAGATTGATAAATGGCTTCTTGTTCTGAGCGTGATACTTCTGTGTAGCCGAATGTGTCTGTTAACAGACTGGCTAATTTGTCCAAGGAGCGGACGGTAATTTCCACTGTGCCGATTCCCAAGATGCGATGCTTTTCTTCGACCACGGATTCATCCCATGGAGCCCAATTCGGTGGAACTCCTTCGCCGTTGTTATTGATCAGGATCAGACGCAGGCCTTCCGGGTCTTCAAAATGTAAGGCATCGCGGCCAGCGTACTTGGTAATGTCGCCATGGTGAACATTCAGTTGCTCAAAACGCTTTTTCCAAAAGGTCAAGCTCTCCAATGACGGAACGAGCAGTCCGATTCGAGTGATCGCGTTCGTGCCGCGTACGGTTTTTCCTACCATCGGCATTTCAAAAAACGACAACTCTGTTCCGGCACTGCCTGTTAAATCACCGTAAAACAGGTGATACATCGACGGATCGTCTTGGTTGACGGTTTTCTTCACTCTGCGCAGTCCCAATACGTTTTGGTAAAAGTGATTATTCGACGGAGCATGTTTGGTTAACATAGATACATGGTGATGGCCTGGAATGGTGTGCATGGTAGTTCCCCCTTGTTTAACTTGATTAATCAAGTGATGGTGCAAAAAAAATTACTCAGGCGGTAATTCTTTTTTTTGGCTATTCTTATGGACGCGTGTCATTAGAGTGTAAAGCGTTTTTTGTTCTTCTTCACTTAGTACCTCATCGAAGAATGACGACTGAAACGCTAGTTGTTCAGGAAAGGCTTGTTCCAGTACGGCTTCCCCTTTTTCGGTTAGGCTGATCGTTTTTGTTTTCCAATCCTGCCTGCGTACAATGTAGCCCTCTTTTTCAAGTCTTACGAGCATCCGAGAAATACCACCCTGTGTAACGGTTACCTTCTCAGCTAACTCCGACTGGGTGAGAGGCTGGTAGACGCTTATTTGCATCAGGACATCGAATTGCGCTGTTGTTAAGTCGAAGCGTTTGAGAAACTCATTTGACAGCTGGTTGCTTTGGGTGGTAAACCGCATCAAGCGTAACCAGATTAATGAGCCTATGGTGTTATTACGCATGTTAGTTTGCCTCCCTTCGCTGAGCTTATTATCACTTTACTACTCAATTGATAAAAATGCAAGCGTTTCGGTTGTCTGAACAAAAGAGACAAAAAGAAGGCTGTTATCCATGAAAGGATGACAGCCCTGTTTTCTAGCTTGGACGAGAGTGTAGACTAAACTACCTTTTTCAGCGCATCAATCAATGTCTTCAGATGAGGCAGATTCCGGTTTTTCACCTGGTAGGCCAAGTATAGGTCATTATGAACCGTATAGGACGGGTACATGATCTTTACTTTGTTCCTGGACAAATGGTCATCAAGCATGAACGTAGGCAACAGGCTGATGCCTGCGCCGTGCTCAATAGCTTTCAGCACACTGTGCAAATCGGGTACGACGTGTGTCGGATGCGTTTGTGGACGCTTTTGGAAATGCTCGCGCCAAAAACGGCGGATGATCGGCAAATCCAAATCATAGCTGATCCACGGCTGAGCGCATAGCCACGATTCAAAAGACTCCTTGTCGTCAAACGTTGGTTCCCTGAATTCGGGAGGTGCCACCAAAGCAAATTCCTCTTGCATGTACGGAATATATTCGACGCCTGGTGCGGAAAGCTTTTGCGACATGACGATGAGGTCTACTTTTTCCTCCAGGAGGAATTCGAGTATCTTGGAAGCGACACCGAGATAGGCGATGACGCGCATTTGGAAGCTTCCGATATGCGGCGCTAGCTTCTCGCGGAAAAACTCATGCGCCGACCCGATCCGAATGACGGGCAGAGCTGTGGCCGCGTTTGTCTTGAGGGTTTGCGTGGTTTCTTCCAAAGCTTCGATGAGCGGAACCACCTGTGTATAGAGCGCTTTGCCTCTCTCGGTAGGAATCATTTTTCGAGGAGCTCGTGTAAATAATGGCTCCCCCACCTCTGCTTCCAGGGAGGCCAGATGCTGGCTCATGGCTGGTTGTGTCATCATCCTCGTTCTGGCAGCCTCCGATACAGAGCTATGCTTATAGATGCTGATAAAGCTACGGTACCATTCAAAGTCCACCATGTTGGCTATCCTCTCTTACCTTTGACGTTTCTGGTGTTGCGCTCCCCATATCGTAAACAAAATTCCGATGACCGTCACGAGTGAAGCGACCCAAGGAACGGCAGAAAGACCTCCTGCAAAGTTAAAATCGATTACAACGCCCCCAATATAGGCACCAAGCGCATTTCCCAGATTGAAGGCCGCGATGTTCAGTGTCGAGGCGAGCGTAGGTGCTTCCTTGGCTGTGTTCAGCATGTGGAGCTGCAAGCCAGGAACCGTACCAAATGCGGCAATCCCCAAAAGGAATACGGTTATCAAGGTGAGGAGCTTATGCTGATCCGTAAAGTTGAACACAGCGAGAACGAGCGCCAGTACGACAAGTATTCCGAGCAAGGAAGGAAACAGCTTGCGGTCTGCCAATTTTCCTCCGTAAATATTCCCGATCGTAATCCCTACGCCGAACAAGACGAGGATGTACGAAACAGAGCTGGGTGAGAAGCCTGTGATATCCACCAGGATTGGCGAAATGTACGTAAACGCAGTAAATACGCCACCAAATCCGAATACGGTCATCAAAAGCGCGATATGAACCGCTGGGCGTTTGAGCACGCCGAGCTCTTGCCGCAGACTGGATGTTGCGTTGGCGACCTTCGGAACGAGCATAACGATTCCGATCAACGCAATGATCCCAATAATCGTGATTGCCCAGAAGGTAGAGCGCCAGCCGTACGCTTGCCCCAGAAATGTTCCAATCGGTACACCCAAAATATTGGCCAGTGTCAGTCCGGTAAACATGATCGCGATGGCACCCGCGCGTTTTTCCTTGGGAACCAGCTCAGCGGCAATGACCGAACCCACACCGAAGAACGATCCGTGGGTAAGAGCAGCCAGGATCCGAGCCAACATCAGAACCGTATAGTTCGGTGCGAGAGCGGCTAGCGCATTTCCCGCGATAAATAGAATCATAAGAAACAGCAAAAGTGCTTTGCGCGGCATTCTGTGGGTAGCCATCGTAATGATGGGAGCGCCGATAGCGACACCCAATGCATAACCGGTAATAAGGAATCCAGCCATCGGAATGGAAACGTTCAGACTGGTGGCTACCTCAGAGAGTAGTCCCATAATGATGAACTCTGTCATCCCGATCGCAAATGCTCCGAGTGTCAGAGCGTACAAGGCGAGAGTCGATCCTTTGCGAGTGGCATGTGCCTGTTCATAGTGACGGGCCATATTTTCTGTTGCCATGGTAGTGAGTAGCCCTCCTTTCGTTTAAAGAAAATCACAAGGTGAATAGGGAGAAGGCTGATATTTTTCGTCTATCAGCCTCACGTGTATTATTCGCCTAATTTGCTTATTACTGCTTCTGTGACAGCGAGTGTAGATTGTGGATTTTGTCCGGTAATCAGGTTGCCGTCGACTTCTACATGTGTGCTCCAGTTTGGTGAGGCCACATAAATGGCACCGAGATCACGGATTTTGCTCTCCAAGAGGAAAGGCAGATAAGCCCCCAAGCCTGTCGTTGCTTCTTCTCTGTCTGTGAAAGCATTCACGCGCTTGCCTGCGACGAGCGGCTGACCATCGGACAAAGTCGCACCCACGAGCCCGGCAGGACCGTGGCAAACAGCCGCTACGATTTTTCCTGCTTCATAAAAATCTCGCAGTAATTGCTGGAGCTTTTGGTTATCTGGCAGGTCAAACATCGTGCCATGACCACCTGGGAGGAAAATAGCCTCGAAGCCGTCTGCTGTTACGTCATCCAGCTTTTTGGTGTTTTCCAAATGCTTGGCGGCGTCCAAGATTTCTTGCGCTGTTTGGTCCTCCACGCTGCCAGGGTCAATCGGACCAACTCCGCCCAATGGACTAGCAACTGTGATTTCATAGCCTTTGTTTTCGAAGGCCAGATAAGCCTCTGCAAACTCGGACAGCCAAATTCCTGTTTTTTTGCCTTCCTGCATATCAGTATGATTGGTGACTACCATCAAGATTTGTTTTGCCATCTATATTGCCTCCTGTATTTTTGGATTGGGGGTACAGTTGCTATTCTAAGGTCGAGTTATCGATAAAACAAATTATGTTTTATTGGTATAATCATAAATAAATTTATAGATAAAAGATGAAAAGGAAAAAGGCTTATTGCTCTTGGATTTCCCAAAGCAAAAGCCTTCTATTAATTTTCCTTTTTAACTTAACGGCTAAATTCCTTTTCGAACATGGCTTGATTAGCGACGACAGGTTCTGGACCGACCGCATTGATGTTCGTCACCAAAATATCCTTCCCGCCTAAGGTACCACCCGCTAACGTTTCAAACCCATGAATGCCGCCTCCATGTCCCCAATAGGTCTTTCCGTTCGGCAGTGTCACCTCATAAAGTCCCAGTCCATATTTGCCAAAAGGTGAGTCCACACCTGTTGTCATCTGCTTCATCATCTCGTCACTTAATAGTTTCCCACCCAAAAGCGCACTAAAAAAGGTGGTCAAATCTTTCCCTGTGGAGATCATTTCCCCCGCAGCATTCGCCCATGAAGGATTATACTCTGTGAAATCATACAGTTTACCTGCCTGATTCATGTTATAGCCTGTGGCATGCTGGCCTGGGATTTTTGGATTACTACCACTAAAGGATGTATCTGTCATCTGAAGCGGGTCGAGGATTCGTTTCTTTATCTGCACATCGTACGTTTCTCCTGTTACCTTCTGAATAACAAGACCAGCTAGTACGGTATTTGTATTCGAATAGTCCCAGCCTGCTCCCGGTTGAAATACTGGCGGCTTTGCCAGTCCCATACGTACAAGGTCATTAACGGTATATTGAGGGAATGAGGTAGCGTATCGCATGTCTGTACTCGTATAGCTTGCAATCCCGCTCGTTTGGTTCAATAACTGACGAATCGTGATTTTGTTGCCGTCATACCCATTGCCCTTTACCACACCTGGGAGCCATTTTTCTACCGAGTCATCCAGATTCAGCTTTTTCTCCTGAGCCAACTGTAAGACAAGGGTAGCAACAAACGCCTTTGTGACACTGCCAATACGGAAAGTAAAGTCTTGCTCCATCGGATTTTTATGATCGAGGTTGGCTACACCGGCTGCATAAGACCAGTATTCTCCGTCTCTTAACCCAGCAGCAATTATGCCAGGGACTCCCTCGACTTTTGCTTTCTGATCAATGAAGTCCTTCATTTCTTTCCCATGTTTTTGAGCTGCTTGATCCGGGGTGGATGGTTGCTTGGCTTGTCCCGTGAGTTCAGTCATCTGGATGTTCTCAATATGAGGTACAGCAGCTCCTAATACGTTGATACTCATCGCGATCACATGCTCGCCGTCTTTTGTTCCACCTGCGAAGTTGGTGAATCCAGGAATGCCACCTTGATGACCCCATATGGTAGTGCCATTCGGCAAGGTTACTTCCTGAATACCGAGTCCAAATTTTCCGTGTGGATTAGAAACAGTAGTTAACATTTCTTTATGCATCTCAGGTGTTAACAATTTTCCGCCCAATAAAGCGCTAAAGAACGTTGTTAAATCCTTCGTAGTCGAGATCATAGCCCCTGCTGCGTCTGCAAACGAAGGGTTAAGGTCAGTCATATCCATTAATGTACCGGCATTGTCAAAGTATCCATTTGGACTGTTTTTCGGAATGGATTGTGAGTTATCCGGGAAAAACGTTTCTGTTAGTTGAAGCGGCTCAATAATTCGTTTCTTGATTTGTTCGGCAACCGTTTCTCCTGTGACCTTTTGGATAATGAGTTTCATCAGCACTGTATTCGTATTCGAATAGCCACCCGTGGTCGGTGTATGCTTTAATGCGCGAGAAATGAGTTGTTCTGCTGTAAACGTTTGAGTGGAGTTTTGGATTAAACTTTCCTTGAGTTGATCATCTAAGTAGTCTGCCACTCCACTCGAATGATTTAATAACTGACGAATCGTAATTTTGTTACCGTCATATCCGTTTCCTTGGACGACACCTGGGAGCCATTTTTCCAACGAGTCATCGAGGCTTAGCTTCTTTTCCTCAGCTAGTTGCAGGGTCACTACACCTACGAACGATTTCGTTATACTCCCGATTCGAAATGAAAAGTCAGCTTCCATCGGTTTCTTACTTTCTATATTCGCTTCGCCGGAAGCATACGACCAGAAATCATTTCCCTTCTTTACTGCAAAGAGGACACCTGGAATGTTTTCGCTGGCAGCGGCTTTATCAATCGCTTCTTTTATTTTGGCATGATCCGTTTCCTTTTGTTGCGTGATTGCTTGGTCCACACTTGCTTCCGCACAACCGTAAGTAGGAAGTATCAGCGTTCCTATCAAAAATGCAGATAACGTAAGGGACGCTCCTTTTTGCATAGGGAATGGTTTCATTTCTCATCGCTCCTGTAAGTTGAAATGTGTTGTTTCACACATCCACCTTATTCTCAGGGCTGTAAAATCACATAGTGACAAAACCGTTCTATCTATGGATGACATCGTGCCAACCCATCATATTTGCGGCATGATAGAATGTCATAAGAGCTATATGACACGGCGCATTCTGCTTGACGAATCGGGAAATAGTGATGCATGATGAGTCAGAAACATTCGGGAAATTCCTTACCATTCAGATGAGCAGGAGTACATGACAAATGTTATCCATGATAAAAAAATGGTTCTGGTACAATTGGGTGATTTTTGCCTTACGAACGATTTGGCTAGGCATCATCGTCATCGCAGATGTTATGTATCCGGCAATGATAGTCGTTCCGTTCGGAGTCATCATCCTTAGTGCCCTTTTGGTTTATGCCATTCCATTGATCGTTCAATATAGAAAAGAAGATTGGTATCTGGCAGTCGAAGTCGTAATGACAGGCTTTTTTTATCTATTTGTGGCCTATGTAGCGCCTGCTTTGACTTGGTCTTTCGTTTTACTGGTGATCATTATGGGTGTGGCCAGTAGTCGCAGAACGTATATGTGGACGGGAATCTCTAGTGGGATTATTTTGCCGGCTATGAACGGTTTGATTACCAATCGTCCCCCGTACGAGTTCATGTTTAGTTGCAGCTTTGGTTTTGCGATCGGTATGGCATTCGGCATATTAATTGAGTCTCATAAGCAAGCCCGAATCATTCAAGAACAGAAGCAATTATTGGAGCAGCATATTAAGCAAATCGAAGAGCTTACACTGATCGAGGAACGTAATCGGCTGTCACATGAGTTGCATGACACGATTGGCCATTCGTTAACCTCTCTGATTGTTGGCGTTGAGTCGCTCCGATCCTCGGTTCCTGATTTACAGATCGAACGAGTCGATAAACTTGTCTCAATAGCACAAGGCAGCCTGGATGATATCAGAAAGCATTTGCATCAGCTCTCTCATGCTCATGCTCGGTTCAACCAGTCTTTAAGTGAGGCGCTACTGGAACTGACGGAAGAATTTATGAAATCAACAGGTGTAACGGTCAACTTCCGTGTGATCGGCATTGAGACGCTCGTTATGCAAAAAATGAGCTTTTGTCTATATCGTTGCCTGCAAGAATCGCTCACAAATGCGGTTCGTCACGGCCAAGCAAGTGTGGTATCTGTTGATCTGTTTTTCGAAAGTCAACAACTCCGTTTACAAATCGAAGATAATGGCAACGGAATAGAATCCATCGAATTCGGCTTAGGACTAAAGGAACGGCTTGAGCAACAGCAAGGTACGCTGTCCGTTCATTCACAATCAGGGCAAGGGACCGTTGTCATTTGTAATGTTCCTTTACAGGTAGAAGCTGGACAGGGAAGTATCCGCCTGCTTATTGTTGACGATCAAGTGATGATTGCCGACAGCTTACAGCAAATCTTAAGCCAGCAGGACAACTTTATCGTTGTTGGTACAGCTAGTGATGGGCAAGAAGCATTAGAACAGTGTGAGCGACACCAGCCGGATATCGTGTTAATGGACGTGCACATGCAAGGGATGAACGGACTGGAGGCCTTCCTTCAAATGAAAGAACGCTGGTCGAACATGAAGGTTGTGGTCATGACAACGTTTGAGGATTCGGTACAGGCAGCAACAGCATTGGAGCATGGGGCAAAAGGATATATGCTGAAGTCTACTCGTCCAAAAGAGATGATGGAAGCGATGAAGCTCATCTATAGCGGGGGAACGTGGCTTGATCAGTCGATTGCCACGCGCGTGTTCGAAGAGATGAAGCGCCAACGTGAGCAGTTAGAGAAGTACAGCCCGAATGATCCTTATGGATTGACGAAACGGGAGAGGGAGATTTTACAGCTTTTATCAGATGGGCTTCGCTACAAATCGATTGCCACCAAACTATATTTATCGGAGGGAACGGTACGGAATTACTGTTCCACCCTTTACTCGAAGCTCGGTGTCAGCAACCGGGAAGAAGCAATTGAACTGGCGCGAACTGAGAGTATCCTATAGATGACAAAAAGACGGGAGAAATCCCGTCTTTACTCTTCCGGCGTTCGATCTAGGAACAGCCGCGTTACCTTTGTGTAATCCCCTTTTTCCACTTCTTCTTCCGTCGCCTTTTCTTCTAATGGATCATGACCGTACATACTTGGCGCAATCGTTGGATCGTGCTCAGAGGAACGCTTTTTATTATCCATGATTCACCACTCCTTTAGAAGGTAGGGTGCGATGGATGGCCTATTCTTATCCCCGATTGCAGCATATAACATTGGAAATGCTATTTCAAAAGTACCGATCTTCAAGATTCGGTGCTTTTTTTGATGACAAATTGTCATATGGGGAGGGAGAAACCGTTGGCAGATGGGCGTTTGAAATTTATGACAAAACGTTACTTGTTGTACAGGCAGTGCTCGGGCCATACTTTGAGCAAACGAAGATAATAGGAGGAAAGAGAAATGAACTTTTACAGAAGTAGCGTCGTCACGGTATCGATTTGTGGTCTACTTTTAACAGGCGCCCATGCCACGTATGCAGCTCCATTAACCGAGATGGACAGCGAACAACAAGGGAAGAAGGCAAAAAATCTAAGTCCAAAAGAATGGTTAGAGCTGAAATCTTTTGAATTGAATAGCGCTGAGCCTGGGACTGATCTTGAAGATATTGAACCGCTGCGCGACATGATCGGTTCTGCTTCAATCGTAGGTTTAGGTGAGGCAAATCATGGCAGTCGTGAAATTTTTACGATGAAACACCGGTTTGTTGAATTTCTCGTCATGGAAATGGGCTTTACCACCCTTGTATTAGAAGAAAACTGGGGCAACGCATTGGAACTTGATCATTACGTTCTCACAGGAGAAGGGAATCCGAGTGAATATCTAATGCCCCTATTTCAAACACAAGAAATCGTAGACATGCTGGAATGGATGCGTGAGTACAATGCCGATCCCGAGAACGAAGAGAAACTGCGGGTGGTCGGGATGGATGTACAAAACGTCAGCGAAAATGTATACGATGAGATCAGACAGTATATAAAAGAATATAAGCCTGACCTGCTGCCCCGTGTGGATAAAAAAATGAAGGAACTTGCCGAAGTTACGAAGGATCTGGAAACCTATACATCTTTGCCAGATGCCATTCAGAAAAAACATCATGAGCAAGCGAAAGAAATCACGAAAATATTGGAACAAAACAAAAAGCGTCTGAACGGCCAATCCGAGGAGTTCGCAAAGATCAAGCAACACGCCAAGGTCATTGAGCAATTTACTGGCATGTATTTCAACTTCTCGGAGAATCCATCAGAAGTATTTTTGAGGCATGATATCGCGATGTTTGAGAATGCGAAGTGGGCTCATGAACAGCTAGGAAAAACAATCGTATGGGGGCACAATGGGCACATCGCAAAGAGCAATATAGTGCCGGATGTATACCCGAAGCTCGCCGGTCAGCATTTACTGGACCATTATGGTAAGAAATATGTAACGATTGGAACTTCATTCGGGAAAGGCGATTTCAACGCGTATAACTCTGAATATAAAATTGTTCCAGTTACCATTGAATCGAATGATAATACATCCAATCACACCCTAGATCAAGTCTCAAAGGATCAATACTTTGTTGATTTACGGAATGCTACAGGTCTCACCAAAAAATGGTTAAACGAAGAACGGCCGTTTTTGAACGGACGCGGTTCTGCTAATCCAAACACACCAAACCTTGTAACAGCTGCGCTTGGGCAAACATTTGATATTCTCATTCATATAGACACAGTGAGCGCTGGCAAGCTTGTTCGTTAAATAGCAGAAAGAAACCGGCATTTACCCAAGAGCACTGGGCAGAATGCCGGTTTTATTATACAAGAAACCCCATCAAGCGTTTCACATTGTCGGTGTTTTCGCGGGATGTCAGTGACTCCAGCAAGGTGAATGCCACATCAAAAGCGGTCGAAGGGTTGTACGAGGTGATAATATTGTTGTCGATGACGATGGATTGGTCAGGGATGACATTGGCACCCATCGCAGCTAGTTGCTTTTGCCGCAACTGGTTGTTCAGGTTGTAGGTCGTTGCATTTCGTCCTTGCAAAATCCCGCTTTTCCCGAGGGGAAGTGCGCCGACACAGATGGAGGCGATCACTTTGCCTTGCTTTTCAAATTCACGAATGAAAGCGAGAACGTCCTCGCGATAAGCATCTTCATAAAACCCCGCTTGCTCAAAACCGCCAGGCAGTGCCAGTGCATCGAAGTCGTTTACATTCGCATCGTCGATCACCATTTCGGGAATCACAGTAAAATTCCACGTGCATTTCAACTCTTTGCGCGTTCCTACGGTCACCAGCTCCGTAGTTCCGTCGCCCTCTTCCTTGTTCCATCCGATTACATCAGTAAATACACTTGCTTCTACTGCTTCAAAGCCATTCGGTAATAACAAGCACACTTTTTTCATCGAAAATCAGCTCCTGTGTTCGAATCGTTCAAGCCGTACCGGTACTTATCAAGAATCATATGCTATCATTAGTTATTAGTAAAAATGAAAGTTCTGAAGATGATCTTCAGAATTTCTAATAATAAAATTGCGGGCAAGGGGGAGCGGGCATGGAGATTCGCCAATTTCAAACCTTTAAGGCAGTCGTCGATTTCAACAGCTTTACGAAGGCCGCACAAGCACTGCAATATTCACAGGCGACGATTACCTCCCATATTCAGCAGTTGGAAGAAGGAATGGGCGTCCCTCTGTTTGATCGACTGGGAAAGAAAATTCAGTTGACCGCCTATGGCCGCGAGCTGTACACGTATGTCGAGGAGCTGCTGGTTTCGTATGCGAAGATCAAGGATATATCGGCGAATGAGCAATCACTGCAAGGCGAGTTACGCATTGGAGCCTCGGAGACGATTACGATCTATCGGTTGGGTGACATTTTGTCCAAGTACAGAGCGAGCTACCCAGGCGTAAATATTTCATTTGTAATGGACGACTGCATTCGCTTGCGGGAAAAGCTGCATGAAGGTCTATTGGATATCGTGATCACGCTGGAGCCAAAGCTCGATGATCCGAATCTAGTCGTGGAGCAGTTCTCTACCGAGCGATTGGTATTTATCGGGGGACGCGATCATTCGTTTGAGAAAATAGAGGATGCTGGCGAGGAATGTATGATTTTTAGCGGAGAGCATTGTGCTCTGCGGCGGTTTTTTCAACGATTCTTGGAAAAAAGGGAGATCAGGCCGAAGCACCACCTGGAATTCTCCAGTATGGAAGCGATCAAGCAGAGTGTGGCGAATGGGCTAGGCGTGAGCTTGATGCCTTATATTAGTGTCGAAGCCTTGTTGAATGAGCAAAAAGTGAAAATGATAGCGTGCGAGGAAGAGCTGTTGTTCTATGCGCAAATTGCCTACCATAAAAACAAGTGGCTTTCACGGGCGCATAAGAAGTTTATTGATTTCATGCTGGAAAGTCGGGATATCGGGTAAAGAGGCAACCAACCAGTCTGTTTGGGTCTAGAACCAGAGCAGGCTGGTTTTATTTTCTGAAAATTTCACAACTTATTTGACATTCGTTTTTCTACAATGCTAAGATCGAAGTGAAAGTAAACGAAAGGAAAATAGAAACAAAACGAAACGAAACTGTATAATTTATGATCGTAAGGAAGTGAAGTCATATGCTGGCAGCCGAACGGCACAGCAAGATCCTCGAACAATTGAAGGTAGAACAGAGCGTAACCGTCAGCCAATTGAGTCTGGCGCTGGATGTGTCTGAAGTAACGATTCGAAAAGATTTGATCAAGCTTGAAAACGATGGTCTGCTGACGCGCATTCACGGAGGCGCGACGATTACGAATTTCTTGCCATTGGAGCGCAGTTTCACAGAAAAGCTGGAAGAGAGAAGCGAAGAGAAGCAAGCGATTGCCCATCAAGCGCTGTCGCACATACAGCCGGGGGACACGGTTATTCTCGGGGCAGGGACCACGATGATGGAGCTCGCCAAGCTGCTGCGCGGCTTAAATGATCTGACTGTCGTGACGAATGCGGTCAACATCGCGATGGAGCTGAACAGTCAAGGCAAGCACCACGTCATTTTGATCGGTGGAGAGATGCGCCACAAATCCTTTGCGCTCGTTGGTTCTGTCGCAGCGGATAATCTGCGAGGACTTTCTGTCTTCAAATGCTTTATCGGGGCAGATGGGGTTCATCCGGAAAACGGGCTGACAACGCTCAATCTGGCTGAAGCGCAAATCAACCAAGTCATGATGGAACGCGCCAGAAAAGTCTACGTGCTGGCCGACCACAGCAAGTTCGGAGAGACGCATTTGGCGAAGTTCGCCGGGGTGTCCGATGTGGATCGGATTATTACGGATGCGGCAGGACAGCATCTTGTCAGTAAGTATGCGGAGCTGGGCATCAACCTGGAGCTGGCGAGCTTGCAGGTTGTGACCAAGTAAACTACCAGTTCAGAAAGGAAATGGGGGATCGATATGGCCTTGGTATCATCGACACAGATGCTGCGCACAGCAAGGGAGCAAGGATATTGTGTAGGAGCATTCAACGTACACACGATGGAAATGCTCCAAGCAGTAGTGGAGGCGGCTTGCGAAGCAAACGCACCGCTCATTTTACAGACCACAGTCGGAACGGTCCGGCATCTCGGACCTGAGTATGTAACAGCAATCGCCCGGGTAGCCTCAGAAGAGGCCCGGGTGCCGATTGCCCTGCATTTGGATCATTGTCATGAAGAGGAACTCATTGTGCGATGTATCGAAGCGGGTTATACATCGGTCATGATCGATGCGTCGATGCATCCTTTTGCGGAAAATGCGTCTATGACGCGGCGTGTAGTGGAGCTGGCTAGAGAGCGCGGTGTCAATGTGGAGGCTGAGCTCGGCAAAGTTGGTGGCGTGGAGGACGATCTCGTTGTCGACGATGCAGATGCTGCGCTTGCTGACCCGATCGAGTGCGAGAAATTTATCGAGTTGACTGGCGTGGATACGTTGGCTCCGGCTATTGGTACGGCTCACGGGATTTACAAGGGGGAGCCGCGCATTGATTTTGCTCGCATCGAAGAGATTGCCCGTCGTGTTTCTGTACCGCTTGTGTTGCACGGCGGATCTGGAATTCCCGAGGAGCAGGTGAAGCGGGCGGTTCAGCTCGGCATGGCAAAAATGAACGTAGCGACAGAGCTGCGTATCGCGTTTTCACAAGCGATCAAGGGCGTATTTGACAACAACCCCCAGGAAAACGACCCGCGCACCTATATGAAGCAGGCCAAGCAGGCGGTCAAAGAAGTGGCTCTCGCCAAGATGGAGATGTGCGGTTGTGTTGGAAAAGCAAGTGTACGTTAATCAAAAAGGACAGGAAGGGACGATTTTACATGCGTATAAATCTCGATGATGCGAAAGCGTTGCGCGAACTGGACACGATTTTTGCACTGCAAGATACGGAAAGCTACGATGAACAATTTAAAACAGGCATAAAATTATCTGATAGTTTAGATGTATCTAATATTTCTGTTAAAATTGAAAATATTGTGGTGCTTGGTACTGGTGGTGGTTCGGCTGCGAGCGTCAATTTGATCAAGTCGTATTTGTTTGCCGAACTGCAAGTGCCGCTTCAGTTAAATCAAGGCTACACCATCCCGGCTTTTGTAGATGCGAAGACGCTCGTCATCGTCGTTAGCCACTCTGGCAATACAGAAGAAGTCGTCAGCGGCTACGAAGCAGCGATTGCCAAAGGAGCACAGATCGCCGTCATTACGGCGGGTGGAAAAGTATTGGAGATGGCTCGTGAACACAATCATGCGTGCTTGCTCGTGCCGGGCGGAATGATGCCGCGGATCGTACTCGGCTACATCTTCCTGCCGATACTTGCCATCCTGACGAAGCTCGGGCTGATTTCCGACAAACGTGCGGAGGTCGAGGAGACGATTGCCCTGTTCGAGGAGTGGAAGCACATCTACGGAACGGACTCTCCGATCGAGAAAAATGAAGCCAAACAAATCGCCATTGAAATGGATGGACTGATACCTGTTGTGTACGGAACGCTACCGTTTTTCGATGCTCCTGCATGGCGTTGGAAAAACCAGCTCGGGGAAAACAGCAAGCTGATGGCATTTTGGAACGCCATTCCGAGCCTTCACCACGACGAAGCTGTGGGTTGGGATTCGCCGTCTGCACTGCTGAAGGGCGTTCATTTTACACTCCTTCGCGATCTGGAGGACAGCGAGAAGACGACCCAACGTGTAGAGATCAGCGCTGATATTTTGCGTGAGCGCGCTGGTGGGGTAAGGGTGGTTCATTCCCACGGCGTATCCCGAATGGCTCGGTTGTTTTCTATCGTGTACTTAGCTGACTTCGTGTCGCTGTACGCTGCATTGATTCGTGGCGTCGATCCAACCCCTGTAGAAGTGATCAATTTGTTCAAACAAAAAATGGGGCAGCCGCTCGTTACTGTGCAGGTGAGATAGCATGCTCGTAACGGTAACACTGAACGCAGCCATCGATAAGACGTATCGCCTCTCGCATTTTCGATCTGGAGAGCTGCATCGCACGGCTGATGTACTGAGCTTGCCCGGCGGAAAAGGGCTAAATGTGGCCCGTGTAGCAAAAGCGTTGGGGCAGGATGTAGTCGCAAGCGGTTTTGTCGCCGGTCACAACGGGAGGTTCATCGTGGAAGGCTGCGAACGTGAGGGGATTACCTCCTCCTTTATTGAAACGAGCGGAGAATCCCGACTGTGTCTGGCGTTTCTCGACGAACAGGAAAAAACGGTGACAGAAGTGTTAGAGCAAGGACCTGCACCCAGTGAAGAAGAGATCAGTCGCTTGCAAACGCGTTTGATCGAGCTGGCGGCCAAGGCACAGTACATGGTCTTTTCCGGAAGCTTGCCAGGTGGCGTTCCAGCTGAAACATACGCTGCGCTCATCCGAGGTGTCGCCCGGAAAGGAACCGCATGCGTGCTCGATACGAGCGGCCAGGCCCTGCTGGAAGGAATAAAAGCAACGCCCTCGCTCATCAAGCCCAATCGACCGGAAGCAGAAGCGATTCTCGGATTTTCGCTGGATAGCTACAAGGCCCGATGCAGAGCGATACGCGAGCTACGTGAGCGTGGTGCCCAACGAGTCCTTCTCTCGTTGGGGGAGGAGGGCGCGTGGTTTGGCGATGGCCTGGAGACGTGGCGTATTTCGGCGATCCCGTTAGCGGATACCGAAGTGAAAAATACAGTGGGCTGCGGTGATTCCATGCTTGCGGGTGTCCTTGTCGGAAGGCTGCGAGGCTTGGCTTGGCCAGATGCAATTTGGTTGGGGATGGCATGCGGCGCCGCGAATACGCGGTCGTTTGGAGCGGGCATGATCGCGCCCGACGATGTGCAGAGGTTGAGAAGTCAGCCGATGCATGTGGAGCGAGTCGAGTAGAATAGCTGGTTCAGAAGGGAGGAGTAGCATGCGCCATGTAATTGGCCTGGATGTCGGTGGTACGACAATGAAAGGGGCGGTCATGGACGAGAATGGGCGGATTCTCCTCCGGGCTGCCAAGGAGACAAAAGTTCATAACAACTTGCCCATCTTGATCGAGCGAATGGCTGCCCTGATTAACGAACTGCGGGATCAATCACCCGTTCAAATAGAGGCAGTAGGGATCGGATTTCCTGGTCCTTTTGATGCGGATAATGGGATATCAGTTCACTCGCCCAACTTTCAATTGCATCAGGCAGACTTGCGGACACCACTTGCGAAGCTGGTGGAGCTGCCGCTTTTTTTTGAAAACGATTTACGGACAGCTGCGCTCGGAGAAGCCATATTCGGTGCGGGTCGGGAGGTAAGTCACCTCGTTTTCGTGCCGCTTGGTACGGGAGTGGGGGCAGGGATTGTAAACGAAGGCAAGCTCGTTCGCGGCAGTCACGGATTCGCGGGAGAGATTGGTCATGTGCGCTATCCAGGGCTTACTGCTCCATGCAATTGCGGCAAGCTCGGCTGTGTAGAGACGGTCGCATCTGCCACAGGTATTGCGAGACTGGCCCGTGAACGCTTGGACAAGGAGCTCGATGCAAATCCGCGGCAAGCAAAAGCCTCTCCTCTGTTTACGCTGTGCGATGGACAGATTGAGCGGATTACGGCTGAGCAGGTGGCTACGGCAGTGGAACAAGGTGATGCAGTGGCGACCTGCGCATGGAACGAAGCATGTGAAGTAACTGGCTGGGCTTTGTCTGTCTTGGTGAACGTGTGCAACCCGCAACTCGTAGTGATCGGTGGTGGGGTTTGCCGGGCTGGGGAGCTATTGCTGGCACCAGTACAAGCGAGTGTACAACGGTACGCCATGGAAGTCGTTCATCAACAGACAAAGATCGTTTTGGCCGAGCTTGGTGCAGATGCAGGAATGCTCGGTGCAGGCGCCTTGGCCCTGCAAGCAATGAACAGGGAACAAGGAACCGTGAAATCGTAAAAAGAGGAGTGTACATCGATGCATCAACGGTATGACTGGGCAAATCATCAGCTGTTAGAGCGAAATCGCTTAGCGGCGCGGGCTTACTTTTTGTCTTACCCGGAAGAATCGGGAGCACTGACGTATGAAAGAGGCGCGACATCGTGGTTTCAATTGTTGAATGGGCATTGGCAGTTTGCTTACGCAGAATCACCGCTGCGAGTGCCGGAAAACTTTTTTGCCGCCGATTATGATGAAACGGAGTGGGCCCGAATTCAGGTGCCGGGGCATTGGCAACTGCAAGGGTATGGTAAACCGCATTACACGGACTTGTACTATCCGTTTCCGGTCGATCCGCCGGATGTTCCATCAGATAACCCGACAGGCTGCTATTTACGAGAGTTTACCGTAGCGTCTGCGTGGCAAAATCAGCAGGTGATCCTACGATTTGAAGGGGTCGACAGCGCTTTTCATGTGTGGTTGAACGGGAAGGAAGTCGGCTATAGCCAAGGAAGCCGCTTGCCATCTGAGTTTGATGTGACGGAGCTGTTGCAGGAAGGCAGTAATCGCTTGGCTGTTCAAGTGTACCAATGGTCGGACGGTACGTATGTCGAGGATCAAGATATGTGGTACTTGAGTGGGATTTTCCGGGATGTTTCCCTGATTGCCAGACCGAAGCTGCATGTGAGAGATCTGGCAGTCGTGACTGATCTGGATGATGATTTCCGCCATGGTGTGCTGCGCGTACGTGTCCATATAGAAAACAGTTCCGCTGCTGCCTATGACGGGGTGAGCGTGACCGCAAAGCTGCTGGATCAATCCTACACGTCTATCGCTTCGCTGACCGAAACCGGAGCAGGCGATCTGGTAGCCGGACAGGAAAAGGTCGTGACCTTGGAGCTTCCGGTGCAGGAGCCAAAAAAATGGTCGGCGGAGGAACCGAACCTGTATCATCTGCTGCTTGCGATTGAGCAGGAGTCGGGCGAAAAGTCAGAAGTTATCCCGATTCGTGTGGGCTTCCGACGGGTCGAAGTAAAAGGAAACAACTTCTTCGTAAACGGCGTGGCGATTCGCCTAAACGGCGTGAACCGCCATGATCATCATCCTGACCTCGGGCGTGCAGTCCCGTATGAAACGATGCGTGAAGATGTGCTCATGATGAAACGACACAACATCAACGCCGTTCGTACCGCGCATTACCCGAACGATCCGCGCTTTTATGATTTGTGCGACCAATACGGATTGTATGTCATGGACGAAACCGATTTGGAGACACATGGCTTCCAGTTAACGGGCAACATTAGTCAGCTGAGCGATGATCCAGAGTGGGAGCAGACGTACGTGGAGCGCATGGAGCGCATGGTGGAGCGGGACAAAAACCATCCGTCGATCATCATGTGGTCGCTTGGCAACGAATCCGGCTTCGGCTGCAATTTCCGGGCAATGGCCGCTTGGTGCCGACAAGCGGACCCGACTCGCCTCATCCACTACGAGGAGGATCGCGAAGCAGAAGTGTGCGACGTATTTTCCACCATGTACTCCTCGGTAGAAAAAATGATCCAGCACGGTGAAAATGAACATCTGCAAAAGCCGCATATCATGTGCGAGTATGCTCATGCCATGGGGAATGGACCCGGTGGCTTGCGAGACTACGCCCATGTATTTGATAAATATCAACGCTTGCAGGGCGGTTTTGTGTGGGAATGGATTGATCACGGCTTGCGCCAATATACGCCGGATGGGCGAGAGTATTATGCCTACGGGGGAGACTTCGGGGACTACCCGACGAATGGCAACTTCGTCATCGACGGACTGATTCGTCCGGATCGCACGCCATCCCCTGGGTTACTCGAATACAAAAAAGTGATTGAGCCAATCGTCGTAGAAGCGACTGATTTGGAAAGTGGGCTCGTCACCATTACGAATCGCTATGATTTCCGCACGCTTGCGCATGTGAGAATGGTTTGGAGTGTGACGGCAGACGGACAAGTGGTGCAGAGCGGAACGCTGTCGCTGCCACATACAGAAGCAGGAAGTCGCACCATTGTAGCTGTTCCCTATACCTTGCCTGTGCAGGTACAGGATCGGACTGACTACTGGCTGACGCTCTCCTTTGTTCTGGACCAAGATGAGAGCTGGGTACAGGCTGGACATGAGCTGGCTTGGGCACAATTTGCCTTGCCAGTGACCGCTGCCCAACAGGTTACGGTTGCTCCCTATCAGCCTCTGTTCGGCAGAGTAGATACAAAAGAAACGAAAACGGACATCATCTTTACAGGAGCAGATTTTCAGTTCGTTTTTGACAAAGTGAGCGGTGTGCCGACGAGTTGGGTGTTTGCAGGCAAGGAGCTGTTGGTGGCAGGACCTCGACTCACGTTCTGGCGTGCTCCGATTGACAATGACATGTACGTAGTGGAAGAGTGGCGCAAGGTGTACCTCGATCGTTTGCAAAGCCGGGTGGAGCATGTAAGCATCCAGCAGGATCGAGCAGATCGGGTGGTCATTACCTGCGATGTACGGATTGCTCCGCCTGTATACGACTGGGGATTTACGTGCCGCTACACGTATACTGTGTTCGGAAATGGCGAAGTGCAGGTAGATGTTCAAGGCACACCCAAAGGCACCCCGCCAGCGATGCTGCCACGAATCGGCTTAAAGCTATTGGTCGCCAAAGATATGGAGCGTGTCTCGTGGTATGGTCGTGGTCCAGGAGAGGCGTATATCGACAGCATGGAAGCCAATCGCATCGGGGTATATCACGCGAGTGTGGATGAGCTGTACACGCCGTATGTATTTCCACAGGAAAATGGCAATCGCACGGACGTCAAATGGATGTCGATCACCGATCAGCGAGGCATTGGACTTTTCGCGATGGGTCAACCGACCTTGGAATTTAGTGCACTTCGCTATGATACGGACGATCTGGAGCAAGCAAAGCACACGACAGATCTCGTAAAAAGAGAGTATGTCACACTACATCTCGATTATCGACAAAACGGGCTGGGTAGCAATAGCTGCGGACCTAAGCAATCGGAGCAGCATGCCTTGCGTCCAGTGGAGTTCCAGTTCCAAATGAGGTTAACGCCTTTCTCGAAGGATACGATTTCTCCGGTTCAGTTGTCTAAGCGGAATTTGTGTGAATAACCGCTGATTGTTCTCGAAGGCATCGCCGAAACGTTGTACAATCTAGTTGAAGATTGAATAGTGCAACTAATCAAAATCCGGTGGTGGTTCTGTCACATGAAGTCATGGTCGCTCTTCCCGCGCAGAAGCATTCATGCCAAGCTGCTCGCTTTTATGCTGATTGCAGCCATTATTCCGCTGATTACTCTGGGGAGTATGGCGTATTGGAAATCGTCGATGGTCGTTCGCGAGCAATTTAGCAAGTCAGGCGAGTATATCGCTACGCAGCTGCAAATCCAGATCGACAACTACCTGAGTCAAATGAGATACATGGCCTATGACATCAATACGTACGTGTCAGACCCGACGTTGGTTGTCATGCGGGAGGAACAGCCGAAGACGTACACAGGCTTTCTGGAACAAAAAAACTTCGAGCGATACCTGGGGGCGCACCGCAACCTTGATACAAAAGGCATTTTTATCGTGACGCCCTCCGGTTATTTTTTCGGAGAAAATGTGATCAATGGACAGGATCTGTTGCGGGAATGGTGGTGGAAGGGACTGCCCGCCAAGCTGGATGAGGAGCGATGGATCGGCTTTTACACGCCCAGGCATTATGTGGGGTTTCAGGATGAGGCGGAGCTGCGAAATCAGGAGAAGGTGCTCGGTCTGGTCGTTCCCGTTCTCAGTGGATATGGCGTGTTGAAGGACAGCCGGATTTTGATCGAGATGAAGGCAGGCAAGCTGTTTCAGTTGTTTTCGCAGTTGGAAGAGGACATGAGTGCGCATGTGACGATTACCGCTAAAAATGGCGAGCTGATTTACCAGACTGCGGGTACGTTTGTCCAGCAAGAGAGCGATGTCGTCTGGAACAAGCCACTGGAGTCCAACAACTGGATGATTCAGGTGCGCTTGCCGTACGAGCAAATGAACCGCTCTGCGGAAGTGATGCAATCCTTCTTTATCGCAGCGCTGATTCTTTCGGCAGTGCTGGCACTTCTTT
The DNA here is from genome assembly GCF_013284245.2 of Brevibacillus sp. DP1.3A. NCBI lineage: Bacteria > Bacillati > Bacillota > Bacilli > Caryophanales > Paenibacillaceae > Brevibacillus > Brevibacillus sp. DP1.3A. The sequence goes on along the minus strand of NZ_CP085876.1, from coordinate 6,491,967 downwards.
TGGCGTATTTATTTTCTAGACGGATTACAGACAAAATCAAACGACTTCAAGAAACGATGCGACTGGTCGGAACAGGGGAGCTACAGACGCGCGCAGTGGTAGACACGGAAGACGAGCTGGGGCGGTTAGGGGTGAGCTTCAACCAAATGGTGAGGCGGATTCAAACGCTAATCGCCGAGGTGAGTCGCAACGAGCAGTTGAAAAAGGAAGCAGAGCTGCGAGCTGTTCACTACCAGATCAACCCGCATCTGTTGTTCAATACGCTTAATTCTATCCAGTGGAAAGCAAGATTATCTGGTGCCAATGAAATCGGCAATATGCTCTATCATCTTATCAAAGTGCTAGAGGGCAACCTCGACATCACGCAGGAGCTCGTCCCGTTGGAAAAGGAACTGAAAACCGTCGAGCATTTTCTGCAAATCCAAGAGCTGCGGTACGGGCCTGTTTTTCAATTTGAACAGACGGGAGTAGAGGCTTGCCGTCGCTATTTGATCCCGCGAATGACTCTCCAGCCGCTTTTGGAAAATATCTTTTTCCACGCATTCGAAGACGGGCACGGAACGATCCGGATCAGTGTCAGTGAAAAAGAAGGGCTTGTGACGCTGCTGTTGCAAGATGACGGCTCAGGAATTGTGCCGGAGCGATTGGCCAAACTTCTCGATCCTGATCTGGAGCGTTCTAGCAAACGAGGACTCGGCGTGTACAACGTGGATCAGAAGTTCAAGCTTCATTTCCGTATGGAGCACGGCATGAAGATTTCATCTGTCAGAGGAGAAGGAACCACAATTCAAATCACATGGCCGAAAAGGGAGGAAATTCCTGATGAACATCAAGGTAATGATTGTGGATGACGAAGTGCTGGTGCGAAGAGGACTGAAGGCAATGGTGCCATGGAGTCGTTACGGGATGGAAGTGGTAGCGGATGCACCGAATGGTCGGAAAGGCTGGGAGGCTTTCCTGCAAATACAGCCCGAGTTGGTGATTACGGACATCGTCATGCCGGAAATGGATGGGTTGGAGCTGTGCAGGCGGGTGAAGGAACAGGCTCCACAAACAAAGGTGCTTCTGCTCAGTTGTCACCGCGATTTTTCTTTTGCCCAGCAGGGAATCTCTCTCGGGGTGTCCGGATATTTGTTGAAGACCGAGTTTCAGGATGAGGAATGGGGTACGTTGTTGGAAAAGCTGCGGACTGAGTTGGCAGGCGAGAGCGCGCGACCTGAAAACATTCGTGAACGCCCTGATGAATGGAAGCGGGAATTCGGTGCGTGGTTGACTGGCCTGAGCCGGGATTTCGAGCAAAGCTTGTCCTCCCTCTTGCAAACACACTGGTCGTGGATGAACGATTCCATGCGTGTATGGCTCTTGGAAGGAATGGGTAGCAGTGCAAATGACGAGGAGCAGGAGCGGGCATGGATTACACGGGAGCTGGACAGCCAATGGGAGTGGATCGCATGTGGCGATATCCGTTTTTTGCTGACTCCCGCAAGTACTGGCAGGCAGGTAGAGTCATTGCTCGTGGAATGGAAGCTGGCTGGAAGGGTGACGAGCTGGGAGACAACAAGCCCGTTTGCTGGGCTCGAACCGTGGATTCAGACGGTACGGATGCTCTACCAGCGTAAGGAGCGGGCGCGCAAGTACGGCGTCATTCAAGACCCGTGGCAGGAACCGATCAAGCAGGCTGTTTATTACGCGCTCGATCGTCTTGATACGCCATTGACGGTCAGTGAGGTAGCCTCACAGGTGGGACTGAGCCGCAGTCATTTTAGTGTGATGTTTAAAAAGGGAGTGGGCGAGAGCTTCGGCGAGTTTCTCGACAAACGCCGGGTAAAAATGGCCCGAGCAATGTTGGATGAAACAGCTCTGTCCATTCAGGAGGTAGCTGAGCGAGTCGGTCTTCCTGACGCGAAATACTTCAGCAAATGGTTTAAAAAGTGGACAGGGATGACCCCGAGCCACTACCGTTTCAAACAAAAGGAGGAGTCCAGTCGAACAATCGTACACTCCACCGCACAAACCTGAACAAAGCGAAAAAAAGGAAACAAATTCACACACTATTGCGAACAGTTAGCGGTTTCACCGTTTTTTTCCCTTCATTAAAATAAAGAAAAATGAGGGGCAAATCTAGGGGGGATCACAGATGAAAAAGGTTGCGTCAAAATGGATGGCAGCTGGCATGGCACTTCTTTTGGCCGTCGTAGCTGGTTGTTCACAAGCCCAGCCAGCAGGAACAGACGGCACGTCTAGTAACACAGGTGCGACAACGCCAGCATCGTCTGATAAAAAGGAAACGGTTACATTGCGTTTCGCGACATGGGATACGGACCAAATGCTGAAGATCCAACAAGATATCGCGAAACAATTCGAACAGAAAAATCCGGGTGTGAAGGTACAAGTCGAGGCATATGCAGATGGTTTTGATCAGAAGCTGGTAGCGGCATTCGGAGCGAAAAACCCGCCAGATGTCATGTACATGTGGGATTTCCCGACGTACAACGCTTCGCTCGAGCCATTGGATGAGTACGTAAAGAAGGACCCCTCAGTGGCAATCGACGACTTTTACCAAGGCCTCTTAAACTATAATCGATTCGATGGAAAATTGTTTGGTCTCCCAGCGGGCTTCTCGACGCGGGTCGTCTTCTACAATAAAAAGCTGTTTAACGAAGCAAATGTACCGCTTCCGACAGACGACTGGACGTGGGAGGATTTCAAATCAGCAGCCAAACAGCTGACCGTTCGCGAGAAGAAGCAGTACGGCTTCGCTGTTCGTTCGGAGCCGGATACGTACGATTTGCAGCAGTTCGTGTGGAGCAATGGGAGCAGCTTCATCAGCCCTGACGGAAAAACCATCGAAGGCTACATGAACAGCAAGGAAACAGCAGAGGCCCTGCAAATTTTCAGTGATTTGGCGAAGGACAAGAGCGCTTTGCTCGTCGGTGGCAAAAACCAGCAGAGCGGAAACGACTTGTTCAAAGCAAGCAAGCTCGCGATGTATGACAACGGGGTATGGTCGCTCGAGTCGTACAAGAAGGCGAATGTCGACTTTGGTACGGTCGTAATGCCGCAATTCCCTGGCAAGCCTGGTAAGGGTGTCATTGCAACCTCCTCTGTATCGATCGCCAAGGATTCCAAAAACAAAGAACTGGCTTGGGAGTTTTTGAAGTTCTTCGTTTCCAGTGATGCGATCAAGATGCGTACATCTGACTTACCTGTGCGTATTAGTGTCGTACAAGAGAAGAAGCTCGATCAGGACCCGCTCTACGCGCCGTTCTATAAGACATTGGAGCAATCGACTGACACACCAGCATTCCTGTTGAATCCACACTGGAACGAAATCAATCGGAACCTTTCCGCAGCGGTCAATGCGATCATGATGGGACAAAATGCCGAGGAATTACTGAACAAGGCAGTCAAAGACTCCCAGAAGTTTTTAGAAAAATAACGGGAAGGGGTCAGGGAATTGAATACAGAGAGTGTCGTGACACATAAACAGCCTGCCATGACCGTTCAACCGAAAAAACTCAAGGGAAGGGCGTTTCTTACGCCCTATCTTTTTATCTTGCCTTGGATTCTCGGCTTTCTCGCTTTTACGCTGGGACCGATGTTATTTTCGCTCGTCATGAGCTTTTTTGATTGGCCTGTCGTTGGTGAGGTTACGTTCGTCGGCTTGGACAACTACGTTAATATGTTTACGGACGATCCATTGTTTTGGCAATCGCTCTGGGTCACGATTAAGTTTGCGCTGTTGTTTGTACCGTTGAATCTGTTCATCGCGTTGTTTTTGGCCATGATGCTGAATCAGAAGGTAAAAGGCAGCGGCTTTTTCCGCACAGTGTTTTACTTACCGAGCGTGATTTCCGGTGTGGCGCTGGCGATGATTTGGGCGTGGGTATACGATGGGGAATACGGTATTTTCAACTATTTGCTCAGTCTAATTGGGATTACAGGTCCAGATTGGCTAAACGATACGACGTGGGCGCTCATAGCAATGGTCATCGCCAGTCTGTGGGGGCAAGGCTCCATGGTATTGATTTTCCTGGCGGGGCTCAAAAGCATCCCGGAGAGCTTGTATGAAGCGGCTTCGATTGATGGGGCAGGGGCGGTACAAAAGTTTTTCCGCATTACACTGCCGATGGTGAGTCCTACGATTTTGTTTAACCTGATTATGACGATCATTAGTGCGTTCCAGCAGCTGAGTCTAGCACTCTTGCTCACAGGAGGCGGACCGTTGCAGTCTACGTATTTTTATGCCATGTACGCATATGACAACGCCTTCAAATACTTCAAGATGGGATATGCTTCGGCGAACTCCTGGTTTATGTTTGCGATCATTTTGGTATTGACCTTCATCGTATTTAAAACGTCCGGCAAATGGGTGTACTACGAAAGCGACAACCGCAGGGGAGGGGAAGAGGCTTGATACGCAAAACAATCGCTTATGCGAGCTTGATCTTTTTCTCTTTCCTGTTTCTCGCACCGTTTTACTGGATGATCTCTACTGCGCTCAAGTCAGATGCTGAGATTTTGCAGTATCCACCAAAATGGATTCCGGATGTGCTGCATTGGGAGAACTTCGGGAATGCGTGGATGTCGCAGCCGTTTAATCTGTATTTGGAAAACTCGTTGACGGTGACGATCCTGACCACGATTGGCCAGTTGATATCGTCTTCGCTGGTTGCGTACGGCTTTGCCCGGTTTACGTTTAAAGGGAGAGACTTTCTGTTCATGGTCGTTCTGGCCACGATGATGATTCCGTGGGAAGTGACGATGATCCCGCTGTACATGGAATTCAACTACCTGGGCTGGATAAACACGCTCAAGCCGTTGATTGTGCCATCGTTCTTCGGGTCAGCGTTTTACATTTTCCTCATGCGACAGTTTATTTTGACCATTCCTCGTGAGCTGGATGAAGCGGCGCGTATTGATGGTGCCGGTTCGTTTCAGATTTACGCACGGATTATTATGCCGCTGATGATGCCTGCTCTGATTTTGGTGAGTGTATTCAACATCTTGGGCACATGGAATGATTATTTGGGTCCACTCATTTTCTTGAATGACCAAAGTCAGTACACGCTGACGCTGGGACTGGCGCAATTTAAAGGGATGTATGAAGTAGAGGCTACCGGGCTGATGGCGGTAACGTTATTGATCTCGCTTCCGCCGTTACTCCTCTTTTTCCTCGCACAACGATATATCGTAGACAATTCAGCTGGCGTTGCTATCAAGTAAGGAGGGAGCTACAGTGGGGAATCGGGCGAAGTGGGAAGGCTGGGCATGGTCATTTCATCAATTTGGTGAGCGATTGTTGCGGATGGCGGCAGCGCATCTCATGTGGGTGGTGTGCACGCTCTTGGGAGGCATCGTCTTTGGAATCTTCCCAGCGACAGCTGCTCTGTACGACGTACTTAGCGGTAAGTGGAATGACCGTGGGCTTCCGTCCGCCTTCTGGGATGCTTTTCGACACTACTTCTGGAGGAGCCAATGGCTTGGCTGGGGAACGGTGCTAACAGGGGCAATCCTGTGGGTTGATGTGGTGTTTTTCCTTCGCATGGGCTCCCTGTGGGGGCTATCGATTGCGGCCGTTTTTGCGGGGATTGGATTCTTGCATGCGGCTACCTCTTGCTATGCTTTTTCCCTGCTTGTTCGGGAGGAGGATGCAGACGTGAAGAGGACACTCAAGCAATCGTTTTGGCTGGTCGCGGCCTTTCCGTTGCATTCGCTCCTCACGATGGGAGGCTTGCTCCTTCTCTTGATTCTCTTGCTGGCAATTCCCGCTTTGCCGATCTTGTTGGGAGCGAGCCTGCCTGTCAGGTGGATGAATGCCAGAATGAGCCGTCTGCTGGAAAAGCGCGATCGTAAACGATCGACAACGCAACCTCGAGGTGAGACATATGCAGTTTGATTTAGGAATCGTTCCTTTTAGCAGATACGGGTCATATCTCGTACTCTCGCGACTGGGTAACGCCAAGCGAGCAGAAGGGCTGTATTTGCGCAATATTCGTGGAGGAGACAACCACGATGGCGCAATTTTTCGAATCGAATTGGTAGCCGATGGTGTGGCGATTCCATTTGAGACGGAGGCTACGCCAACCTTGCTGCGTCTTTACGGGGATAAAGGCGAAGTGAAGCTGTGCATGAGCGAGCCGCAGCTAGTGCAGGTACGTGGTCAAGGCGTTGGTTTGCGACTGGTGCTGGAATCGACGGCAGCAGACTACGCGATTCAAGCAGGAGCTGGATGCTGGGAAATCAATCACTTTTCCACGGAAATTCGCTTGCGAGTGACTCCGCTTGCTGGAGCGCTGGTGGTCAACCCTACGAAGGCATCGCGTGATCAGCAAGTGGGCGTAACCTTTCTTCCCGACGAGGAAACTGGTGTACTGGAAGGCGTATTGGAGGAGTTCCACACGGTATGGAAGGAGCGCAGCTACCCTGCCTTTGCCGATGGATGGGCACAGGTAAAAAAAGAGTACGACGAGTGGCTGGAACGGACGCTCTCTGTATCTGAGGAGCATCGCGAAGGCTTGAATGAAGCACGAGAACTCGCGGCGTACATCACCTGGTCTTGTGTGGTGAGACCTGAAGGTTATCTGCCACGGTCCGCGATGTACATGTCCAAAAACTGGATGACGAATATCTGGAGCTGGGATCATTGTTTCAATGCGATGGCACTGACGCGAGCAAACTTGCCGCTGGCGTGGGATCAACTCATGATTTTTATCGACAGGCAGGACGAAAGTGGTGTCTTCCCCGATTTTATCAATGATCGGTATGCGTTGTGGAATTGCTGTAAGCCTCCGATTCACGGCTGGACGCTGCGCTGGATGCTGGATCGAAACGACGCGATTACAAACGAGATGCTGGATGAGGTGTACGAGCCGCTTTGTCGCTGGACAGATTGGTGGTTCCGTTACCGCGATGATGATCAGGACGGGATTCCGCAGTACAATCACGGCTACGATTGCGGCTGGGACAACAGCACGATTTTCCTCGATGGGGCGCCAATCGAAAGCCCGGATTTGCCTGCGTATTTGATTCTGCAAATGGATGTGCTGGCGGATTTGGCAAAGAGGCTGAGCCGTTCTGAAGAGGCAGCGAAGTGGCAGGAAAAGGCCGAAATGACGCTGCAACGGCTCATGGAGAAGCATTGGAACGGTGAAAACTTTTTCGCGACCCACTCTGGAAGCGATCAGCCTACCCAAGGAGACAGCTTGATTCGCTATATGCCTCTGGTGCTTGGCGAAAAGCTGCCACAGGACATCCGGGCCAAGCTGATTGCGGACTTGCAGGAGCGGTTTTTGACCGAGAATGGATTGGCTACGGAGAGTCCAACTAGTTCCTTCTACCGCTCGGATGGCTATTGGCTAGGTCCGATCTGGGCACCAGTGACGATGCTGTTGGTAGATGGATTGCGGCGAGCAGGCGAAGTGGCGTTTTCTCAGGAGATTGCCAGACGTTTTTGCCGAATGGCAGCAAGCAGTGGAATGGCGGAAAATTTCGATGCGCTAACAGGGGACGGACTGAGGGATCGGGCATTTACTTGGACGTCCAGCGTGTTTTTGATGCTGGCTAATGAATATGTATAGGAGAAGTTCATAGAGGGGTACCGCCAGCAAAACGCAGTTAACTTAACTAGTGAGAATGGGTGACTTTACAGTATTCAATGTAGAGTTGCCCATTCTTTTTATTTCATCAAATACTAGATATCTATATTCAATTTTAGAGTATTCATAGTACATTGAGTTAGTTGTTTTGACCTGGAGGCATTAAGCTAACGTGCAGGATAGTTCAAAATAATGTGGATATGGTAAGTAAACTAATCTAAACACGCGAGGTGCGCTTTGAACTTAATACAAACGATCATAAGAAGATTTAACCTTAATGTTTTAAGTATAGATAATGTTCCTGAGTCTTTTAGTTCACAAGTATACAAACTGAATCTTACTAGTGGCGAAACTGTATATGCGAAGATCCCTTATAATAGGGATAAACTGTTTCGTGAATATCGTATGCTTGAATTGTTGTGCGAGGTAATACCGGTTCCAAAAGTATTAGATTTCTGGGGTGGGGATGACTTTATTTCTGGTGCCTTACTTCTATCTCAGATTCAAGGAATACCGTGTGCAGGTACAATTGACGATGAACTGTCATTTCAAATTGGGCTGTATCATGCCAAGCTGCATGACGTGAAAATGCCGGGGTATGGTGTTGAAGGTGTAGACGGTTATCAGTTTCTTAATGAAAATAATTGGAGACTATACATAAAAAATAACTTTGAAAAGTTGAAAGAACCTTGTAAGGAAGTCCTTGAGAGAGGACTTTTCGAAAAATGTATTAATCACTTTGAGAGTGCCTTCTCAGCATTACCTCATCCTGATAGACCCTGCGTTGTTCATATGGATTTCCGACCAGGAAATATATTAACAAATAATAATGAGGTCGTTGGAATTATTGACTTTGAAAGTGCACGGGGAGGATCTTCAGAAATAGATTTTACAAAAATTAATCGATATGTTTGGGAAGTAAATCCTCAAAGAAGAGTTTCGTATATAGAGGGATATTCAACAATTCGTCCCATAATGGAATTGGAGACAATACTTCCCTTTTATGATTTTTACGATGCTTTTAGTGCTGTTGTCTGGTGTAAAAACAGGGGAATTGAAAAAAATAAAGCGTTCCTCAAGGAAAGTATTTCTGTATTGCAGAAATCCGTTGGTTGTTGAGCTAGCGGGTATCGATAGTGTCATAAACCAAAAAACAGTCTAACACTTTATTTTGTGTTCTTGACTGGTTCTTGGTTTATAAAGATCGATTAGCCTAACTCTTTTCCTCGAACAGAGATAATTAAACAACTTAAAGCTACTTTGAATACATGTAAACAATGTGACAACCTTTGAATTAACAGTGATTGTCACATTGGAGTTAAGATAAACGCAGTTTGCTGGCGGTACCCCATAGGGAAAAACAAACGGGCATGATGGATGACGAATCGATCATGCCCGTTGCTTGTTTTGTTTTACAACACTTTACTGAGAAACGCCTTGGTTCTCTCTTGCTGAGGATTGTCAAAAATCTCGGCAGGCTTGCCTTCCTCTACGATATATCCGCCATCCATGAAAATCACGCGATCGGCTACTTCACGGGCAAAGCCCATCTCATGCGTAACCACGACCATCGTCATTCCTTCTTTGGCCAAATCTTTCATCACCTGAAGAACTTCCCCTACCATTTCCGGGTCGAGTGCAGAGGTAGGCTCGTCGAAGAGCATGATGTGAGGGTCCATGGCGAGTGCACGGGTGATTGCAACGCGCTGTTGTTGACCGCCTGACAGCCGATCTGGATACACGTCTCGCTTGTCCGACAAATCTACTTTTTTCAGCAATTGTATAGCTTTCTGCTCATTTTGCTGACGCTCTGAACTTTTGACGTGCTTAGGTGCGAGCATAATGTTTTCCAATACAGTGAGGTGCGGGAATAGATTGAACCGCTGAAACACCATGCCGACACGCTCTCGCAGCTTATTAATGTCCACTTTGGGGGAAGTAACCTCCACACCCTCAATGGTGATTTTGCCAGATGTCACCTCTTCCAACTGGTTCAGGCAGCGCAGAAACGTACTTTTTCCCGAGCCGGAGGGACCGATGACACAGACAACTTCGCGCTCTTTAATCGTAGTCGAGATGTCTTTTAAGACTTCCAACGAGCCAAAGCTCTTTTTCAAGTTCTCTACATGAATCATTTCGCGAACCTCCTCTCAAGGGAACGAGATAGCAGACTGAGGATGTAAATCATCAGGAAATAGAAGACCGCTACTACTGCCCAAATTTCAAACGAGCGGAAGTTGCCAGAGATGATAATCTCACCACTGTTCATCAGTTCACGGATACCAATGACCGTTAAGAGAGAGGTGTCTTTTAACGTCACGATAAATTGGTTGACGAAAGCAGGAATCATGCGGCGAACAGCCTGGGGCAAGATAACTAGGCGCATAGCTTTTCCGTGCGTGAGTCCCAGGGAGCGAGCAGCTTCCATCTGTCCTTTATCGATGGAGAGAATCCCTCCTCGGAAAATTTCAGCCAGGTACGCTCCGGCATTGAGGCTGAGCGCAAGAATACCTGCGGTTGTCTCTGGAATTTTGATATCAAGGACAGGCGGCAATCCAAAATAAATAAAGAAGATTTGAACCAACAGCGGTGTGCCACGGAGAAAGTCAACGTAAGCGGTTGCAATGCCGCGAAGCACTTTGGACCGACTTGTGCTCATCAAGCCAAAAAGCAATCCGATTAAGAGAGCGAAAAACAGGGAAATGACCGTTATTTTTAACGTGACCACAGAGCCTTGGGCCAAGACAGGAAGCGCATCGACAATGACATCCCAACTACTGCTCATTTGGACAACTCCATTCTTTCTAAGGTGAAAAAAAGGCGCGTCTTGCGCCTTTTATTTTTTCGTGCTCAAGTAGGTGTTGATGATTTCGTCGTATTTCCCGTTCTCTTTCAGCTTCTTTAGACCGGAGTTGAGTTTGTCTTGCAGCTCTTTGTTGCCTTTTAAAACCGCGATGCCGTAGTGGTCACCATTGAGACGGTCGCCTACAATTTTTAGCTTGGAAGCAGGGTCTACCGTAATCTTATAAGAGATAACCGGATAGTCCTCGATGGTCACATCAGCGTTGCCGTTTTGAACTTCTTGGAACATGGAAGGGCTATCGTCGAAGTATTTGACAGTCGCTCCGTATTTTTTCCCGAGCTCATCAGCAAAGGTCGCGCCAGTAGTTCCTTTTTTGATAGCAATCGTTTTGCCAGCCAAATCTGCCTCTCCATTGATCGTTGTGTTGTCCTCACGTACGACCAGGGAAAGACCTGCTTGATAGTAAGGTTCAGAGAAATCTAAAATTTCCTTGCGCTTATCTGTGATGCTGATCCCTGCAATGGCACCGTCCAATTGCTTCGCTTGAACAGCCGGAATGATTCCTTTGAAGTCCATCGGCTTAATTTCTACCTCAAAGCCTTCTTCTTTGGCGATCGCATTGATCAGGTCGATGTCAATTCCCACGTATTTTCCGTCTTTTTCAAACTCAAAGGGTGGGTATGTTGCATCTGTACCAATAACGTACTTTTTTGCACCGGATTGTCCAGATGTTGTGGAAGCTTGATCCGTGCCACTGCCACATGCACTTACCGTGAGTGCCAACAAACTAGAAACAACAGCAAACATTAGTTTTTTCATAAATTACCCCCAAGTATATTTATGATAGATATGATATGGACATGAATATATTAATATAGAAAAGTCGGTAAAGTCAAAACAAACTGAAAGTAATTATTATCCATAATTGTATGAACGATATCATGGTGCGATAACAGAAAAGTTTTTTCATACCTGCTATAATGGTAGCAAATGTATAAAAGGGATGGGAAAAACGATGAAGCAGGTCACCATATTGATCGCCGACGATGAAGCGGAGATTGCTGAGCTCGTTGCCTTGCATGTGAAAAAAGAAGGTTACCACACAATTATCGCAGCGGATGGAAGGGAAGCACTCCAAGCCGTGCAGACGCATCCGATTGATTTGGCGATCCTCGATATTATGATGCCTGGGCTGGACGGCTATGAGGTAACCCGTCTCATACGTGAACAGCACAATATGCCGATTATCTTTTTGAGTGCCAAGACGTCCGATCTGGATAAAATTTCGGGATTGGTGATGGGCGCAGATGATTATATGACCAAGCCATTCAATCCAATGGAATTGGTCGCCCGTGTGAATGCCCAGCTGCGACGCTTTAAGCAGCTGAATCAATCAGCAGTAACAGTAGCGAGTAACAAGATCTTAGAGGTAGGTGGACTTGTCATTTATCCTGAGCAGCGAACTGTGAGCCTGTACGGAGAAACGATTGAGTTAACACCGAAAGAGTTTGATATTCTCTACCTGCTGGCCAGCTATCCAAAGAAGGTGTTTAGTGCGGATAATATTTTCCAGCAGGTGTGGGGCGAAGCGTACTATGAAGGCTGCAATACAGTCATGGTGCACATTCGCACCTTGCGAAAGAAGCTGGGAGAAGAAAAAACCAAGAACAAGTGGATCAAAACGGTCTGGGGAGTAGGGTATTCCTTTCATGGCTAAGATGATACGGAGCTTTCGGTTCCAAATGGTCAAGCTACTGGGCCTAAGTCTGCTTCTATCTGGTGCGGTTACCTATGTGATCTTTAAAACGCTACAGTTTTACTATCGAACACAGGTAAGGTTTGAAAGCTTGTTAACGCCGATTCGCTATTTTATGCGAGAAATAGGGGACATTTACTTCTTTCTGATTATTTTTGTTCCACTAGCCATACTGTTTTTCTTCTTGCTAACTAAACGGTATGCCACCTATTTTCAGGAGATTTCTAGAGGGATTCATCATCTTGCGAATGGTGACTTTACCCATCATGTTCAAATACCGTCGAACGATGAGTTTGGAGATATTGCCAAGGACATCAATCTAGCGGGTGAAAAATTGCAGGAAGCTGTACAAAGAGGAGATTTTGCCGAAAGCAGCAAGGATCAGTTGGTTTTGAACCTGGCGCATGACCTGCGGACGCCGCTGACTTCTGTTTTAGGGTATTTGGACATCATTTTGCGGGACGAGCAGTTAACGGTGGAACAATCCCGACATTACACGAATATTGCTTTTACCAAGTCGCAGCGTTTGGAAAAGCTGATCGATGAGCTCTTCGAAATTACGAGAATGAACTACGGCATGCTCACCATCCAACAGAACTTGATTGACCTGAGTGAATTACTCATGCAGTTAAACGAGGAGCTATATCCTTCCTTGGAGAAAAATCACCTGGAAACTAGAATGAATGTGGCATCACGATTGACGGTTTGCGGGGATGGCGAGCTCTTGGCACGCGTTTTCGAGAACATCATGACGAATGCCATCCGTTACGGGCACGATGGTCAGTTTGTTGATATCAACGGTTTTCTTGCGGGTGACGAGGTCGTTGTGCAGATTATCAATTATGGAAACGAGATTCCCCCGGAAGATCTGCCGCATCTTTTCGAGGTGTTTTACACAGGTGACAAGGCCCGAAGTCATCAAAACGGAAGCACAGGTCTCGGGCTATTTATCGCCAAAAATATTGTCGAGCGCCATGAAGGGACGATTTCTGCAGAGAGCAATTTGATTCGGACGATTTTTGAAGTACGCTTACCTTACGAATAGACTCCCTCACTTTAAAAAAATTTAAGTTTTACCCCACTTTTTCTTTTAACAGTTTTTCTTATCCTGATCGGGTGACGAGCCAGGGTGGAACCTGTAATAGAAAAAGTGGGGTTTTTTGATTGGCTAAGAATGATCGGGGTTTAAAGTTTTTGGGGAGGTAAGGAATATGAAAAAACGTTTGTGGATCTGGCTGGGTGTGGGCGTGCTTGTGGCCGGGTTCGGCGGCTATGCAGCTTCTTCGGGCGAAAAGAAGAATGGCATTCCTGTCACGTTATCAACGGTGGTAACGGCCGATTTGGAAAGCACCATTTTGACGTCGGGCATGGTCAGAGTACGAAATGAACACACATTGTTCGCCAACTATGCAGGCGATCTGCGGAATTTCTCCATCAAGGAGGGCGACAAAGTGACGAAAGGGCAGGTGATCGGCAATATCGACATGTCCGATGTCAGCAATGAAATCATGGATATCGAGGCGCAAATCACCATTCAGGAAGCGAATATCGCAAGGCTCTCCAAAGGTGTGGAGCCTGAGGAAGTCACGAAAATGCAGGAGCAGCTTGCCCAGCATGAACGCGAGTACCAAACAGCATTAAAAGATTACCAGCGAACGCAATCGCTGTTTACCGCAGGCGTGTCTACCCAACAGGCTGTAGAGGAGGCGAAGCAAAAGCTGCAAACAGCGGAATCAAGCGTGAAGGTCGCAAGGCAAGATTTACTCTTGAAGCAAAAAGGGCCAGACAAGGCAGAGATTCGCTCCTACGAGGCGCAAATTCAAAAGCTGAATTTGGAAAAAGCGAAATATGAAAAGCAACGTGTGCAAAGCAGCATCGTGTCTCCGATTGACGGGACGGTGCTCTCGATGAAGGTGAAAGAAGGGAAGTACCTGAGTAAAGGCGAGGAAATTCTCACGGTTGGAGATACCAATGATGTTATGGTCGAAGCAGGAGTCGGAGAATCTGATTTGCGTAAAATCAAAATCGGACAGGATGCGGTCGTCTCAGGCATTTCCTTAGGCGGAGAACAGTTGCAAGGTAAGGTGTCGCGCATATCTCCTATGGCTGTAACCAGCAAAGAGCGGGATGGAGAGAGTACGAGAGTGCCGGTCGCTGTCAATCTGAATGAGACGAGGGAGTATTTGAAGCCAGGTTTTCACGTGGATGTGAACATCGTCCTGCAAAAAGCAGCAAACGCCATGCAAGTCCCCATTGAGGCAGTCGTGACGGACCAAGATGGATCTTCTTTTGTCTGGGTAGCGGAAAATGGCAAGGCCAAGAAGAAAAAAGTGACGACTGGAATTGAAAGTGAATTGTTTATCCAAATTGAAAGTGGATTGGATGGCAGTGAAGAATTGGTAGCGAATCCACCGGAAACCTTGCAAGAAAATGAAGTGATCTTCCAAGCATCTCCCGAAGAGTTTGCGGGGTAAAGGAGGATACATATGCTGAACATTGAGGGGTTAACCAAACAATACAAGACGGATGAGCTGGAATTGTTCGCTTTGCAAAATATCAATATCCACGTGGCTCAAGGTGAATTCGTGGCGATCGTGGGACCTTCTGGTTCCGGAAAATCGACGTTTATGAACATGCTGGGTTGTCTGGATCGGCCAACCTCCGGATCGTATGTCTTGGATGGAATTGATGTTACGCAGTTGAAGGATAGTGGGCTGGCGCAGGTACGCAATCAAAAAATCGGCTTTGTCTTTCAATCGTTTCATCTGTTGCCACGTGCTACTTCGCTGCGAAACGTAGAGTTGCCGATGATGTATGCGGGCGTCGGCATGACAGAACGCAAAAAAAGAGCGAAAGCGGCGTTGCAGCGTGTCGGACTCGGTCAGCGGATGGATCATAAACCAACGCAGCTGTCCGGCGGTCAAAGACAGCGGGTAGCCATTGCCAGAGCTTTGGTTAACCAGCCAGCCATTTTACTTGCTGACGAGCCGACAGGGAATCTGGACAGTCGTTCCAGCATCGAGATCATGGCGATTTTTCAGGAGCTACATGCGCAAGGGGTAACGATTCTACTCGTCACGCACGAGGCTGATATCGCCCAGCATGCCGAGCGCGTCATTACGTTTCGAGATGGTCATATCATCCGAGATGAGCGAGTGGAGAAGCGCTTGTTTGCTACTGCGTCCGAGGAGGTGATCCTCACGTGAATTTACTCGAAAGCTTTCGTACGGCTCTGGAAGGGATTGGGACAAATAAGCTGCGTGCTACCTTGACGATGTCTGGGATCATTATCGGAATCATGTCTGTTATTGCTGTGATTACACTAGGAAACGGCAGTCAACAGGCCTATACCGATCAGTTGGAGAAGCTAGGTGCTACTAATTTCAACGTTTATTTTGGGTGGGACCAAGGAAGCAAGCTTACTGATTTGACAGTGGAGGATGCTTATGCACTTCCCCAACAATCGCCCTACATTGAAGCGGCCGTGCCGTTCGCCTCTTATTATGGAACGATTCGTGGACCGAAAAAGGGGCAGGACGCAAATATACAAGGAACAAATGAGGATTTGTTAAAGGTTCAACCCAACTTGAAAATAGTTGCAGGCAGATATTTTACTACGAGGGAAGTAAGAGAGGGGAAGCCCGTTATCGTTTTAACCGAAAAGTTAGCGGCAGGGCTTTTCGGACGTGAAGACCCGATTGGCAAGCGTTTGACTTACGAAGCAGCATCAGTCGTCGTTATTGGCGTGGTAAGGGAAGCCAAGCTGATGGTTGACAATGGTCGAGCCGAGGGTGCCTATACGCCGATTACCTTTCTGCACAATAAAGACGGGTTGAAGATGGTTCATACGGTAACCGTAAAAGCCAAGTCGAAGGAAACGATGGAAGCAGCCAAGAGGCATACGGAGAAGTACTTAAACCGCAGACACGATCGCGAAAACTACTACCAAATCGATAGTATAGAGAACGCACTGGGGGAGATGGATTCCTTTTCCGGCACGCTCACCACGATTTTTAGTGTCGCAGCTGGGATTGCGTTATTTGTCGGTGGGATTGGCGTCATGAACATCATGCTCGTATCTGTCACGGAGCGGACGCGTGAAATCGGCATTCGCAAAGCGTTAGGGGCGCGTTACGGAGATATTATGCTGCAGTTTTTGATCGAATCGATGATCGTCTGCCTGATTGGTGGAACGATTGGGGTGCTGCTCGGCATCGGGACAGCTATGTTTGCCTCGCAATATGTCAAAGTGCCGCCGCTACTATCGTGGGAAAGTATCGTAATCGCCTTCGGGTTTTCCAGTGCCATCGGTATTTTCTTTGGGCTCTATCCGGCTCATAAGGCGGCGAGGCTCCATCCGATTGACGCGTTGCGATATGAGTGAGGAACGAAAAAGAAATGACTAGCAGATATCACTGCTAGTCATTTTCTATTAATCTCGAACTGATTTTAATGCCGTTGACCAACTAATCACCTGATTTAACATGTCGTTTACATGTGGGGTGTGCAATTCGGATGGTTTAAAGACCGTGTAATTTTCAAAATCCGTAAACAGATTGAATGCAGGTTGTGTACGAACGTCGGCAACCTGCAATTCCCCCAGGATTCCACGTAAGTGCTCTGCTGCACGAGTTCCCCCTGATGAACCATAGCTGACGATACCAGCCGCTTTGTTGTACCATTCCTTGCGGGCGAGGTCGAGTGCGTTTTTTAATACCCCTGTGATGCTGTGGTTGTATTCGGCGGTAACGAATACGAATCCATCCAGGCTGGATAGCTTTGCCGCCCATGCTGCTACTTGTTGCTCACCACTTGGATCGCCAAAGAACGGTAAGTGAAAGTCCGCAATATCAACGATTTCATACGCTGCATCTCCTCGTTGATCGGCTACTCCTTTGAGCCACGCACCTACTTGGGGACTGACTCGGCCTGGGCGAGAGCTGCCCAGAATAATCCCGATTTTTAAGCTTGAAGTACTCATGGTTCGTTCCTCCTTATGCGGCTTAGTTTAATGGTAGTTCTTTGGATCAAACATTATGCTTAAAAAAATGCCGCAACTGTAAAGCTCAGCTGCGGCCTCGGAGTCTTATGAGTAATGAATCGAAAGTAAGTTCCAGTAAAATAAATAGCCAGTATACAGGATGGAGAGTACCGCTGCTGCGCTATTCGCTACCTTCCAGCGAGCGCGCTCCTTGGCTGTTCTGATTCGCAGGAGCAAATAAGCGGCGAGTGCCAACGAAACAATCGGTAGGGATGCAACAACGACTTGGTAGAAGGCCGGGTAGCCATAGACAAGCTCTGCGTTTGCATAGGTGAATTGGATGATAAAAAACAAGCTATGAAGCAGAGCCATAATCGGAACAATCTTCGAAATGGCGTACGATTGTTTGCGCCATTTGCGCAGCCCGAAACGAGCGAGCCAGGCAAGCGAAAGAAGGATGAACACGATTCCGGGAATCACATACAGAGCCAGTAGAACAGACGGACTTTCGATGAAGGCGATGCGAGGGAGCGAAAAGTTCATCGGTCCTGTCATATAAAATTTCCCTTGTTCCTCGTGAAAATATAGCTGTTCCTCACCATCGATCTCTTGAAAGAAATGATCGTCTACCTGCGCAAACTTTTTCTCAAGGGATTGTTGTCCTTCATTCTGGAACAAACCAGTCACGGATATCGTCTGCGCGTCCAATGCCTTCACTGTGTAAGGGTAGCTACTGAGTAGACGAAGCCCTTTGCCCCAGCCATTCTCGGGCGTCAGGGTAAGCAGATATTGACCTTCCAGTTTTTTCATTTCGTCTATGGTGCCATCAACAGGAGTTAGGGGCTTGCGTACTTGCTCTGTCAGTAGCTTGTCGGTAAACGCGTTCACGACCTTGCCGTGCAGCTCCAAGCCCGGATGCGTGGCGTTCACCGTAACAAAGATGCCGATTGATTCTGAGGGAATCAGCACCATTTTCGAGATAAAGCCATCAATCCCACCGTTTGCCCATAGGGTAGGAATGCCGTTTTTCGTCTCTCCTTTAAAAAAGCCGTAGCCGATCCCGTACATGCGTTTATGGGCCGCGAATTGTTGGGCATGCATAAGCTGGACAGTTTCTGGTTTGAGCAGAGATGTGCCGTTATAGCTGCCGCCAGAAAGATGGGCGATCATATAGGGGGCGAAATCGACTGGTGTCATATTAGCGGCACCACTCCCTGGGAAAATAATCCCCGAGTAAGGAATCGTTTGATAGGCGTTTCCGTCGTAATAATAGCTTTTAGCCAGATTGCTCTTGTCCTCTGGGAGATACAATTCGGCGGAATCCATACCTAGCGGGCGGAAGATATTCTCCCGCATATAGTCATGCAAAGATTGACCGGAAGCTTGTTCGATTACACTTCCTAATAATCCGGTGCCCGCATTACTGTATTGAAATTTGCTGCCTGGCGTGAAAATCGTCTCCTGCATCTGAAGCGTTTCATTTACGGGCTCGGTCGAGAATTCCGGTATCACACTCGCGCGGTTGTCTCTTTTATAAATTTTTTCATCTATACCGGCTGTATGTGTGAGCAGGTGGTGGAGTGTGATCGGGCCGTAACGATTATTGGTAATTTTGTAGTCTTTTAGGACGGTATTCAAATCTTCGCGTAAGGAAAGCTTGCCTTTTTCCACGAGCTGCATCGCTGCAGTAGCAGTAAACGACTTGGTCACGGAACCGATTCGAAACACCGTACGCTCAGGATCAACTGGGATTTGTTTTTCGACGTCGGCAATACCATAGCCTTTTTTAAAAATGATGCGATCTCCCTGGGTAATGACAATGGCTGCGCCAGGGATATGCAAGTTGTTCATTTCATTTTTTATGACGGGATCAACTACTTGTTCGATGGTAAGAGCAGTAAGAGGCGAGCGAGCATTGACCACAGATAGGGGCTGTATCAGCATGAGGCAGGATAGGAGCAGAACGGCAAACCATTTTCGTAGAGCAAATAATGTCATGTTTCATCACCTTTCGCGTTTTGCGTCAGTCAATTGTTGTAAGCCAGCGACAGGGATGAGTATAGGCCGATGAGTGTCACGGTGAGAAGTAACAGAATGTCATTGTTTATCGTGATAGTAGCTGGTCGTCATCTGATAATATAATGGAGAAAAAGTTTGGGTGTAGATGAGGTGTGCCAATTGCTTGCGTTTGTTAAACGATGGTTATGGGTCGACTGGATGATCTTCACCATCCACTTTATGTGGGGGTTGACGATTATTCTCGGTTTTGTCCGCCATCACGATCAATTGCCTTATCCGATAGTGATTACATTGATCGTTTCGTTCTTAGTGCTTGTCGTCCCCAGTTGTTTACGTCGATACTCTCGTAACCTATATTTGTTCGCTGAGATTATTTTGAGTGGAGGCTTGTGCATTGCCTTGAACCTCTTTTTTGAAGGAGTAAGGTGGCAGTTTATCCCCATCGCTTTTCTCATCGGATATCACAGTGTGGATCGATCTTATCGCTGGACGGGACCATTGGCGATTTTGGCGATCCCGTTTCTTGTGGGGGAGGCAATTGGCTTTGATTTCGAGCCTATTGTCGTAAGCGACCTAATTGTGTACCATTTCGCGGCATATGCGCTTGGTTTTGCCTTTCAATTGCTTAGCCGTATGCACAAGCAGAGCCTGATTATTCAAAGCCAGAACCACATATTGGAGCAATACGCTTCCCAGGTGGAGGAAATCACGCTACTGGAAGAACGGAACAAAATGTCCAGAGAGCTGCATGACACGATCGGACACACGATGACATCACTCATTATGGGTATGGAGATGCTTCGGTCTAAAATACCAGATGCGGAGGCTAGTCGACTGGACATGCTTTTGCAGATGGCCCGACAAGGTTTGGATGAGTCCAGAGGGATTTTCCACAAATGGGCTCATAATGGCTATGAATCTGCTACGACCATGGAGTCTGCCTTCGTTGAATTGATCGGGCAATTTCAAGTGGCTACAGGGGTGTCCGTCAAGCTGCGTATGTACGGCGCTGAGTATACGTTGAGCCGTTCCATAAAGCTAACTTTGTACCGCTGCTTACAAGAAACACTGACCAATGCTGTGCGACACGGGAAAGCATCACAAATTCAAGTGGGGCTTTACTTTGAAGAAGCCCAGATCCGATTGCAGGTCGAAGATAATGGGGAAGGAAATGGGACGATCGAATTCGGATTTGGTTTGCAATCGATGAAGGAAAGGCTGGAAGCACTTCAGGGACGATTATCGATCCATTGTATGGACGAAGGAGGTGTGACGGTCATTTGTAGTCTGCCAGCTATGCAGGCTGTACCACGTGCAGGCATACGTATCCTGATCGTCGATGATCAGCCCGTTGTGAGGGAAAGTTTGCAGCTCGTTTTACAGAATCAGCAAGATTTACAAGTGGTCGGGGTCGCTGAGAACGGCTTGATGGCACTGGACATTATTCCAACAGAAAAGCCCGATGTCGTACTTTTGGACGTTCAAATGCCTGTCATGGACGGGGCGAAGACACTACAAGAGATACGTGAGCGGTGGCCGGATATGCGTGTCATTATGTTGACGACCTTCGAAGAAACAGCCCTTGCGGCAGAAACGCTAGGGAGAGGCGCGAATGCCTACTTGTTGAAATCGGTTAGTCCAATCGAGCTGGTAGAGGCGATACGGGTTGTTCATCAGGGTGAAGCGTTGATTAACCATAAGATTGCGGATGTCCTTTTCAAAGAAATGCGCTTGCAGCAAGAAGAGCTGAATGGACTTCGCCAAAAGCAAGGGCGCGAGTGTCCCTATGGGTTGACGGAACGGGAAAGAGGCATATTGGCCTCGTTAGTAGAGGGGCTTCGCATGAAAACAATCGCGGAGAAAATCTTTCTTTCTGAAGGAACAGTACGCAATTGCACCACAGTGATTTATGCAAAACTGGGTGTTAAGAATCGCGAAGAGGCAGTTAAAAAAGCACGGGACGAAGGGCTTACTGGGTAGGTGGCCAGGTTTTCATGCTAGTTTATGATAGAATGGACAGTATCGAATGGAGGTTATATCAAAGATGAGTCAATTGCCAAATTGCCCAAAATGTCATTCAGAATACACGTACGAAGATGGAAGCTCCTTGGTATGCCCGGAATGCAGCCATGAGTGGACGCTCCAAGCAGGCAACGATAATGGTGAAGATAACAAGGTCATCAAGGATGCGAATGGAAACGTCTTGAATGATGGCGACACGGTAACCGTCATTAAAGACCTCAAAGTAAAAGGGACTTCATTGGTTGTGAAAATCGGGACAAAAGTAAAAAACATTCGCCTGATTGATGGGGACCATGATATTGATTGTAAAATCGATGGTTTTGGCGCGATGAAGTTAAAATCGGAGTTTGTGAAAAAGGTGTAAGCTGGGGAATGTGATGGACAAGAAAAAGCTGACTGCATGGTAGATTGCAGTCAGCTTTTTTCGTAAAGGCAAGGTTTTGTTAGGTGAGACGATGAATGGACCAGACGATGCCTTCGCCCCCTCCACCTAAATTGAGGTTGATGGTCAATCCATTGGCAACATAGAACAAACCAAGTGTATCACCTGCATAGAGTTGAACGTCACCCGCGAGCGTGACAGTTCCTGTCCCCAGAATGGCTCTTAATGTGAGTACGAGCGCAATGTTTATGTTGAGAACAGGGAAATCACCGATAATGAGATTTGTTGCAGTAGGGGTGATTCTCTGGACTTCAAATGCAGGGGTGATTCCAGGGCCTAAATTAACGGTAATGGCCGCGGTCGTTTCATAGTTAATGGTTGCTTTTATGGCGTAAGTTCCGGTTGCAGGTACTGTGTAAGTGCCAGTTACAGGATTAAAACTTGGGCTGCCATAATAGGGGCTCGCTGTTGACCAGTTAACTAATTGGGAAGATGCGTTAAGGGTCACAGTTGATAAGAAGCCAGAGAAGTTTTCAGTGGTGAAAGCAGGTCCAGTAGCGCCAGTGGCTCCGGTAGCGCCAGTTTCTCCGGTGGCACCCGTCGCCCCAGTCGCCCCAGTCGGTCCAGTAATCCCCGTCGCACCTGTTTCCCCGGTAGCACCCGTCACACTAATGCCTGTGGCCCCTGTCGTGCCCGTAGCTCCAGTAATACCAACGCCAGTCGATCCTGTAGCCCCCGTTATGCCACCTGTGCTGTTGGATGGAACAGACAGGATGTTGTCCAGTTTCGATTGCAAGAGCATATCTTTTTTTGCAACGTCTTGCAAGGTTTGGCGAACGCTTGCATTCACCAGAAGGAGATCGCTTACCGAAGCAGGAACAGTCAAGCCTGGTAGTGTACCAATGGCATATTGCAATTTTTCTGCTTCTGCATAAATAATATGCCCGAGGCTGAGCTCTTCGATGGCGATGGAAGTAAGGAGGAGATTGATAGCATCGTCTCTCGTTACAGTAATGGTGGGAGTAATATTGGGAATATTGGCTTGAGACATGGCATTCATCCTTCCTGTTACATTCAAAAACTCATCACTATGCTATGAGGCTTTATCTGTGCGCGTGCCTGGCTGTCTCCAGATTGACTTTTGGGTTAACCGGCAAGCACCGTGCTCATCAAAAAATAGACCACCATTGCTTATGGCATTTGTACATTCACCCACAGGGTGGGTAACTTTTTCATGATCACGAGGGGTGTCAGGTCAGAGATTCAAAATACTTTTTGTTGTAGAGGATGCTAGGGTGGGTTGGGTTGTATAAGTAGGCAACATCATTGTGGTGACGTGATTTCTCGTTATCCCCCATTTGGGAATAGCACAAGCAGAGTTGCAGATGAGGTAGCCACGTCCAGGAAACGTGGTCGATGTGTGCGAGCTTTTCAGCAGGTCGCTCTACTTTTGTTGCGAGATCATACCAAAAAATGGCGAGCGGCCAATTTTTATCTTCGACATGAAAGGCTCCGATCTGGCAGCACGCTTCAGCCCGTGGGCGACCGTAGTTGAACGTACGATATAGCGACGACAAAACATTTTGTCTCTCATAGAGGTGGGAATAGCAACTCGCCAACTTCAAGCAAGCGTTAATGTTGTCTTCTACCCAGCCTTGTTGGGTGTTCAGGAATTTCGTGTAAAAAGTAATGGCCTCTTCATGATACTGATTGTCGCGTAATTCATTCGCATAATAGTACAAGTCCCGTGGCGAGAATTCTTCCCCTTTAGCATCCCTGCGGCGATAGATTTGCAGATTGCGGTCTGTGTATTCCTTTTGCTTGTTATGCGTGATGGATATGTCACTGTTGATGACGTTTCCGCTTACTTCCAAATACTCATGGACGGGTCCAATCCAGCGAAAACCGCGGTCGCGTTTTACGAGGCGATTACGGCGAATGCTGTATGCCACATTCCCATTGCTGTCTACAGAAAGGTTGTAGTTCATCGTGATACTGTCGATGCAGTAATTCAACGTAAACTTCAACTCGCGGAAGAGCTGACGGTCTTTTTCCAGAAGGATATCGTCTGCATCTAGCCACAAAATATAGGGGCATGTTGCCTTGCTGAACGCATAGTTGCGTGCGGCTGAAAAATCATCAATCCACTCGAAATCATAAATGGTGCAGCCATAGTTGGACGCAATTTCTTTCGTGCGGTCTGTTGAACCCGTGTCGACGATAATGATTTCATCGACGAGATCCACAACGGTGGAGAGGCAACGCTCCAGAGCGTCTTCTTCATTTTTGACGATTATGCATAAACTGATTGAAATCTGATTCGTTTTCCCCGCTGTCATGCCATTTTTTTTGCGATACTCACTCACTCCTGCCAGATCCGACTGACGGTAGATGTGATACCCAGGAAGGTGCGTATCTACATGCAAAGAAAAGCCCATAGCTACAGCCCGAACGCAAAAATGCCGATCTTCTCCCCAGAACGACAAGTTCGCTATTCGTTTAAAGCTGACGCCTGCCTCCAAGACCTTTCGATGGATTAACGTGCATGCACCGAGGCCTCCTACCTCATAGACACCCGGTTTACGCAGCATCTCTAAAAAGCTCTGGTTCTCCGCTGATTCGGACGCGCCTTCGCGTGTCAACGTGTATTGATCCATCAGCCAAACTTGAGGAAGCTCAATTGAATCAGGCTGCCAACGTGTCCAGTAGATGTTGGAGATAATATCTTTATTGGCTTGAAGCAGCTGTTGCAGGGTGTGAGGGTGTAAAACGAGATCGGAATCGATCAAAAATAAGTAATCGAAACCCTCTTTGAGCGCATAGGAGATAATCGTATCTTTCATTTGCGCTACTTTCCAAATATTTCGTTCCGTCCAATAATGGGTCATTTCATTTCGGACATACGTATCATCGTCTGTGTTTTTGAGGATGACGGTTCGTTTGTTCTCCTGCTGGAAATCAGCCAAGAGTGTACTGGATAGGGGGTCTTTGTTATCGTCAATGAACATGTAATGAACCAGTTCATTTTTGGTAGTCAGCGCCGTGAGGGATTGAAGGAATTCCTCCAAAATGATCGGGAATTGCTGAATGGGACTCCCGATTAAAATACGGTTTTTACCCATGGTACACCCCCAGATATAGCCTTTGTTTAAGTGGTTGCCGCAGGTTTGCTGAATAGCAGTAAACCATTGTCCACTTTTGCGACAATGCGGTTCTCTTGCTGTAACTCTTTTAAGTAAGAGCGGGTAATCGAAGTAGTCAAACTGTAGCGATGCAAGTCATCTTCAAACTCATACTTTTTTATGACTTTTTGGACTAATTGTTCCAAAGTGCTTGGCTGCTCATGAATCAATGCTTCAAGAAAAGCGGAGGTGTCTTTCATAAGGGTGAGATGCTTGTT
The DNA here is from genome assembly GCF_013284245.2 of Brevibacillus sp. DP1.3A. Classification (NCBI taxonomy): domain Bacteria; kingdom Bacillati; phylum Bacillota; class Bacilli; order Caryophanales; family Paenibacillaceae; genus Brevibacillus; species Brevibacillus sp. DP1.3A. Next base: position 6,467,006 of record NZ_CP085876.1, on the reverse strand, counting down.
AATTAAACCTGTGACTGTCTTATAGGGTCCGCCATGGTAAAGCACATAAGCGTTTAATTTCATCTTCGAGAGCTTCTTGAAGCTTCTTCTGGCAGCCTTCAGATCATTAAAAAAAAGGAGATCCTGCTTGTTCAATGTTTTGGAACCAAACAAGGCATCGCCGCAGTAAAGGACATGATCAGGGGTAATAATGCCGACCATTCCCGGCGAATGTCCAGGTAAGGAGACGATTTTGAATGGAATGGTATCGACGTGAAAGATACCATCGGTGGATGGAAGATAATCCGTTACGAGCGCACGTGTATTCTCTTTGTTTTCATCAGGCTTCGTATCAGACCCTCCACCTGCGTCGAAAACCAAAGGCTCGAGATGCGGATTTTCGATGATATAGGATGCCAGATGTGTCGCATAGATGCGAAGGTTGGGGAACCTTTTTTTCAAATAGGGATTGCCACCGTGGTTAACAGCGTGACCATGTGTATGAACAACGGCAAGGATTTGATACCCTCGATCGCTGATTCTCGTGCATACTTTCTCGATGACCGTGGCATTCGGTCCGCTATCAATGCAAACAGCGGTTTTGCTGGATCTATCCAAATAGACTCCGATCCCGTATTTACCGGAGACCACATAACTGTTGCCGGCCACTTCGATCAATTCCAAACGATCCATATCCCTTACTCCTTCATTAGATTCAGGTTCATATGTGGATGACCTTGGTGACATTGCCGATACGTACCTTTACGGAGTTCGGTACAAAGGGAGGCTTTGTAGGTGCAGACACTCGCTTAGCGAGCATTTTTTTCTGGCTACGCACTTTTACCACGTTTGTTACAGGCTTGGGACGCTTGGATTTGCTTTTGTTTTTATCAGGAGTAGGGACGGAGGCGGCCTGTGCTAATAATGGGGGGGTTGGACGTACTGATTTCCGATTGTTGGCTGTATCGATGCGTGCGTTGTTTGCGAGCAATGGAGGGGTTGGGGCAGGCATAGGTGGAACTAGCTGTACAGGTTCGTCATCTGGAAAATCTCCTTCTAGCTCCAATTGCATTGGCTCGTCGTAGGGGGAATCCTCTTCCGGTTCTATCGGGTAAAAAGCTAGTAATTGCCGCAGATGATTTTCTATCAACGTGGCGATTTGTTTATGTGGAAACCTCCATGTCTTTACCAATTCCGATAACTGGGCAATCGCAGCAAGGACATGTGTGTACATTTCACTAGTGGGATGGAGGGGGTTATGCGATTCAAAAAGGAAGCTGTGAGCAATTTGCTTATTATGTATGTGGGTATGCAGTCTGACGAGCAGGTTGATCATCGTTGATATTTGGTAGCCAAACAGCGTCAGTTCGTAATCTTTGGCATGATGAAAGCGGGATTCCAATCCTTTGACCAACTGGACGATGGAATAGGTCAGCTTTAGAACGGTTTGGTCATCGATACCTCTGTTCTTCATGGCAATTGACCTCGAATTCCTGAAATGATCAATCGTTAATAGTCGATGGTGAAGTCGTCATCCAATTCATCCCCGAAATCGGCTTCTTTCATCTCAAAATTTGATTTAAGCGCCACAGGGTACATATGGATGGCCGCATCCAGCTTTTTTAACAACAGCCACTCAGCCATCAGCACTGAATCCAGAATCGAAATGACTGTACGATTAAAGGTGATGATCTCATCATTAGACGGGGTGTTGGGGAAGTCCAGATTTTTACCAACGAAAGCAAGGGCTTTGTCAGCTTCAGCATTTAACAATCTGGACAAGGCTTCTTCCTCTAGGGCAATCGATTGCAGCAAATGACTCAAAGCTTCTTCGCGCGTAGGCACATCATTTGATGGAACTTTATCCCGTAAGGTCATCATCATCCCTCTTCAATAAAATTATGATCCTATGAAAAGCAGTGTAAGGAGTGAGGGCTATTCTTCAAAGGCATGGAAGGTCGGGTAAGTCAGGTAAGTCATTGTGCTGATGATCATAATTATTATGCATCTGCTCCAGCTTGATAATATCCTCCAGCCTGAATTGTAGGAGCATCTCGGTCTTGATGACATTACGCAGCATTCGTTCTACGCTGTTGTTTAAGGCAAGCGCATCATTGAGCGAGAGGCATTGCTCCTTCACGATCTTTTGGATCTTTTCCCCCTCTGTATTAATAATGTGAGAAAGTCCGATTTCCTCCAGCGCAATGGAGGTGAGAAGCAGATTTAATACTTCGTTGCGTTTCAATATGATTTCCGGTGTTATATTGGGGATCGTGGGCATTGACATCGTTAACCACATCCTTTGTTTGTATGACTTTGTATACAAAATAAGACTTGCCCGAAATAGAAGGCGATCTGCTTCCCTTTATTTGCACAGAACGCCTTCAGGCAAGCTTCTTACAACGTACTTAAAAACGATAGGATCGTCACAGGATCGCGTTACTGATAGTGAATAAATGGAAACTTCCTCGCAGTACATGTTATGTAACCGCGATCTTAATATGACAACTTAATCGTATTCATTCGATAAGGAAGTAGAGGTGCTCGGGATAATGCTAACCAGATTTTCCAACTTGAATTGCAAGAGCATTTCTTTTTTGATGACATCTTGCAGCGTTCTGCGAACACTGTTGTGAACGGCAAGAATGTCAGAGATGGTGGGAACGACCTCAGGTGTAATCCCCGATGTACCTACCACAAACTGGAGTTTTTCTGCCTCTGCATTCATAATATTCACCAAAGCCAATTCTTCCAGAGCAATAGATGTCAGCAGTAAAGATACCGATTGCTCAATCGTAACGGAAATCGTTGGGGTAATGTTAGGGATGGTAGGTTGAGACATGAGATCACCTCTTTGAAGTAATGGGTAACTAGTTTACTCGTTTGGCCTATCGCTTACTTCTAAACGTGTGATCGCTAGCAAATCCCCCCTTCGTTTTAACTACGGTAAGTGTATGCATAGGTGTGTGTCCCACTGAACTGTTTATTTGTACACATGCGCATAGGAGCGGGGAAAAGGAAAAGCCCGGATCGATTGACCCGAGTCAGTGGTATTGTGATAGTTTCCATACGAATGAGGCCTATTTAACACGAAGGAATCTATGGAAGAAGATTATCCACGATATTTTCCAATTTGAATTGCAGAAGCATTTCTTTTTTGATGACATCTTGTATCGTTTGACGAACGCTTGCATTGACGAGAAGGATGTCGGAGAGTGTTGCGGCTGGTTGAAGCCCTGGATCAAGGGTACCTAAAACAAATTGGATCTTTTCAGCCTCGGCGTTCAGAATGTGAGCCAAAGCCAGTTCTTCTAAAGCGATGGATGCAAGCAATAGCGAAGTGGTTTGGCCTAGGGTAATCGAGATAACCGGCGTAATATTAGGGATCGATGCTTGAGACATGATCATCACCTCATGGATTTAGTGATATTTTTGGTTCCCTGGAGCCTTACCAATACCCAGCGACGATTTCCGGCAATCTCTCGAAAAAGTTCTTCATAGTGATAGATTTTTCCGAGATGAGCCAGAAAGGGATAGTGATCAAAATCATCTACGAGAATAAGCGCATCTGGTTTGAGAGTGGCAACAAATAGTGGATAGGCAAGAGAGCGACCGTTGCCATGCGGACCGTCTACAACCATGACATCTACTGAATGACCGGAAAGCGATAGTTGGTCCAAATCGGCGTAAAAGGCATTTTGAATAGAAAAATGATCAAATTGATTCTCAGGAACACGCTGTCCGATGGCGGGCCACAAGCTCCTGCTCTCTGCTGGATTGTCGAAGACCTTGTTCCATTCCTCTTCGGATAGTTGCTTCAAAGAGCTAGTCACCAATGCGACATGCGGTACATCACCTAGACTCTCCGTGATTTCCTTTGCACGAATCGGATGATGCTCCACAATGGTTGCTTGGACCCGGAGCAGCTCAAGCTCGCCAAGTGCTTTCCAAAACAGAGCGGAGTCACCTCCACCGAACTGAAGCACCTGGCACTCCTCATTTTCATGTTTGATATGACGGCATGCATGTACGAGGGCCTGTTTGCTCAACGTGAGTGAGTTGTATCGCCAGTGATTACAATTGGGCTGCTGCAAAGCCTTTTCGATATCGCGAATGATCATCCTCATTCCACCCATTCCAACAGATTGGGATGTTGATCCAAGATCGATTCATACTGTTCCTTCCAGCCATATCGGGCGTCGGGGTCGAGGAGCTGATAGCGGTTGTATTTGTTTTGTCTGTCTTCGAGTCGGGCCCAGCCAAAATGTTTCACGCGTGATGGATGGCACAGGTAAGGGAACTGGTTGATCGAGAGAGGGAATCTGCCGCAATGCTGTGGGGTTTCCCTCCATACATATGGGAAGTCAGGGCGGTATTTGATCATAAAAGGACGGTAGTAATGATGGGCTTTCCAATACACTTCTTCGCGATAATGCGTCTCGCTCCACATATCGTACAAACGAAAGTAGATCGCCTCGTGTGTCTGTTGTTCCAAAATCTCGGAAACTTTTGAGGGGAAGGAGCTATCCATGATTTCATCGGCGTCCAGATTCAAAATCCATCCCGGATCAGTCTGGATCGTTTCTTGCCATTGTTGTTTGCGCAAGGCGACCTCGTTGGAAAACTGAGAGGTAGCGTTTTGAACCAGATGAAGAGGAATGCCCTTGAGAACCTCTCTACAGAGATCCACGGTATGATCGATACTGCCATCGTCGATGATGACGGCTGCGTCAATAAAGTCTTTATGTGCTTCCAACACTCGTCTCAAATACCGATTGCCTTCATTTTTCACAATCATAGAAAGAGTCAGTTTGGCTCTGGTCATCTACGTACTGCACCTCCTGCCTATTCGAAATTTTGTTACGGATGGCAGGTTAGGCTTGTCGTGTGGCAATGCAGAAGATTTCATGGCCTTGGAAGGTCGACTGGAGGTTCACGGCTAGCTTCATGATGTCCTGGATCGGTAAAGGTGTTTGCGTGGTCTTGCGCAGATGGTTTTCCAAGCGGTTCGTTTCTTCTCGAGAAAAGATGGAGAGAACCTCCCAGCCACCTTGATGAAGCAGTGAGATCAGATTGTCACGGGAGTAATGAAAGAGGTGGTCATTCTCGGTATACAGCGGGGAATACACCCCAAACAATTTATTGGTGAACGAGTTTTTGTTCGGCACGCTAAAAATGATCTTTCCTCCTGGTTTAAGAAACCCCTTCAATTCTTCAAGGTATTGCTTCGGATGCGAAATATGCTCAAAGACGTGACAAAAAACAATGGCATCAAACGTACCAATGTGTTCGGGGGCGAGAACGGAGGAGTTCCATAACGAATGAACCAGTTGTAGCCCATACCGGTCTTGGGCGTATGCGCATGATTGGTGCGACGGCTCCACCCCAACAACCTCCCACCCAGCCTCACGAGCAAGGAATAACAACTCTCCTGTTCCTGGACCAATTTCGAGCAACTTCCCTTTTTCCGAAAACCACATATCGAGCAGCAATGTATGGAAGATCGCATGTTCCGTAAATGTATTTTTGGCGTATTGATCACGCATGGAAACCCAACTCGCATCATAAATGTTTGCAACCAGCTGTGTCACGTTGACCTGATCGAGGTGAGGTTGAAAAACGAGATCACAATCTTTGCACGTAAGTAGCGAGAAGGTAGTGTACTGGTGGAAAAGCGCAACCTGAGCGCTGTTGCACAAAGGGCATGAGTCATGCATGGATACGATCCCTGCTTTCTTTGTGATATCTGCCTACAACTACCTATGCGCTGCTCCAGCAAATAGTTCGAAAACCAAGGAAATGGCGCCGTTCTGAAAGGAGCAGTCCGCTCATAGAGTAAAGGGGGGATAGACTACGATCTCATTGATGTGTGTAAAAGGAGATGAGTAGCATGTCTGAGGCGCCCAAAATTTCCTTATGTATGATTGTAAAAAACGAAGAAGAGTGCCTTCACAAGTGCTTGGAAAGCGTGAAAGATCTTGTGGATGAAATGATTATCGTAGACACGGGAAGTACCGACAAAACGGTAGAGATAGGCAAGTCATTCGGAGCGGTCGTGCACTCGTATGAGTGGCAGGATAACTTCGCAGAAGCACGAAACTTTGGACTGGAAAAGGCAACGGGCGACTGGATTTTGTGGATGGATGCCGATGAGGAAATGAATAAGGAAGACAGCACGAAATTGAAAGAACTGCTTCGCAGTCAAGAAGATTCTCTTTTTTATATTCATCTAATAAATTACATTGGAGATGAAATAAATGAAGACGATGCTTTTCATATCGCTCACTCACGTTTGTTTCGCAATGGCATCGGTTTTCGCTTCCATTTTCCCATCCATGAAACGCTCAACGTAGAAGAGGTCCTTCCCAATCTGACCGAAGATCTCCACATTCAAATCTTGCCTGTACGGATATACCATTACGGCTACATGAATGAATTTACTGGCAGAAAGAACAAATTCGAGCGCAATATTGGGCTACTCATGAAGGAATTGGAAAAAGAGGACCACTCTCCATGGATTGAGTATCATCTTGCCAGTGAATTCTCACGTATCCAGGAGCATGAGAAAACGTTCAAGTTCGTGAATCTGTCTATTATCGGGTTTCTCGAAAACCATATGATGCCTCCTTCGCTTCTTTATAAGCTCAAGTACTCTACGTTGATCTCGATCGGCAGTGCTGAGGGAGCGTGGCCAGGAATTGAAAAGGCAATCGAGATTTATCCTGACTACGTTGATTTGCATTTGTACAAAGGGATCATTCAGTATTTGAAAAACGACTATAAACGAGCATTGATGACGTTCGATCACTGTTTGGAGCTAGGAGAGAGCAACATTCGTCATCTGACCTTGAAGGGATCGGGAAGTTTTCACGCCTGGTATTACAAAGGGCTTTGCTACGAAGGCTTGGGTCACGTGGATGAGGCTGTGGCAGCTTATCAGACGGCGTTGGAGATGGCGGAGAATCATGCGCTTGCCAAGGAAGCATTAGAGAAGCTGAGCTCGGCGACTGAAGTAAGTCATACGCCAAACAACAAATAGCATCGTGGCGAAAAGCCGTTTACGTCGATAGTTCAGGCGTAACGGCTTTTTTTCGTAATGGCAGAGCATGAACAAAATGACGTTAATCACGTTTATTGCGCTAAAAGGTTTAATAAGCACAATGTTTCATTTGCGGCTGCGGATTGTTACAATAAAAAACGCAATTAATCGGTAATAATAATCATTATCAATTACATCAAGTGAGGGACAAAAGATGAAGCGAACAAACGGAATGAAACGTCTCGGTCATATGCTTTGGACGCTTGCACTGGCAGGTACGGTATTACTGACCGGGTGCGGCAGCGCAGAGCAAAAACAGCCAGCAGCAGGTCAAGATAGTGCGCAAACCGCACAAAAGCGCATCGTGAAACACGAGCTGGGCGAAACGGAAATTACCGGAGACCCGAAAAGAGTCGTCGCGTTGGAGTACTCCTTTGTAGACGGACTATGGGAGCTGGGAGTGACGCCTGTAGGAATCGCGCAGGAGAAGGATAAGGACGTAGAAGGACTGATCGGCAAAAAAATCGAGTATACTCCTGTTGGGACACGCCAGCAGCCGAGTCTGGAAGTCATCAGCTCGTTGCAGCCAGATTTGATTATCGGTGATTTGAATCGCCACAAGGACATATACAAGGATTTGCAAAAAATCGCACCGACGATCATTTTGAAAAGCCGCAACTCGACGTATCAGGAAAACTTGAGCTCGTTTGCCACGATTGGGGAAGCGCTGAACAAGCAAAAAGAAGCAGAACAACGCCTGATCAAGCACAAGGAGATCATCGCAGAGTTTAAGAAGAGGGTACCGGCTGGGGATTCCCGCAATGTCATGCTGGGAGTATTCCGCGCAGATTCGCTGTCTGCACATGGTTCGAAATCGTTTGATGGCGAATTGCTCGAAATGATTGGAATCAAAAATGCGATTCAGGATGCGGCAGAACCAACGGTAAAAATCAGTCTGGAGCAAATGGTGCAGTGGGACCCAGATGTGATTTTCCTGGCGGAAGCCGACGACGCGCTGTTGAACGAGTGGAAGCAAAATCCGCTCTGGAACAATATCACCGCAGTCAAAAATCAGGAAGTACACAAAGTAAATCGTGACCTCTGGACGCGCTATCGCGGATTGAAATCTGCGGAACGCATTGTGGAAGAGGCAGTAAATCTCTTGTATAGCAAGGAAAAATAACATACGGTGCAAATTCTGGAAAGACCGATCGCTGATCTGGTCTTTTCGGTGTTCCTGCACGTGGTAGTTGATCGAGGTGCTTGTATTGCAGAAAACAACGACACGACAACGAAAAGGTACCTTTGTCCTCATAGTGATCGGCTTAGCAATCCTCTTGTTTATAGGTTTGTTGCTGAGCTTGTTTACCGGAGTAGCTTCGCTGCAAATTCGATCATTAGTGACGCATTGGCTATCGGGTGAATACTCCAAGGAGCTCTTGATTTTCCAAACCATCCGCGTTCCGAGAGCAGTGCTGGGAGCCATTATCGGGGCGAATTTGGCTGTGGCAGGTGCCGTGATGCAGGCCGTTACTCGCAATCCGCTCGCATCCCCGCAAGTATTTGGCGTGAATGCGGGGGCTTGTCTGGTGGTCGTACTCGCGATTGTGTTTTTACCGGATATCGGGAAAGCCAATCTCATCTATTTTGCATTTGCTGGAGCGATTCTTGGAGGACTTGTTGTCTTTGGATTCGCAGCTTCCCGCGGGATGACCAATCTCAAGATCGCTTTGGTAGGAATGGCCATCCACCTGCTGCTCACCTCCATTACGAAGGGAATCATCATCTTTAACGAACAAATCTCGAATGTATTGTACTGGTTGTCTGGCTCCATTAGCGGAGCAGCTTGGACGGATGTGCAATTGATTTTGCCATGGTCGATGGCGGGACTCCTTCTGGCGATCTGGCTGTCCAGCTCTTTGTCAGTGTTTCGACTGGGGGAGGAAGTCGCGATGGGGTTGGGACAAAAAATCGCCCGCGTCCGACTGCTGTCTTATGTTGTGGTCGTTATTTTGGCAGGCGCCTCTGTTGCTGTCGCCGGGGCTGTTGGTTTCGTTGGACTGATGGTTCCACATATCGCAAGGAGGCTCGTGGGTACGGACTATCGGGTCGTTATCCCTGTGTCTGCGCTTGGTGGAGCTGTCTTGGTCACAATCTCCGATGTACTGGCTCGCTTGATTTCCTATCCGTTTGAGTCTCCTGTAGGAATTGTAACGGCTCTCCTGGGAACCCCGTTCTTTCTGTACTTGGCGAGAAAAAAGGGGAGGGAAATGGTATGACTTCGCGAAAAAACACCCTGCTCCTGGTTGGCCTCGGCGCCTTAGTCTTAGCGGCAGCATTGCTTAGCATGGGGATCGGCCCGATCTTTATCGGCCCTGATCAAATCATTCGAGTGATTATGGGAGAATCTTCGTCGCTTACGTTTATGATTGAAAACTATCGATTGCCGCGGGCGTTGCTCGCGATTCTTGCTGGAGCGGGCTTCGCGATCGCTGGTGTGATTTTGCAAGGAATGATCCGTAATCCGCTGGCATCTCCGGATGTCGTAGGGGTAACCAAAGGCGCGGGCTTGTTCGCGGTTGTTGTCATCATTCTGTTTCCGACCGCTTCACCGCTTCTTCTCCCGATTGTCGCGTTTTTGGGAGCACTGGCGGTAGCGATTGCCCTCATCTATTTCGCTCGGAAAAGCGGTGCACAGCCAACTACATTTGCCTTGGTCGGCATGGGAGTAGGGGCGATCTGCCAAGCGTTGACGGAATTCATTATGGTGAAGTATCCGATGCAAGCCAATGATTCTCTTGTCTGGCTGGCTGGGAGCTTGTGGGGGAAAGGCTGGGATGAAATTTACGCTTTGCTGCCGTGGCTGCTCGTATTCATTCCCATTAGCTTTGCCCTGCACCGAAAGCTGGACATTATCAGTCTGGATGAAGGGAGCTCTACGGGGCTCGGACTGAATGTCGTGCGAACACGCTATATGCTCTTGCTGCTCGCGCTTGCATTGGCAGGCGCAAGTGTAGCGGCGATTGGCTCGATCGGATTTGTGGGATTGATTGCACCACATATGGCGAGAAAGCTGTTCGGTCATCAGCATCGTTATCTATTGCCAGGTGCGGCGGTTTTGGGCGCGTTGATTCTCGTCATTGCAGATGCATTGGGGAGGGGACTGAATCCTCCGATCGAGATTCCCGCGGGTATTGTGACGGCGGTCATCGGTGTTCCATACTTCTTGTATTTGGTGCGTCAAGAGAAGAAAAAGTAAAAAGAAAAGCCATCTTTTCCTCTAGCTTTGGAGAGAAAGATGGCTTTTTTCTATTCGGGCTCTTCTTCGAAAAAATCACCTTGTTCCAAGGTATACACAAAATTTTGCAACCATTCGTAATACTTTTTTGCATGTCTGAGCTTGTGCAAATCTTGGAGGGCGAGCTTTCGTTCCTCATCAGAGGTACTTTCCAAAAGGATCAGCTCGGTTAATTCAGGCAGTGCCTGGTCGATGGCACCGGTCATTACATCGACTTCACGCTGCAGCTTGAATGTGAAGAAGTTTTGAAACGCTGTGTAGAAGTTGGTCTCCGCCGCATACAACTCTTTTCGTTCCTGCTTTTCCTCGAGTTTTTTGACCATGCGAGATTCCATTAAGGATCTCACTGCATAGCTCATGTTGCTTTTGCTCATGTTCATCTGTGTTTTCATCTCGTCGAGCGTCATCGGACGATTCTCGAAGAACATGACACCGTAAAGCTGACCAGAGGAATGAGTAGCGCCATACAAGTCCATCGTTTCCGCTATGGCTTCGATCATTTGTTTACGAATATGGAGGCGTTTTTCTTCTCGTACATTTTCCTCGTTCAAAGACATGCGAATATTCACTTCCCTCTCGTGCCACCGTCATCAATTATTTCGTTCAATGCTTTTTGTATGATACTTCCATTATAGCAAAAAATTTTTCTACACAGTGATAAAGCTATTGTTATGAGCATTTACGTAATCTTAATGCTCAATTAACAGTGGTTTCATGGGCGAAACACAATGCGAGTGTACAATAATTTTTGAACGAAGATGGTTTTTATCCGATACTTTCTTTCAGAAAAGGAGAATCACCGTGAAAATCAAGTGGAATGTGATGGCAGCAACGTTGGTCGTTACGAGTTTGTTGGCAGGCTGTGGAGCACCGAAGACAGAGGGAACAGCATCGAGCAGTGGGCAAACCGGTTCGGAGGCTGCTGTGTCTAACGCATCTGGAGAAATCAATGTGTACACGGCAATTGAAGATGAACAGATCAAGACGTATCTGACTTCTTTCAAAGAGCAGTATCCGGATATCAAAGTAAACATCGTTCGTGACTCCACTGGCATCATGACAGCCAAGCTGATTGCCGAGAAGGACAACCCGCAGGCTGATGTGATCTGGGGACTGGCTGCTACGAGTCTCTTGGTGATGGATGATAGGCAAATGCTTGAGCCATATGCTCCCAAAGGAGTAGATCGTGTACTGCCTGAATTCAAGGATAAGGCCAACCCGCCGAAATGGGTAGGCATGGATATTTGGGAGACAGCCATTATTGTCAACAAAGCAGAGATGGAAAAACGCAATCTGGCCATCCCACAGTCGTACGAAGATTTGGTCAAACCAGAATACAAAGGCTTGATCGCGATGCCTCACCCTGCTTCTTCTGGAACAGGCTACTTGACCGTCAACGCCCTGCATCAGTTGTACGGCAAGGACAAGGCTTGGGCATACATGGACAAGTTGCATGAAAACATGATGGTCTACACGCACTCTGGCTCCAAGCCAGCAAAGATGGCGTCCGCTGGTGAAGCGCCAATCGGTATCTCTTATGGATACAGCGGCATTAACGAACAGAAAAAAGGAGCGCCAGTCGAAGTCGTGTTCCCGAAAGAAGGCTCGGGCTGGGATATGGAAGCAAGCGCGCTCGTAAAGAAAAAAGACATCAAGCCAGAAGCAAAATTGTTCCTCGACTGGGCGATCAGCGATGAGCCGATGAAGGAATACAACAAGAACTACGCGATTTTGAGCATCAAGCAAGAAGGAAGTCAAATTCCGGAAGGCTACAAACAAGACCCTGTATCGCAGTTGACCAAGCTGGACTTGTATCAAGCAGCAAGAGACCGCGAAGGCATTTTGAAAGAGTGGGAGCAGAAGTACGGCTCCAAGGCTGAACCGAAAAAGTAAAAAATAAAGGGGCATTTGTGATGGAGCAAGGCTATTTGTCATTACGCAATCTCGCCAAGCGATTCGGGAAGCACACAGCGCTTCAGGACATTCAACTGGACATTGCCAAGAATGAATTCATCTGTCTGCTCGGACCGAGTGGCTGCGGAAAAACAACGTTGTTGCGCATCCTCGCAGGACTGGAAAAAGCGGATCAAGGGAGCGTTGTCATTGCCGGGAAAGACATTACCTCGCTGCCAGCAGGGAAACGGAATTTTGGCATGATGTTTCAATCGTACGCGTTGTTTCCGAATTTGACGGTCAGTGAAAACATTGCTTACGGATTGCGTAATCGCTTCTCCAAGGCACAAATTGCTGATCGGGTAGAGGAAATGCTTCAACTGGTTGAGCTGGGAGAACACCGCAACAAAGTCCCGACTCAATTATCAGGAGGGCAGCAGCAACGGGTAGCACTGGCGAGGGCCTTGGCGTTTTCGCCGGACTGCTTGCTCTTGGACGAGCCATTATCTGCGCTGGACGCCAAGGTTCGTGCCAAACTCAGGAACGAAATTCGTCGGCTCCATCATCAATTCGGGATGACGACGATTATGGTGACGCACGATCAGGAGGAAGCATTGACGATGGCGGATCGCATCGTGGTCATGAACCAGTCGCGCATCATTCAGGTCGGTACGCCAAAAGAAGTGTACGAGCGTCCCAAAACGCCATTTGTCGCTGATTTTATCGGAGCTATTAGCTTTATCCAGTCGGATAAGCACTCGGATCAGGCTATGCTCGCCATCCGTCCGGAGCATGTCCAGTTGCTGCGTGACGGTCATGAAAAAGGCAGACAAGGAATCGTGCGCGAGTTGGAATATCGCGGTACGCATTATCGGATTGTGGCAGAGTTGATCGGTCCACAAGGTACTTTGTTGCAACAGTTTGTCACGATTGATGTCCCGGCACATGCTATGGTGTCTCATCATGTTTGGCCGGATCAAAAAATTGCCTTCACCCTGCCGCCAGAGCATGTCATTCGTTTTGATGATACGGCAGACCTGGCTGTTGGCTAAGGAGCGTACACGATATGGACACCTGGTTAAAACGAATACGCCCTGATGCCAACAAATGGAGCCAAAATGCGATCATCGTTTGCATGACCATCGCGCTGTTGTTCGCCATACTGCTGCCGCTTGGTGAGCTGGTGATCAAGGCAGTTACAGATCAGGACGGGAATTTTATCGGGCTCATGCATTTTGCCAATTACTTCTCTACGCCGGCTCTCGTGATGTCATTGTGGAATTCCATTAAGGTGTCGACGGTAACGACGATCATTGCCGTTACGTTAGGCTTCGGATTTGCTTACGCACTGGAGAGAAGCGCGATCCGCGGCAAATGGTTTTATCGGTCTGTTGCGCTCTTGCCGCTATTCGCACCCTCTATGCTGCACGGCTTGGCGCTCACCTACTTGTTTGGCAATCAAGGGCTGATTTCTACCGGATTTTTTGGTCTGTTGCCGGAATTCCGCATTGAGCTCTACGGGCCCATCGGGATTGTGATGGCGGAAGTACTCTATACGTTTCCGCAGGCGTTTCTGATGCTGTCGGTGGCACTCGCAAGTGCAGATTACCGGATGTATGAAGCGGCAGAGACGCTTGGGGCGTCCAAGTGGCGCAGATTTTGGACGGTCACGGTACCGGGAACGAGGTTTGCGCTGATCAGTGCCATTTTTGTCTGCTTCGTCTTGACCTTTACCGACTTCGGGGCTCCCAAAGTGGTCGGCGGGCAGTACAACGTGCTAGCGACAGATTTGTACAAGCAGGTTATCGGGCAACAAAATATGCAAATGGGTGCGGCCGTTGGGGTGCTGCTGTTGATACCAGCTGTGATTTCTTTCGTGATCGATCGCATCTCCCAGCGTAAACAGAGCGGTTGGTTGAGCGCGAAGTCCATCCCTTACCGAATTGAACGCAACAAACTGCGGGATGGGTTGTTTTACGTGCTTTGCTCCGCCGTGTCCGCTGTGATTATTAGCATTATCCTGGTTGCTATTTACGGCTCTCTCGTAAAAGTGTGGCCGTACAATCTGTCCATTTCCTTTGCGCACTACGAAGACTTTTTGGATGGCAAAGGACCGTTTGTGACGAGCTTGCTTATCGCGTTTGCCACGGCTTTGATTGGCACAGTCGCTACTTTTTTGTTCGCGTATCTCATCGAGAAGTCACGGGGGCATCGTCTGCTGCGTCAGTCAGCGTATTTTCTGTCCATGCTGCCGCTTGCATTGCCAGGACTCGTGCTCGGTTTGATCTACGTATTCTTTTTCAACAATCCGAATCAACCATTGCACGGCATTTACGGCACGATTTGGATCGTCATTTTGTGTAACATCGTTCACTTCTACTCGGTTTCTTTCCTGACGATGACGTCTGGTCTGAAGAAGCTAGATAGCGAGTTCGAGGCTGCATCAGAATCGATGAATGTGCCTTGGTATCGGACATTGCTGCGGGTTACGGTTCCGCTGTCATTGCCGACGATTTTGGAAGTGTTCCTCTACTATTTCATCAACAGCATGGTGACGGTCTCGGCCATTATCTTTTTGTATGCACCAGACCTGAAACCGGCTGCGGTTGCGATTGTGAATAAGGAGGACTCAGGCGATATCGCGCAAGCTGCTGCGATGTCCACGTTAATCATCGTGGCGAATCTGTTGGTACGTACCGCGATCATGTGGACTTCAGTCAAGATTCAGAAAAGAACGGATGCGCTTCTCGTCAGGACGAAAGAGTAAAGCCAAGTCCGATTCAAAATGGAATGCAGGTGGAAAAGATGCCCGACTTACTTGTTAACAACAAGAGATATACGGTCAAAGCGATTTTGTTCGATAAGGATGGTACTTTGCTGGAGTTTGTGCGGCTCTGGGGGTACTGGAGCGAATCCGTACATCGTCATTTTGCCAGCCAGCTTCCGCAGCCGGCTGAGATCGCTCCTCTCGCAGAGCTGTGGGGGACTGTTCACGACGAAGACGGGCAGGTATGCGACTACAGCATCAATGGTCCGTTAGCGATGGGCTCGACTAGCGATTTGCTTGCGATCCTGGCATGGCAGGGATATCGTCAGGGACTATCGTGGGGAGAATCAATGCGACTGGCGAGAGAGTGCAAAGAGCGAGCTTATCAGGATATGGAGCAGACTCGTCCTGCCTATCCCATTCCGGGGCTGATCCCGTTCCTCGAACAATGTCGCGACCACGGAATGTTTATGGGGATTGTAACCGCAGACGAAACAGAGGAAGCGATCAAGCATATGGAATGGATGGGCATTCGCTCTTATTTTCCAGTCATTATCGGGAATGATCAGGTAGAGCGTGGCAAGCCTTATCCGGACATGGTGGTAAAAGCTTGTACCCAATTGGGCTTGAAGCCGAGAGAAGTCGCTGTCATCGGCGATACGAGCGGCGACATACGCATGGGGAAAAGTGCAGGTGTCTCGGTGACCATTGGCATTGTGAGCAAGGAAGACTTTTCTGATCGGATACAAATCCTGGAGGAAGCAGAAGCGGTGATTTCCTCCTATACGCAACTGAAGGTGGAGGCATCACGGCATGAATGAGGGGATCGGGTGGGGATGGATTCTCCTCACATTCGCTATTCTGTTGGAGCTAGCAGGTACGACTTCGATGAAACTATCTGCGGGCTTTACCAAGCTGTGGCCATCCATTCTGATGTTTCTGTTGTACGGTGCGAGCTTTACTCTGCTTAATTTCGCACTCAGCTATATACAGGTCGGAGTCGCTTATGCGATCTGGTCTGGTGTCGGGATTGTTTTAATTACATTCGTCGGTATTTTCTTATTCAAAGAAATGATCAATCTTCAGCAAATGCTTTGGATGTCACTCATTGTGATTGGTGTCATTGGTCTGAAAGTCAGCAGCAAGGTCGTGTAAAAATCATCAGTCGGACTCTATCAATCTGATCGAAATGAGGTGCGCGTTTATTATGAAAGTGATAAACAAAACGATGTCAATGGTACTGGGTGTTACGGTTGCCTTCATGGGAATGACTCAACCTTTTATGATCCAAGGCGTTCAGGCAGCAGGAGAGCAAACCGTCACGATGGACAAGCAAACCTATTTGTATGGTCAACCGATGTCCTTGTCGTATACAGGAGCTTCCCTGAAGGATTGGATCGGACTGTATAAAGCAGGTGCCATTCCACAGGGCAGTAACCCTTCTCTCACTTGGCTATACACGAGTGCAGCCGGTCAGCCAAACGGTACGATGAACTTTACGAAGTCATTGCCAGCAGGTGAGTATGAGGCGCTGTACATGCAAAATGACGGCTACAACATTTTTCAGCGTGCTCCTTTTTCGATCATTACCTTGAATCCTCCATCGGGCATTACTTTTGTCGATACGGATGACGATGCAGACCAGATCGCAGGCGATGTGAAAATCAAAATCCCTGCTGATCCTGCGAATGTGACTCATTACAATCTGTACTGGGGAAATGATGTGGGAAAGCTGCTAGGAGAGCCGATCATCGCACAAGTGCAGCCTCCAACTACGCCAGGTGAAACGTATGCGACCTATACAATCCCAGCTAACACGGTCATTCCAAAGGGCGCGACGAAGCTCCTCGCTTACTCGGATTCAACTGCGGGTGAAACGACAGCGAGCGCAGAGTTTACGATCCCAGGGATGGTGAAAGAGAAGCCATTGGTCAGTTTCGAAGTCATCACTGACATGCATGTGCAAACCAGCAAGGATCACGTTCATAATAAAAACCTCGAAGATGCCCTCAAGGATATGGTTGCGCTGAATCCGGACAGTGACGGACTCATGACCACTGGTGACATTACCGAGAATGGAACCGAAGCGCAATATATGGAGATGGCCCGGATTTTTAACATGTACAAGGACCAACTCCCGGAAACGTATTTTGTGCAAGGGAACCACGATGTTCGCTGGGGGGACTGGACGCAGTTTTCGGAGCTGTTCCACAAGTACACCAACATGAAGTCCAGCTACTACAATGTGTGGATTAACGGCTACCAGTTCATTTTCCTTGGCACGGAAAAAGGGCTGAAAGACTACTCCTACTTATCGGAAACGCAGTTGAAATGGCTGGACGAGAAGCTGGCTGAGTCTGGGGGCAAGCCGACGTTCATTTTCCATCACCAGCCGCTGAAGAACACAGTAGCCGGTGCCAATGATGGCTATCTCAAAAGCAATTACTGGTACGGTGTCAGACAAGATACGGAAATGAAAACGATTCTGGCGAAGCATCCTGGAGCTTTCCTGTTCAGTGGACATACACACTGGGAGTTGGGTGCGAAGGATACGATGTACAACGCCAAATACGCCACGATGTTTAATGCGGGCGCTACCTCCTATTTGTGGACAGACGCCAACACAGGCAAGGACGGAAGCCAAGGCTTTTTCGTGGAAGTTTACGGCGACAAAGTCCTGGTAAAAGGCAGAGATTTTAAAAACGACACGTGGATCGCCAATGCACAGTATGAAATCGATCTATCTGAGAAAATTCCAGTGGTAGACCCTTCTTCCGATCCAGATTTGACCCTGAGCAATCCTACGGTTCAGATGGTGAAAGAGAAGTACCTGTCGTCAGATGCGATTGAGGTGGCTTACACGAGCTCGGTAAGAGAAGACTGGATCGGTATTTTCCCTACAGGTACGAAGTTGGGCAAAAATGTAAAAGCAATCGCCCAACAAAAAACGAGCGGCGTGAAGCAACCAAACGGAACGGTCTCATTCAAGGATTTGAAGCTCGCTCCGGGCAAATACGATGCGATTTATGTCGGGGAAGCCGAATATCGCTCAGATAACGACAATATTGAACTCGGTAGAGTTACCTTTACCATTGTCGATGAGACGCTGGCACAAGCACCACAGGCGGTATCCTTTACCGATGCGGACACGAACAAGGGTGTGATTGGCGGGAACGTCACGATCACTCCTGCGGCAAATGAAGCGAACATTGACGAGTATGTACTCTACTGGGGGAACGACGAAGGCAAGCTGTCCGGTCAGTCAGCGATCGCATCTGTAGCCAAGACAGGAGATAAGGTCATCTACGCGATCCCGAATGGAACGGCAATTCCGGATGGCGCGACGAAAATTCTCGCTTTCTCCAAGCAAAAGGACACAGAGTCTGAGGACTTTGCTCAAGCAGCACTGAAGGATGCATTTACCGAAGTACCACCAGTCACACCACCGGTAGATCCGCCTGTACTCACGCCAGATGAGCAGTTGCGCCAAGCCAATCGCGCTGCTGCTGAGGTAATTAAGAACGCTACAGATGAGGATGTAGTAGAGAAGCAAGCAGAGAATGCGATCAAGCAATTGTCCAAGCTGATCAAGGACGACAAGCTCAGTGATTCTACGCATCTTGCTTTGGTTTCCGATGCAACGGATACCGTTTTGGCAGCGATGGTTTCCAAGTGGAAAGAGGATATCGTCGATGAGGATCAAGTGTTAGAACAGACCTACTCGCTGTTGAAGGATGCTTTCTTGCCAGTTGTTGATGAGATCGAGAAAAACGATCAAGAACAATGGGAGCAAGCAGTAAAAGTCATGGCTCATGTAGCAGAGACGACGATTGCCAAACTGGATAAAGACGATCTCTCTGAAAAATGGGTGAAAAAGCTGAAAGAACCGATCGCGGAGCTTTTGACACAAGTCAGCACGATCGAAGCAGACGATAGCGAAAATACGGAGAAGGTAGTCGCTCAGATCGAACGCTTTGCCCAAGCAGTAGAGGCCATCGAGACAGCGCTGGACAAGCAAGCACCGCTGTTTGCCTTGGAGAAGACAATCGAGATTCGCATGGGCGGCACTCGTCATGAAGTGCGCGCAGCGAAAAAATCGAAGGAAGAAGAAAAATCTTCGATGACACTAAGTGGTGATATCGTAGATGCATTGGCACAAAAGCAAATCAATGTGGCCCTGGTGAACAAGGAAGACGCAGGTGTATGGCTGTCCAGCGAGCTTCTCAAAGAGCATGACGGTGCGGATATCCACGTCGAGCTCTCGAAGCCGGACGACATCAAAAAGCCTTCGAAATCGGGCAATGCCAGCGATATGTACGAAGTTCGCCTAGAAGCAGACAACCAGGAATTGAAGAGTTTTGACAGCAGGACTGTCCGCATGATTCTGCCGTACGAGCACAAGGAAAAATATTTGACGGCTCAGTACTATGATGAATCGAAGCGAGTATGGAACGTCCTCAAGACCTCCAAAGGCAAAACAGTCGATGTCATCAAAACGGGTGACCGCGCAAGCTTCGAAATCGAGGAGCCGGGCATCTACATGGTAGCAAATACAGGTCTGCAAAGAGTGAACGTTACACCAAGTAGGGCATCCCTGTTGCCGGGTGAGAGTCTCCAGCTCGAGGTGACCGGATGGTTCTCGAACCGTACCGAGCAGGATTTGACTGACGGAGAGAGCGGAACCGTCTATGAATCTGACAACAGCAGCGTCACCGTGGATGAAAACGGCTTGATCGAGATTTCCGAGGATGCGCGACCTGGTAAAAAAGTTACCATCAAGGTGAGCAACGGAGAAAAATCGACCAAAGTGACGTTCACGATTGCAGAGGTCAAGAGTATCAACCTGTCCGCCAAAAAGAGTACAGTAAAGCCTGGTAGTACGGTTCAAATGAGCGTATCGGCTACCATGACGGATCGCAGCCGACGCGATATGACCAAGGAAAGCACAGGAACCACTTACAGTGTCGTGGAAGCGGAATATGCTGAGATTAGCGAAGATGGTCTGGTAACCGTCCATGAGGATACGCCGGACAAAGCCACCGTGACGATTGTTGCCGAAAACGATGGTCATACAAGCGAGTACACGTTGAAAGTGAGAAAATAGTTTTACCGATTTACTAGGAAGAGCCTGACCAGTGATGGTTGGGCTTTTTTCATCATAATTTAGCGTGCAGCGGCTCATGCTACTAGTGGCAGACTCATTCCCGATCATTTCCTTCCATGGTAAACTGTCATGTGAGTGTAAAGATTCATCCATTCTTTCCTACTAGGTGGTACATACATGCGGTCTATATGGAAGATTTACAAAACGGACTGGATTAACATTTTCAAGGTTCCGACTGGGATTTTTCTGATCATCGCCATCATTCTCCTTCCTTGTTTATACGATTGGATCAACATCAAATCAGTATGGGACCCTTACGCCAATACGCAAGGTGTCAAGGTGGCGGTGACGAGCGAGGATCAGGGAGCCACGGTTGGCGATCAAAAGGTCAACATCGGAGACGAGCTCGTAAAGAGCTTGCATAACAACCAGAAACTAGGGTGGACCTTTGTGGACAAAGAAGAGGCCAGACGGGGCGTGGAGAGGGGCGATTATTATGCCAGCATCCTTATTCCAGCTGATTTTTCCACAAAAATCACGGGAATTGTCCATGGCAACCTGAACAAGCCTGAAGTGATTTATACGGTCAATGAAAAAGTGAACGCCGTCGCACCCAAAATCACCTCGTCAGGTGTTTCAGCGATTGCCAAGCAGATCAACGAGAGTTTTACAGAAAGCGTCAGTGAAGCCTTGCTGACGAAGCTTACGGAGATCGGCATTAAAATTGAAGAGCAATTGCCGACCATCCGCAAAATCGAGAGCGGCGTTTTCCAACTGGAAAAAAGCTTGCCTGAGATTCGTGCCGCAGGGCAAAAGGTGTTGGAGATTGAGAAGAAACTTCCCGAGATTCACGAGAAAGCGCAGATCATTCTGGAAGTGGAAAAAAGAATCCCCGAAATCAATCAAGCAGGGCAGGCCGTGCTCAAAATCCAGCAAAACTGGCCGAAAATCAATGAGGCGGCGTCGGTCATTATCGCGATGGAAGACAAGCTGCCAGTGATTGAGCAAGCCGTTGGACGAATTGAAGAGCTCGATCAAAATTTTGATAAAGTCGCAAACGCAGTGACTACGGCCACAGAAAAAGCGAGTCAGGCTATTGAGATCGTTTCGGCTGCTCAAGATGCGTTGCCGCGTATCGCTGATCTGACTGATAAGGGTGCGGCTGTGGCAGATCAGCTCAATGACTTTTTTACGAAGCATGACGGTGCTTTTGAAACGATTGCACCACTGATCAAGCAAAATCTCATCTTAGCCCAGCAAGCATCGGATGCGCTCACACAACTTACAGACAGACTGTTGCAAATCAATCCGGATCGCCTGCCTACTGCCAGTGAGGTAAATGCCGTGAAAGACAGGTTATCTAGAGCCGTGAATGTTTTGGGGCATACCGCATCGCTTGTAGAGAAAGTAAACAGTTATATTCCTGGACAGCCATTGAGTCATTTCGCAGAGAGGCTGCGCACGATTGAGAACAGAATGAACCGGCAAATCGAGATTCTCGGCACGATTGCAAGCGCGCTGGAAAAAGGCAAGCAGCCTGCGAAAGATTTGGTGGAGAGCTTGAATCAGCTCTCGAAAAACACCAGCGCGGAATTGGGAGACATCCTGTCCCGTTACGATAGCGAAATCGTTCCGAAAATATCCGAGGGCATTGAAAGGCTGAAGGTGATCACAGGAGAATCTGCTGATCTACTGCATAAGGCCCAAGAAAAACTTCCGGATATCGAATCGATTCTTCAAGAGACAAAGACGGGCTTGGAACTGGGATTGGCAGAATTGAAGCGAATCCAGCAGGAGATGCCGCAAATACGGGCGCAGGTCCACCAGCTGGCCCAAACGCTCAGAAGTAAGTCGGATGCTTTTGCAAATGCCATTCGCGTAGCAGCTCCGTTCTTGAAGGGGAATCTTCCTACTATCGGGAAGAAGCTCGACGAGGCAGCGGCATTCGTCCAGAACGATCTGCCTAAAGCGGAGGCGAATTTGACCAAGCTGGCTGATTTTGTGCGCTACAAGCTCCCGGAGGTGGAGGCAGGAGTCCACAGAGTTGCTGCATTGGTTCGCGACGATCTGCCTAAGCTGGAGAGTGCCATTGGGCAGGCCGCCGACAAGCTGAGAGAAGTCGAGGCGAACAACAACTTCGCCGATCTTGCCAAGCTATTGCGCGGCGACATTAAAAAAGAGAGCGAATTCCTCGCAAGTCCCGTGCAGATCAAGGAAAACCGCCTCTACCCGATACCGAATTATGGTTCGGCCATGTCACCATTTTACGGTGTGTTGTCTCTCTGGGTAGGTGCGACCTTGTTGATTTCCCTGTTGAAGCCGAATGCGGAAAATCCGGGCGGAGTGTACAAGCCGTATCAGCTGTACCTGGGCCGCTTGGGGACGTTTGTGACAATTGGGCTGTTTCAGGCGTTGTTCGTCACGCTCGGTGATATTTACATCCTGGGGGCCTATGTTGCGGATAAAGCTCCGTTTGTGTTATTCGGTATGCTGGTCAGCCTGGTTTTTGTCACGATTACGTACACGCTGGTGTCCGTTTTCGGCAACGTGGGCAAAGGCATTGCGATTATCTTCATGGTGTTTCAATTCTCTAGCTCGGGCGGTACGTTCCCGATCAGTATGACCTCACCGTTTTTCCAAGCGCTGAACCCATACATGCCTTTCACGTATGCAATCAGCCTGTTACGTGAAGGGGTGGGCGGCATCCTCTGGGAAACGGCGATCCGGGATATACTCGTATTATTCGGCTTTATTGGTATCAGCCTGTTTGTGGCGCTCGCGCTGAAGCGTCCGTTGAGCGGAATCATTGAAAAGTCGATGGAGAATGCGAAGAAGACTAAGATTATTGGGTAAAAGGACACTTTTTTAAGGTGTCCTTTTTTCTTGAACAGGTACCGAACGTGTTGTCAGTCGGGCAGCAGATGCCAGCCCCAGTATAACGATGAACGTCTGAAGGAGGAGGGAAACGGTAATACCAACAGAAAGTGAAAACTCAAAGGCAGTCATCACAGACACGATGGCTCCTCCTACCCCAATGACAATCGCTGGTGTGAACGTATCGGCGATAGATATTTCAGCAGATACTTTTCCTTCTTCACCAGGTTTTGCAAGAGAAAACGCCATAGCGCCACTTGTCGGGTGAGCCAAACCGATTCCGAAGCCCATAATGATCTGGCTAAAAATCGCGACCACGATACCGAAAAGGTCTTGTTGAATCAATGTCAGGGGTACTGTGCCAGCGACTCCGATGAGCATAATAACGAGGCCTGTGATAATTCGTTTTTTTCGACCGGCTCCTTGGTCTCTTTTGTCCAGCTTTGCTTGTACATTGGCTGCCAGCGACCAACTGATTGCTGCAGAGGCAACAGCTAAACCAGCTTTGTCGGCGGTTAATCCTAAAATCGAAGTGAGTCCAAGGACGAGATACGTTTGTGTGCCGTAATAGGCAGCGACAAAAAGACCCCGAGACGCGATGACAGCAGGTAAGCCTGAGCGTGCGACGAGCGTTCCTTTAGGCATCAGCTTATATAATGGGACACTGAGGGTGAGCAAACCCGCGACGGATAGCAGGAAACCGTAAATGGAAGGAATTTTGCCCATACCAAAAAGTAAGGCACCAGTCCCTAGGGCCAAGAAAAAAGGCAGAAGAAGACTACGATTGTTTGCCGCGCTTGCTTTTGGCGGCTGTAAGCCTCGGAAAGAGGGGGTGGTTAAGAGTGCAGACAGAAAGATAAAGGGAAGGATCAACCAGAAGACATATCTCCACGACATCTGTTCAGCAATAATCCCGGCGACATACGGTCCGAACAGGCCAGGAAGAATATAAGCGCTAGAGAAGACAGCAAGAATCTGAGGGCGAAGGGAATCGGGGTAACGCAAAGTAATCATGGTATACACGCAATTGACCAAGGCACCAGCTCCGAATCCTTGCATGACTCGCCCAAGCAGTAAAGTAAGCATATCTGGCGCGATTGCAGCCACTACAATGCCAACAGCAAAGAGCACGATAGTGACAATGAAAGGCTGGGCAGGCCCTTTCCTGTCGACAAATTGACCTGTGACCACGGTTCCAATCAACTGAGCCAACAAATAAGCACTGAATACCCATCCATAAAGATCCTCACCCTGTAGCTCTCGGGAAAGACCGGGGGCGATTGTCGTGACAGCCAAGCCTTCAAATGCTGTAGCAGTCACCACAAGAATAATACCAATCGTCAACGCTCGGTAATGCGTGCTCCAAATCCCTTCTGTGCTCATCATGTTCACTCCTTTTTTGTATATATTCCGCCTTGGAAGTTGTTATAAAAACTGTTGCTACAACAACTAATTATATACAAAAAATGACATCCTGCAATATGTTTTGTTTTTACAAGTTTTTCACGTTCTCATAAATGATATTGAGTGTTCTTCGAAATTGGTTCACTTCTTCTTCGGTCAATCCTGCAATGGTTTTTTCGTACGCTTCAATGGAGGGTGGAAGGACCTCGTCTTTTAAAAGTCGCCCTTTTTCAGTCAGATAGACATGAAGCGAACGCCGATCCTTTTTATCCGTCACGCGATGAATGAACCCTCTTTCTTCCATGAGAAAGAGCATCCGCGCGATATTCGTTTTATCCTTGTAGGTGCGTTCTGCCAACTCGTTCTGGGTCAAACCCTCTTCTTCCCACAACACGACAAAAATCATCCACTGATCGATGGTGATGTTGTACGGATTGCATACTTTTTGATAATAGTTGTTCAGTTTTAAATCTGTACGTTTCACGATGACGCCGATATACTCATCTAATTTCATTGCGAAACCTCCTAGGTTAGGCAGTCAAGTCAACTGTTGATAAGACAACTATAAGGATGCCTCGGACAAGTGTCAATTTGCAGGGCTGATATGTTGAACGCATGAAAAAGCCAAATTTGCTCAAAATAACAGCGGATTCACTACATACCAAAAAAGGAGAAGGACTAAATGACTCCAATACTCAGGAAAGTAACACTGTTGATGATTTGCCTAGCTTTGTTTGGTGTACCGGCGATGGTTGTAGCCAAGGAAGCACAAAGAAACGGCCAGCAACAGGAATGCATAAAGCCGAAAGAAGTTAAGTTGCAGGGGGATATGAGGAAGCTCTGGGTCGACCATATGATATGGACAAGAGGCTATCTGATCAGTGCATTAGCAGGGCTGGAAGATCAAGAAAAGGTATTGGCACGGCTTTTGAAAAACCAGGTGGATATCGGAAATGCAATCAAACCGTATTATGGGGAGGAAGCAGGCAAAAAGCTGGCTGAGCTGTTATCCGAGCATATTGTGATCGCTGGCAAAATCATCGACGCAGCTAAGAAGGGCGATCAGGCAACTCTTGAAAAGCTCAACAAGGAGTGGTTTCGGAATGCAGATGATATCGCCAAGTTTTTAAGCAGTGCGAACCCTAATTGGCCCGAAAAAGATGTAAAAGAGATGATGTATACGCATTTGAAGCTGCTCTCCGATAATCTTCAGGCGAGGTTGAAAAAGGACTGGGATGCAGACATTGCTGCGTTTGATAAAGGCGAGGAGCACATTATCTCAATGGCTGATGTACTGACAGCAGGCATCATTAAGCAGTTCCCGAATCAGTTCTAAAAGAATCTTTCCCAACGAAAAGAACGCCAGCACTTGTCGTATTCCGTGCTGGCGTTTCTTTCTTTTTAACCTTGTGCCGTCTTTTTCAAATAAGCTCTCCATGTGATGCACCATTGATCAGGATCATCGAGCACGGACTCTAGGACACGGTGACCTGTACTATTGTGCGGCGCTGTTTTGACGATCTCCGGATTCTCATAAGCTTCCTGTGAGATATGGGCCAGTGCCGCGACGTATTCGTCGAGCTCTGCCATGGAATAGGACTCCGTCGGTTCCAGCGTAAACGGCTCCGGCACAACGTACGGGTGGTGACTGGTCCAGTAATGGTGGGCAAAGTCGACCATGCGGCGCTGAACATCGTATGTCGTGACCCCCGTGTCTTCTTTTAACTGCTGCCAGCTATAGCGAACCTGCTCCAGGCGGCGGCCTTGTATATAGGGCGCGCTCGCGCCGCGGATTTGCAGGATTTTGTGATAGAGATAGTTGTTGTTGAGGCAAGCGATTTCGGCAACTTCTTTCAAGCCGTCAGCACCAAGTGCACGGACCCAAGCGTAGGAGCGCAGGACAGCAGGGGGTACGCCGTAAAAGCTGCGGACTTTCCCGATGCTATTTTTCAAATCACGCTTATAGAAGTAACGCTCTCCGTCGAAATCTACGATCGGTCCTGGCAGGAATGGCGCAAGCTCGGCAGTGACACCGATGGCACCTGTTGCAGGTCCGCCGCAAGCGTGTGGGACGGAGAAGGTTTTGTGCAGGTTGAAGAAGCACATGTCAAAGCCTGCTTCCAGCGCGCGGGTAATGCCGAGCAAGCCGTTG
Source organism: Brevibacillus sp. DP1.3A (assembly GCF_013284245.2). Classification (NCBI taxonomy): domain Bacteria; kingdom Bacillati; phylum Bacillota; class Bacilli; order Caryophanales; family Paenibacillaceae; genus Brevibacillus; species Brevibacillus sp. DP1.3A. The sequence goes on along the minus strand of NZ_CP085876.1, from coordinate 6,440,496 downwards.
GCGTTTGCTTGGTCATAGCAGCACAGCCCCCCTGCGGCGTGGACGACGTCTGTGAACTCCTTGATGCGGGAGTTGTAAATGCCTGTATCCTCTGGATTCGCTACGGCAAAGGCAGCGGTTCGCTCCGAGACGAGGCCCTTTAGCGCTTCTAGATCAGGGTAGCCGTTTTCGTCGGCAGGTACATAAATGATTTTGAAACCTTTGACTGCTGCCGTTGCGGCTTGGGACGGGTGGGAAAAATGGGTGGTAATAAACTCGTTGCGCTGCTCCCCTTCGCCGCGAGATTCGTGGTATTTGCGCACGATAGAGGCTTGGGTAAACAATGCCTGTGTGCCGCTGCCTGGTTGGAACGAGAATTTGTCCATTCCCGAAATCTCGCGCAGGTACAGATCGAGGCGATACGTCATCTCCAGCATCCCTTGGACAGTGGACTCGTCTTGCAGCGGATGCAGCTCCGCCATTTTCGGTGAGCGCACGAAGCGTTCATTGATTTTCGGGGAGTATTTCATCGTGCAGGTGCCTTGCCCGATCTCTACGTTGAAATCCGACCCTAGAACCTCCTGCGAAATGCGGGAGTAATGACGGATCACGCGGTACTGACTGATCTCGGGAAGATTCGGCCGTTTTTTCCGGCGCAAGCTGTCTGGCAGCGAAGAGATGCCATCGCCAACGGTCTCCACGATTAGTGGCTCGACGGGTGGTACCTCGACGCCACGCTCACCGGGCTGGCTCAGCTCGAAAATGACAGGCTCATCCCACTTTGCTTGGTGGAAGCGGCGTACCTTATGGTCTCTCGGAATCCGTTTCATTTTGTCGATTGTTCCTTCGGATGTTTTCATGGTCGGTTTCCTCCTTTTTCGTTTTTACAAAATGCTTGTGATGGCAGTGACGAGCGTATCAATATCCTCCTGGGTATGAACCTCCGTGACGCAGTAGAGCGCACATTGACCCAATTCGGGGTAGTGTTCGGTCAAATCAACTCCGCCGAAAATTCCTTTGGCGAGAAGTGCAGCGTTGATGTCTTTGACGGTTTTGCCTGTTTGCGAGAAGTCGATCACGAACTCCTTGAAGAAAGGAGCGGCGAATTTGGCCTCGACCCCGGGAATGGAAGAGAGCTGCTTGGCTGCGTATTGGGAGCGCTGCATGATGCCTTGCCCGACTTCTTCCATGCCCACAGGGCCCATTGTCGCCAAGTACACGCCTGCGGTAATGCCCCATAGCGCGGTTTGTGTTCCGACGGACTCCTTGCCTTTTTCACGTTTGGCAAAAGAGGTGCGGTCGTACGCGACGTCTCCGAAGCCGTATTCGCCTTCGACCTCTGTCGGTGCGATTCCGAACAAGCGGGACGGATATTCCATGACGAAGGTCGGATCGTCATGCGTCGCGATAAAGCCGGATTGGCCGCCGCCGTAATGCATGTGTACGCCAAGCGGCTGCAAATCTCCGCACACGATGTCCGCGCCGTAATTCGCTGGAGCTTCCATCACGCCGAGAGAGATGGGATCGATGCCGACTACGCAAATGGCACCGGCTGCATGAGCCAAGTCCGCAATCATCTGTCCGTTTACTTCCACGGAGCCGAGGAAGGTCGGGTTTTCGAAGTAAACCGCTGCTGTATCTACACTGAGCTTTGCTTTTAGATCATGCAGGTCAAGTCTGCCTGTTTCGTTCTCAAAATCGATCAAGGTGACAGTAAGATCAGGAGACGTATAGTTTTTGATGATCAAGAGCTTGTCGGGATGGATATTTTTCGAGATCAGGAGCTCTGTGCGTTTTGTGATACGTGCTGCCATGCGCAGAGCAGTAGAAGCAGCCTGTGCCCAGTCAAAGGTCGGAACGTTCACGACATCCATATCGACCAGCTCAGCTACGAGGCTTTGGTACTCGAACAACGCCTGAAAGCGCCCCTTGTCTTCGTAAGGCTCACCAGCATACGCCGTCAAAAACTCCGCGCGGGAGTTGATTTCATCACAGACAGCCGGAACAAAATGGGGCCAGCAGCCTGCGCCGAGGAAGCTGATATTTTCTTTCGTCGTTTTGTTTTTGTTCATCAGCTGGTTGACGTGGCGCTCCAGCTCGTATTCAGTCAAAGCTTTCGGGATGTTCATTTTTTCTTTTAGGCGCAGCTCCCCGGGAATGTCGGCATAGATATCCTCGATGCTGGAAAAGCCGATTTCGGTAAGCATTTTCTCTTTGACTTCAGGTGCAGAATTCGGAATATACGGGTGGGCATAACGCTGTACGCTCATCTCATGGTTCCTCCATCTCTTCGTTGGAATATTCAGTCGGGGTAACGATCAATTAAGCCAAACCGCCGCCGTCGACGACCAGTACGGAACCCGTCACCCAGGATGACAGATCGCTGGCAAAGAACAGGACAGCATTGGCAATATCTTGCGGAGAACCGAGACGCTCCAGCGGGCGTCCTTGGGCGGAGGAGACGAGGAATGCTCCTTCTTCCTTTTCCAGCTGGCGCGCTTCTTCACGCAACAGAGGTGTGTCGGTATCGCCGGGTGACACGCAATTCACACGGATGTTTTCTGGACCGTGGTCAATCGCCATTGCCCGCGTCAGGTTGACGACGCCTGCTTTTGCCGCGCAGTAGGCCGCCGCCTTGTCACCGCCCTTGAGGCCCCAGCCAGAGCCTGTGTTAATAATGCTGCCGCCGCCTGTTTTCGCCATGACAGGAATGACGAACTTGGAGAGGTTGTAAGCACCCTTCAAGGAGACGTCGACGACCAGATCCCAATCGTCCTCTTCCAGCTCGACGACCGTCTTTCTTCTGATCACGCCTGCATTGTTGAATAAAATATCGATGCGACCGTACGCTTCCTCGATCGCTTGCGTTACCTCACGACAATCCTGTTGGGAAACTACATTGCATGTAAAATAACGGGCTGACCCGCCCTCGGCTACGATTTCTTGTGCCGCCTTTTTTCCGAGCTCCTCGTTGATATCAAGCAGCATGACGTTTACTCCGAATTGGGCCAGTCGTTTCGCTGTTGCAAGTCCGATACCGGAAGCAGCACCTGTCACCAAGGCTACCTTTCCTTGCAAATGGAATACCTCATTCGTGTTTACCATGGTTGATCACTCCCCCTAGTTGAAAAGTTTATATTGCAATCACTGTGCCAAGTGCGGAGTGAATCCCGCCGGGTAACATGTTCCTTGCTGGATCGCAAGAAAAGTTGATTTTACGAGGTTCCGACTGTGTCTCGTACCGTCATGGCGGTGACAAAAGTGGCAATGAGTTGTCATTGTTGGCAAACATCAGTGGTAAAATGTTTGTGAACTATCTAAATATTTCATAAAATAGAGAGCAAGGACAATAAGCAGGGAGGATATCCATGGTTTCGTTGGATCTGTGCAAACCAGCCATCGAAAAGGTCATTACAAGTATTTCAGATATATTGAACGTGGATGCTGCGGTGATTAACGAGCGCGGCCTCTTGGTCGTGAGTACGGAGCGCTACTTGAAACAAAAAGGCGAAAATGTGCATGTGCCCTCGATTGAATTCGTGCTGGCAAAAGGGCAGTATGTGGTAGACAAACCTGGCTCCATGGAAATGTGCAAAGGATGCCGTTTTCTCGACAGCTGCCCCGCCAAAGTCGAGCTGCTCTCTTCTATTAAAGTAGCCAATCATGCAATCGGGGTCGTTTCCCTCACATCCTTTACGAAGGAAGGTCAAAATCGCCTATCCAAGCATACAGAGAGATACCAGCAAATCCTGACAGAAGTCAGCGAGATGATTACGGCGATTGTACAGTCCCATGCGGTGAGACAGATCGAATCGTCTGATGACTCTATGCGGCTGTTGGAGGGAGCGCTCGATACCGTTACCGATGCGTATTTCACATTTGACCGAAGTGGCAATGTCATTCACACGAACGCCAGCGCACGTAGATTGCTGTCCCAGCATGAGCTGCTGCCAGCGGAGGTTTCACGGATGCTACTGCCGTCATTATCCGGGCTGGCCGCACATTCTTTGCCGATCGCCAATTGTCTCGTTGACAAGCTGGATGCTCCGACCGAGGCCACGCCGATCATCGTCAACAATCAGCTCATTGGCGGCGTGCTCCGCGTGCAGAGGGGATCGCTATCCGTTCCGCGTTTGATGGATCATCAAGGGAGCCGTTCGTCTGGCAAAGAGGATAGCCTTGCTCAAATCGTAGGAAACAGCTCAGCCATCAAGCAGGTCAAAGAAATGGCGATGAAAATCGGTAACAGCAGCTCCACGGTACTGATTACTGGCGAAACAGGAACAGGCAAAGGACATCTGGCAAAAGCGATTCACGAGGCAAGCACGCGCGCTTACTACCCGTTTGTCGCCATCAATTGTGCCAGCATTCCGGAAAATTTGTTCGAAAGCGAATTGTTCGGTTACGAGGACGGTGCGTTTACTGGAGCCAAAAAGGGAGGAAAGCCAGGACGGTTCGAAATGGCAGAGGGAGGTACGCTGTTTCTGGATGAAATCGGCGATATGCCGCTCTCGTTGCAAGTAAAGCTGCTGCGCGTCTTGCAGGAAAAGGTCGTGGAACGCATCGGCGGCACACGGTCGTTTCCCATCAATGTACGAATCATCGCGGCGACGAACCAGAATCTGGAGGAGCTCGTGGAGAAAAAAGCGTTTCGTGCCGACTTGTACTATCGGTTGAACGTCATTCCAATGCACGTCCCGTCTCTCGCAGAGCGCAAGGAAGACATTGAGCTCTTGGCCGTTTCATTTATGGAGAAGTACGGAGAGCAAGCAGGACGCACCTTCTTCGGAATAGCACGAGAGGCGATCAACCTGCTCACGCACTATCACTGGCCGGGCAATGTGCGGGAGCTGGAAAACGCCATCGAGTACGCCATGAACATGGAGCAAGACGCGGTTCTGACTGCGGACAGCTTGCCTCCGCGCCTTCGCGCTCGTCCTCCAGTGGCTCCATTACATTCAGGTCCAGCTATCAAAGCGAGGGTCGCCGATGCACAAGCAGACGCCATTCGCGCTTCGCTGCAAAAGCACGGCAGTGATTTGAAAGGAAAGCAGCGGGTAGCAGAAGAACTCGGGATTGGGCTACGCACCTTGTATCGGAAGCTAAAGCTGCTCGGTATTTAAGGAATTCAGGCAGGAGCTTGGTGTAAACTTGTGGGAGAAACGATGTGGGGGGAAGAAGCGTGAGTGAACTGAATTCCTTATTTCGGAAAAGAATCGGCATGCCAGAAAATGAAACGATTACGTTCGATACATTGGATCGCCTCCTTGATCTGACAGCATTGGCGATTCCTTTTGAAAACCTGTGCATTGTGGAAGAGCGAACGAGCGTAATCTCCAGACAGTCCGTTATGGAGAAGATACTGCTCAGAAACGAAGGCGGTCTTTGCTACGAGCTCAATCTGATGCTGTATTTCTTCTTGCTAGAAAATGGCTTTGATGCTCATCTGATTCGTGGAGTTGTTTACAGGCATGACGTTGGCGAGTATTACACGATTGGTCGAACACATGCCACGATTTTACTTACACATGAGGGACAAACGTATTTGCTCGATACGGGGTTTGGTTCGAATCTGCCGTTGAAGCCTGTTCCGTTAACCGGAGAGACCGTCTCTTCACGTAATGGTGAGTTTCGGATCAAGAAAGAGCAGACGGAGTATGGTGATTATGTACTCGAAATGAAGCTGCGGCACAAGGATACGGACTGGCGGATCGGTTATACGTTTGATTCGCAGAAGCTGGTGACGGATGAAATGGAATTAAACGAGATTCAGACGATTATCGCTGACCATGAACAGTCACCCTTCAACAAAAGCCCTTTGCTTACGCAGCTTACAGAGAGAGGCAATGTTACGTTGACGAATACGTCCTTTACGCAATGGGTGGATGGAATTGTTACCAAAGAGGAAATCGACAAAGCGAGATTCAAAGAGCTGGCGAAACAGTACTTTGGGTTGTAACAAAGCATGAATAACGTATGGCTGCTTAGCTTTGTCAGTTTTTTCACAGACATGGGTACATACATGGTTACCCCGTTAATTCCGATCTTTCTTGCCTCCTCGGGTCCTATGATTATTGGCATCATCGATGGGGTTTCCGAGGCTCTGACCAGTTTGCTCAAGTTCGTTTCAGGTTATGTTTCCGATCGTTCCAAGAAACGAAAATCGTTAGCCATACTGGGATATGGACTATCCGGGATCGGCAGGATATTCCTCGTAATAGCCAGTTCATGGGTAGGTGTTTTTGTCTGGAAGCTGATCGATCGTACTGGTAAGGGAATACGAACGGCTCCGCGCGATGCGATCATATCGGAAGCAGGAGGAAAACGAAAGCAAGGACGCTCATTTGGCTTGCATCAAATGATGGATATGCTCGGGGCGGCGATTGGAATCGGCATCGCATATCTCCTATTAACGATGGATGGAAATAAAGATTTCCAGAGTGTTTTCTTGTATTCAATGATTCCGGTCGGCATTGGCTTCTGCCTGCTCTTTGCCGTCAAGGAGAAGCGGGAAAATACGAAGGTGATTTCGCGTGAACCGAAAGCAAAACCGAGCTGGAAGAAGTTAAATCACGACACCAAGCAATTGCTTCTGATCATTATGCTGTTTACTGTTGCCAATTCGTCCAATTCATTTTTATTGCTGAGAGCAACTGATCTCGGGATTTCTGCTACGAGTGTATTGTTGCTGTATTTAGTCCTTCATTTGGTTGCTTCGATGTTTTCATACACATCAGGTGCCATTTCCGATCGATTCGGTCACAAAGTCATTCTAACCGTTGGCTATATCTTATATGGATTCGTATATATTGGATTCGGAATGGTGAGTTCGATAACAGGCTTATGGTTGCTATTCATTCTGTATGGTTTTTATATCGCGTTGACGAAGGGAATAGAAAAGTCATTGGTTGCGTCCTCCGCACCGAAAGATTTGAAAGCAACATCACTGGGCATGTACTCGATGGTTACAGGAATTGGTTTGTTGCCCGCATCCCTTCTTACCGGTTGGATATGGCAAGAGTTTGGTGCGGCGACCTCTTTTTATTTGAACGGTTGTATTGCCTTGGTGACTGCACTTATCCTGTACAAGGTGCTTTCAGGTAACAAACAAGATTTGTCTACGAATCAATAAGCGTAACAAGTTAGGCCACAGATATTTTTTCTGTGGCCTTTCGTCTTTATTCTTTAGCTTCTATCTCTACCAACAACTTCATCGGATCAACGGGTATACCATTTTCGAGAACCTGGAAAGCAAGATGCGGTCCCGTGCTGCGTCCCGTACTTCCCAACAGACCAATGAGCTGGCCTTGGGTCACAGTAGTGCCAGCGGTGACTTCTAGCTTTTCTAAATGAGAGTAAACGGTTTGATACCCGTCTTCATGCTCCAGAATGATCTGGTTGCCTTTCCCTGTTTTTGTATCGTACTCAGCCTTGAGTACCTTACCGGCCGCGGCTGCCTGAACTGGCGTATTCAAGTCGTTTAAGATTCTCAAGCCTATTGTTTGATCAATAGGGCTTTTGATTGTTCCTTCTGCGGGGATGACGAAGCTCTGCTCGTTCCCCAGCACTTTTTTTTCATCGGTCAAAGTAAAGATGCCTAAAGCCAAGACGACCACGATACCAGATAGGGTCCACGTATAAGCCCGTTTTTGAAAGTGACGAATCATCTCTATTCTCCTTTTCACCTGTTTTTTGGAGCTGGAGAACCCGGCTGTGAAGCGAATCTGTTTGGGACAGGCATACAGCTCGAGTATTTTGATCATGGTGTATCCGTAGCGAGGTACCTCTGTCTCCTGCAAATAAGTCAAAACCAAAGCATCACAAGCCATTTCCTGATCCTGACGCATACGGGAAGCAGCGTACCATAACAGCGGGTTGAACCAGTTGAGGATCAGCAGCACGCTCATGATGCTGTTCACAGGAATATCTCGTCTTTTCCAATGCGCCAGCTCATGCAAAAAGATGTGGCGCAGCTCATGCTCGTTGAGCTTGTCCAAAAGATTTTCCGGCAGCCAGA
>NZ_CP085876.1:6327500-6425000 GCF_013284245.2 Brevibacillus sp. DP1.3A | reverse complement strand
ATGAACAGGTTTGATGAAATGTCCTTGCCCAGTATGAGCTCTCTTAGACAATCGTTCAGATGGAGTGACTCCAGCCCGTCCGCGTTTTGGATAGAGAATTTACTGAGATGGCTTCCTGTCAGATCTAGAGAGGAGCCATTGGCTTTTTCCAAGTGAAGCTCCAGTATAAACGGATTGCTTTTGACAAAGGTAAGCAAGGAATCGGTGGGCTCCTCTGCATAGATTCTTGTCAGGCAAGGGAGCTTTTCCAATTCAGAGATGTCCGTCAGGCTTCGCAGGATGTCAGCATGAATGACGTTGTTAGATCGGCGCAGGCTTGTTCCGCCCAGCGAAATCATCTGGTCATCCTTTGCGGCCTGTTTAAACTGCTTACGACGTTCCTCGGGAATTTGATTCCACTTGTGTTGACGGTACAGGCTCCCTCCGACATCCCAACTGCCGTAACTCCTTGTCTCTTCTGTCACGATAGGTGGTACATTGCCTACTTTTATGTAGCCTTTGGGCACCGCTGGATCAACATAGATGTGATCGAGCTTGTTGTTCCAGAAGAAGTAGTCGCAATATAAGGGCCTCATCTGGTGCAGATCCGATTCATCAGGTAGTGTATCGCTGCTCCAGTCCAGCTCGAGGATACTGATGAGCGAATTGGCTTTACTCGAGCCAGGTTCTTCTACCGATGTGACCTGGCAAGCTGCGTACTTTTGCAGCTTCTCGACAAAAACACAGTAGATGTCTCCGACTGTGGGCGTCATTCCTACCATCCTTTCCATCTCGCAAGGCGTGTTATTATCGTTATTTTTACATATTTTTCATAGGTTGTCGTTGTTCTTGCTGTTTTCTATAATGAAAAAATAAACACAGGTCGGACACAGCGGCGTGTGAGAGGCGGCGAAGAGATGAAGAGAGAAGAGAGCACGGAGAAGTGGATGAGCCGCGTATTGGAGGCCATTGTTGAAACGTCTCGCGATCATTTGTTAATCACGGACCCTGAGGGCTACATCCGGCTGGTTGGCGATTCGTCCTATGAAATATACGGCATTGGAAAGCAAGAGCTCTTGGGCAAAAACGTCATCGAGCTGGAAAAAAGAAAGGTTTTTTCTCCATCTGTCACGCGAAAGGTCATGGATGCCAAGACGCCGCAGACGATCATGCAAGAAATACCCGGGGGTCGAAAGCTGATGGTGACAGCCTTTCCCGTCTGGAATGAGGATGGCAGCATGCATTCGATCATCAGCTATTCCCATGACCTGACTGAAATTATGGAATTGAAACGGCGTTACGAAGGTCTGACAGAGCAGCTCAAGCAGTTTGAAACCGAGATTGAGGAGCTGCGCGAAAAGCACCAGGAGGGCTTCGTGGCAGTGAGTCAGCCGATGCAAGCCATTGAGCGTCTCATCAAAAAAGTTGCGGCTGTCGATTCGAATGTCCTGATCCTCGGGGAATCAGGTGTCGGGAAAAACGTGATCGCGAAAGAAATTCATCGCAATAGCCGTCGTGCGGGTGGGCAATTCGTGGAGATCAACTGTGGCTCGATCCCGGAGGGCTTGCTGGAATCGGAGCTGTTTGGCTATGAGGCTGGTTCGTTTACGGGAGCCGCCAAGCAGGGGAAGCAAGGGATTATCGAGATGGCGAACCAAGGGACTCTCCTCTTGGACGAGCTGGGGGAACTGCCGCTGACCTTGCAGGCCAAGCTGTTGAAGGTGATTCAAGAAAAACGGTTGCAACGCGTTGGGAGCACACAGTACCGCGACGTGGATTTTCGGCTGATTGCCGCCACCAATCGCGATTTAGAGAAGATGGTGAAGGAAGGGAAGTTCCGGCAGGATCTGTATTTTCGCCTGAATGTTGTCCCGATCCACGTCCCGCCGTTACGAAATCGGCCAGAGGATATCGCGGCTCTCCTGAAGCGCGTCCTGCGCTCGCTCAATGAACGATACGGAATGGACAAGCGTCTGGACCCTGCTGTAACACATGCCTTGATGCAGTACGAGTGGCCCGGCAATGTGCGCGAGCTGGAGAACGTCTTGGAGAGAATGGTGGTCACAGCGGACGAAGAGGTGATCACTTCTCAGCATCTGCCCGCGGAAATCAGGTTGGCAGGGGAAGAGCAGGCAGCGATGGAGCCGAGTCTGGCTACTTCCAAGATGTCGCTTCGCGAAGCATTGGAGCAGGTAGAGGAAAAATGGCTGCGCTATGCATCCGAGCACTGCCGGACCACTGGAGAAATCGCGGAGTTTCTCGGCATTAGTCAGCCCTCTGTCGTGCGGAAGCTGCAAAAATATCGAATTCGTTCCAGGTGATTCAAAAATGAATCGTTTATTCAAAAATGAATCGATCATTCTGGTGTTTTGATTCATTTTTGAATAATTTGATGTGACCGTAGTGCCGGAAATGCGATTTCATCAAGCTCTGGCGTTTGGCATAGGTATTGCTACATATCGTGGTTGAGTTTACAAGCAAGCAATTCAACCAATACCATCTCGAACGAGGAGAGGAAACGATATGTCCAAACAACGTCAATTTGTAAACGTAGCTGCTGGTGTGCCAGGTCCAAAGGGAGCGGCCCTGATTGAAAAAAGAAAGCAGTTCGTTCCAAAAGGTGTCGGCAACAATACCCCTGTTTTTGTAGAGTCAGCTTTAGGTGCCTTGGTTACGGATGTAGATGGTAATACGTACATCGATTTTGCCGGAGCGATCGGTACACTGAATGCCGGACACTGCCCGCCGGAAGTAGTTGAGGCACTAAAAGCGCAGCTGGACAAATACATTCATCCTTGCTTCCACGTAGGGATGTATGAGCCATATGTGGCGTTGGCTGAGAAGCTGACGCAAATCACACCAGGCAGCTTTGAAAAGAAGACGATGCTCGCAAACAGCGGGGCAGAAGCAGTAGAGAACGCGGTAAAAATCGCCCGCAAATACACAGGACGCCCAGGGATCATTTCCTTTAGCCGCGGCTTCCATGGTCGTACGCTTCTGGGCATGTCACTGACTTCCAAGGTGAAGCCGTACAAATTCCAGATGGGTCCATTCGCTCCAGCTACGTATAAAGCGCAGTTCCCGTATCCACTGAACAAGCCGGAATCCATGACTGATGATGAGTACGCGCAATTCTGCGTGCGTCAGTTCGAGGACTTCCTCTTGACTGAGGTTGCACCGGAAGAAGTGGCTGCCGTGATTATGGAGCCGATTCAGGGAGAAGGCGGCTTTATCGTTCCGCCTGTGTCCTTCGTTCAAGGTGTCTATAACATTTGTAAAAAGCATCAAATTCTCTTCATTTCGGATGAGATTCAAACAGGCTTCGGTCGTACTGGCGCCATGTTTGCTTCTACCCATTTTGATATCGAGCCAGATATCATCACCATGTCCAAATCAATCGCGGCAGGCTTGCCTATCTCTGCGGTTACGGGACGCGCAGAAATCATGGACGCGCCAAATCCAGGTGAGATCGGCGGTACCTATGGAGGAAGCCCGCTTGGCTGTGTAGCGGCATTGGCAGTCATTGAAAAAATGGAGCGCGAAGACCTTTCTGGTCGTGCGCAGGTGATCGGGGACAAGATCAAGGCGCATTTCCACGCGTTGCAAAAAGAGTTCCCTGTGATCGCAGAGGTGCGCGGGCTAGGTGCGATGTGCGCCGTAGAATTTATCGATCCAACAACCAAACAACCAGCGAAAGAGCTCGTTGCTGGCTTGACCAAAGGCTGCTACGAGTCTGGCGTCATCGTCCTTTCTGCTGGCGTACACAGCAACGTGCTGCGCTTCCTGTCTCCACTGGTTATTACAGACGAGCAACTGGAAGAGGCACTGGACATTATGACGGATGTTCTGAAAAGCCAATACGTGACGAACTAAAAAGCCCGAGGGGGTTCTCCATACTCATGAAAAAGCAACTCTACATCAACGGACAATGGAAAGAAGCAAAAGAATACGCACCGCTCTACTCCCCGTATTCTGGGGAGCTGCTGGCTGAAATCGCTCAGGCAGACGAGCATGACGTCGACGAGGCAATCAAGGCGGCCAAAGCAACAGCCAAAGTCATGGCGAAAATGCCAGCCAGTCAGCGCGCCTTGATACTGGAGAAGGCCGCTGCGATTATGGAAGCACGGAAGGAGGAACTGGCGGTCATCCTCGCACAGGAAGCCGCCAAGCCACTTCGCACGGGTCGTGTAGAAATCGCTCGGACAATCCAGACCTACAAGTTCGCAGCAGAAGAAGCGAAGCGCATTCACGGAGAGACGGTGCCGCTCGATGCAGCACCGGGTGGTGAAGGACGTCTTGCTTTTACGGTACGTAAGCCGATTGGCGTAGTCGGCGCGATCACGCCTTTTAACTTTCCATTTAATCTCGTAGCACACAAGGTTGGGCCTGCCATTGCCGCAGGAAATACCGTTGTACTGAAGCCAGCGAGTCAGACGCCGCTTAGCTCGCTGATCCTGGCCGATATTTTCGCAGAGGCAGGCTTGCCAGCAGGAGCGCTCAATATTTTGCCTGGAAAAGGCGCAGTCGTAGGCGAAAAGCTGGTCAGTGACAGCCGAATTGCCGCGATTACGTTTACGGGAAGCCCAGCGGTTGGAATCGCGATGAAAAACAAAGCGGGACTCAAGCGCGTGACCTTGGAGCTTGGCTCCAACTCCGCAGTAATCATCGACCACAACGTGGAAATCACGCAAGCGTTGATTGATCGTTGCGTGATGGGTGCCTTCTCCTTTAGCGGTCAAGTGTGCATCTCGCTGCAACGCGTCTATATTCACCAGAGCAAGTACGAAGAGTTCCTGGAGAAGTTTAAGGCGGGCACAGAAAAGCTCGTGCTGGGTGATCCGCTGAACGAAGAGACAGACATGTCCTCTGTGATCTCCGCCAAGGATCATGAACGCATGGGAGCATGGGTACAGGAAGCAGTAGAAGCAGGTGCACATGTAGTTACTGGCGGGAAGCCTGTCAGTGACAACCTCTTTGCCCCTACGATTCTGACCAATGTGGGCGCGAATGTTGCCGTCTCCTGCCAAGAGGTTTTCGGTCCAATCGTAGTCGTTACACCGTTTGAGACAATGGACGAAGCGATTGAGGCGGTAAATGACTCCCGATTCGGCTTGCAGGCAGGTATCTATACGAGTGACATTCACGCGGCTATGCGTGCAGCGGAAGAGCTGGAGGTCGGAGGCGTGATGATCAACGACATTCCAACGTTCCGCGTAGACAACATGCCGTATGGCGGAGTAAAAGACAGTGGCTTTGGCCGCGAAGGGATCAAGTATGCGGTCGAGGAATTAACGGAACTAAAATTAATCGCGATCAAACTGTAACAACGAATGACGGGCCCGATGAGGCTCGTCTTTTTTTTGAAAATAGCGTCTTGAAGGCGATTTTTTCCATTTCCATAAATTGTCATAAATGAAACCGCTTCAAAAAGTTGTTTGGTATAGGTGGTTATGTTAGTCTAGCGTGTAGTGGCAGACTATGTTCATTTTTGCGGAAGAGTGTGTGATTACACTTTACTTGTTGCGCAGATGAAATAGTCGTTTTTTTATGTGTATAGGGCATTTCTTACATGAAAAGGGGACAATCATGATTAGTCATAAGAAAGGGGCCAGTGGGTCCCGATTATTTCACTGGATCTCCCTGGTAGCGATCGTGGCATTGTTGGCAGGCTGTTCACCGTTTCAGGGGAAAGAAAACGGTGCAGATAACGGCCCAGCGCCGGCCAAACCTGAAAAAATCGAGCGTTACCAAGGGGAAAAGAGCAAGGCAGTGTCTATGGTCTACACGACGCAAAGACAGCTTGCTCTTACTTTTAATGGGATGGCAGATAAGGACACGATGAAAAGACTGCTCGAGGAGTTGGACAAGTACCACATCAAGGCAGCTTTTTTCATGCCAGGAATGAGAGTAGCGGAAGAGCCTGACATTGCGCGAGAAATTGTTGCCAGAGGTCACGAAATTGAAAACAACACATTAAAACAGTCAGATTTGCAAGGCCAATCTTACGAGAAAATGTACGAAGATATCAAATTGGCTAATGAGGTCATCAAAAGAGAGACCGACAAAACACCGTGGTATATCAGAACGAAGTCGGGCGATTACTCCGACGATCTTCGATTGGTAGCTGCGCATAATGGACAAGAAGCGGTCGTGTCCTCCAGTCTGTTTCTGCACAATTGGCAAAAAGAGACGGAGGAGCAAAAAATTCATTACTTAAGAAAATATATGAATCGCGGCGGCATCATCGCGATGGATACAGAGGAGAACAAGTCTGTCGTAGAAAACATCCGTCTTCTCGCAGAGGCAGCTACGGATGTCGGTTACAGATTCGTCCCATTGCACGAGTTGATTGCACAAGGCGGGGAGCGAAAGCCGCTGCAAGAAATTCCGGGTTTTGATGCAGCAAAAATGAATGCGGCGTACTACGAGTCCAAGCCAAAACTCATCTATCGAAAAGAAACAGACAAGAAGATGGTCGCCTTGTCCTTCGATGATTGGGGTACGGATCAAACAGTTACGAAGATTCTCGATATCTTGGACAAAAAAGGAGTAAAGGCTTCGTTTTTCCTTCGCGCAGATGGTGTAGAGCGAAATCCAAACTTGGCGAGAGCGATTGCGGAAGCGGGTCATGATGTAGCCAACCACACCTATTCTCACCCGGTAAATACCAAAATTGCGCCGGAAGAATTGCAAAAAGAGATTGTCAAAGCCCATCAGATCATTACCGAAGCGATTCAGCAGAAGCCGACGATGTATTTCAGACCACCAACTGGGGCGTTTGACGAACAGACACTCAAGGCGATTGCAGCGACGGGCTACGAGGATATTACGATTTATGATGTGACGCCGTCCGATTACGACAAGAAACGGAGTGCGGACGATATCGTCAAAACCATTATGGAGCAGACGCGGAGCGGAAGCGTGATTCTGCTGCACATGCTCGATGACATTCACACAATAGAGGCGCTACCAATCGTAATTGATCAGCTTAGAAGCAAAGGATACACGCTTGTACCCATGACAGAGATGTTTGGCCAATAAAGCCCAAAATAGAACAGGGAGAGGGAGACAGCTTATGAATTTGTACGAAGGGATTGTGGAGAGAAAGGAGAAAATTGCTGTCGTCGGTCTTGGGTACGTAGGCCTGCCGATAGCGATGGCACTGTCCAAACGTGCGGCTGTGATCGGATTCGATGTAAACAAAGAAAAAGTAGCAGCCTATCAAAAGGGACACTTTTATGATAATGACGTGGATCAGGAGCTGACGAGTGACGCTGCTATTGAAATCACTTCAGATGAAAATAGATTGCAGGAAGCGCGATTTTTTATCGTGGCAGTGCCTACTCCGGTCAAAAGCGGCAATGTCCCCGACTTGAAATATGTAGAAAGTGCATCCCGCATGGTGGGCAGACAGTTGAGAAAAGGGTCAATCGTTGTCTTTGAATCAACCGTTTATCCAGGGGTAACCGAAGAAGTTTGCTTGCCAATCCTGGAGTCGGAGTCGGGCTTGCGTTGTGGCATAGACTTCAAGGTTGGCTATTCACCTGAACGCATCAACCCGGGAGACAAGGTAAATCGTTTGGAAAACATCGTCAAGATCGTATCGGGGATGGATGAAGAAACATTGGGAATCGTAGCAAGCGTCTACGAGCTCGTGATCAAGGCAGGCGTTTATCGAGCAGAAAGCATCAAGGTAGCGGAAGCGGCAAAAGTCATTGAAAATGCTCAGCGGGATGTCAATATTGCGTTTATGAATGAGCTGGCTATGCTGTTCAATCAGATGGATATTCCGACGAAGGCAGTATTGCAAGCGGCAGGAACCAAGTGGAACTTCCTCCCTTTTTCACCGGGCTTGGTCGGTGGGCATTGCATCGGTATCGACCCTTACTATTTAACGTACAAAGCAGAGGACAGTGGCTATCGCTCCCGCATCATTTTGGCGGCTAGACATATTAACGATGGCATGGGGAGATATGTCGCCCAACAAATTATCAAAATGGCTGTTCGTTCGAAGCTCGACCTCAAGAATGTACGGATTGGCATACTCGGACTGTCCTACAAAGAGAATTGCGCGGATATCAGAAATACCAAGGTGACGGATATCGTTGAGGAACTGAGGGAGTACGGGATCAACCCACTGGTCGTAGACCCGATGGTAAATCCTCAGGAGGCATACGAGGAATACGGCATCGAGTTGTCAGAGACGAAGGCTCTCCATGACTTGGACATTGTGGTTGTAGCCGTACCGCATGCTCCCTTTGCCCAGATGGAAGTCGCTGATTTTGCCGCGATGTACGGCAAGAATGAAGCAAAAATCATGATCGATATAAAAGAGACTTATTCCAAAGCTGACTTTGAAAACAGTGGATTTCATTACTGGAGCTTGTAGGCAGTGGAGGGGAGAGAGCGACAGTGATGAAACAGTTGATAGAGAAAATAAAGCCTAAAAAGAAAGAGAAAATCGATGAAGTACTGACAGTTTCCAAAACGGAGAGGCGCGTGCTATCGAATGTGCCAGACCCGGAGAAAATTCGTGTCCAAGTGGACCGACGTGGTGCTAAAGATACGAATGAGCAAGGACAGCTGGAGGACCCAGAATATTTGAATCGCATTCGGATGCTGAGTCTGCGCTATATGGCGGATTTCCCGGTGACGCTATTGACCAAGAAACAGCGGGTCAAGGAAGGAGTCAAGGCCAGAGCCGTCGACATTTCTTCGACTGGCCTATTAGTTGAACTAGATTCAGAGATAGAAGACATCCAGGTGGGACAAGTGTTTATGATTCATTGCACAATCCCGCCAGGTACAATGCCAGAAGGCTATGAGTCAACGGTGAAGCTGGATGCAACTGTCGTTCGCTGGTTTACGCAGGAAGAGGACGGGCGTCAGAAGTTCATGCTCGCCTTCGAGTTTTCCAAACCGCTGACCGAGTATTTTCGCAAAAAGCGCTGGGGATACGCGATTTATATCGCAAGTGCCTCCCTGTTTTTCGCTGCGGCGTTTATCGTGCTCATGCGCGCGGAGAGCGTGATTTATTTCAAATACAACATGTACTTGTATTTGTACAGCTTGATTGCCGCTGCCTTTTTGCTGACACGGTATTTATTCGGTGCTCTTTATCGGGAGGTTCCCGTCAATCCGGACTATACACCGGGTGTGAGTATTATTATTCCGTGCTTCAACGAAGAGCAGTGGATTCACCGGACGATTTTGAGTTGTGTGAATCAGAACTACCCGATTGATAAGCTGGAGGTCATCGTGGTAGACGACCGCTCGACAGACCGATCAGCAGAAGAGATTCAAAAGGTCATCGATATGATTCATAACGAGGCCGAGCGCTATATGACTCGCGAACGCGTGAAGATGCACATTCTTTCTGAAAACGGCGGGAAACGGGTTGCTTTGGTAAAAGGTGTGGAAATGGCCAAGCACGATTTGGTTGTCTTCGTTGATTCGGACAGCTTTTTGGAACCGACTGCGATTCGCAACCTCGTACAGCCTTTCCAAGACCCGAAAATGGGTGGTGTCGCAGGGCGTACGGATGTGGAAAACAAGTTCACCAACGCAATCACCAAGCTCCAAACGGTTCGTTACTACATTGCTTTTCGCATTATGAAGGCGGCTGAGTCGTGGTTTGATAGTGTCACTTGCTTGTCTGGGCCGTTGTCTTGCTATCGCAAGGAATTGATTTTGCAGCATTCTGAAGCATGGCTGAATCAGAAGTTTCTCGGGCAGCCCGCCACTTTTGGCGATGACCGAAGCATGACCAACTTTATTTTGCGAACCCATCGGACAGGCTATCAGGATTCTGCAATTTGTTCGACGATTGTGCCGTCAGACATGAATATATTTTTGAAGCAGCAGATGCGCTGGAAGCGTTCGTGGTTGAGGGAATCTTTGCGTGCCAGCGGCTTTATTTGGCGCAAGGAGCCTTTTATGGCGATCTTCTTTTACATTGGTCTGATTGTTCCTATCGCTGCTCCCGTCATCGTACTGTACAACCTCGTATACGTTCCGCTCGTTCATCATATTTTCCCGGGTACGTTCTTAATGGGCTTGCTGTTGATGGCGCTCTTAATGAGCTTGGCTCATCTGTTTTTCCGTAGAAGCAAGCTATGGGTTTTCGGGATTGTCTTTTGTGTGTTTTATGAGCTGGTGTTGTTGTGGCAGATGCCTGTGGCTTGGGTGACATTCTGGAAATCTACTTGGGGTACGCGAGAAACACCGCAGGACGTTGAAGCGAGATTGAAAAAAGAAGCTCGAAAGAAGAACAAAAAAGGTTTTGGGCTGCCATTTTAAGAGGGAAAGACAAAGGGAGTGAGGGTGTCAGGAGTTATGGGGAAAACGACGAGCGATGTCTTGGACTATCGGAAAAAAGATCGCAATAAATTCATCAAGACGCTGATCCAGGTCGCTATCTTAGTCGTCCTGGGTGTCATGTTATATAATGCGGTATTTGATTGGAAGAAGTACGAGGAGCCGAATAAGGCGAACTGGACGAATGAAAAAGGCTTTATCGCCATCTCCTATTTTGGCGTAGGTCGTTCGGGTACACCGAAATTAGTAGCCAAGAAGCAATTGGACGAGCAGCTGCAGGCGTTGTATGACCAGGGCTATCAAACGATCTCGCAACAAGATATCTTGGACTTTTACAAGAAAAAGAAGCCACTTCCTGACAAGGCACTGTTTTTGGCTTTTGAAGATGGCCGCAACGATTCGAGCTTGTTTGCCCAACCGCTTTTGGAGAAGTACAACTTCAAAGCAACAGCATTGTCTTACGGCAACAAGATGGGAAACAGCGAGAACAAATTCCTCCAGCCGGAAGACTTGAAAAAAATGATGGAAAATGGCTTCTGGGAGCTCGGTTCCAACGGCTATCGGTTGACGTATATCAATGTGTTTGATGATCAGGGCAATTTCATCGGGGTAAAGGATGAGAGTGAATTAACGAATAAAACAAAGGTGGGCTACTATAACCACTACTTGATGGACTTTATCCGTGACAGCAATATGATCCCGATTGAAGACAGAAGCAAGATGGAAGCGAGAATGGACAAAGACTACAAGCTGATGAATGATACGTATATGGACCAATTGGGCTTTGTCCCGGGTGCCTATATGATTATGCATGCGAACACCCTGTATGGCGGCATGAATCGCCTGGTAGCGGATGCGAACGACGCGAATATCAAAAAGTATTTTACGATGCACTTTAACCGGGAAGGTACCGCCTACAACGACAGCGAGGGTGATCTGTACGACCTGACCCGCGTGCAGCCAGAGCCTTACTGGTACACGAATCATTTGTTAATGCGCATCCAAAAAGACACTGACGAGAAGATTCGCTTCGTTCGCGGCGATGAAGAGCAGGCCAAAGAGTGGGATCGTCTCGGTGGCGCCGCGCAATTTATGGAGGATCAGATCGTCCTGACCTCTCCAGCTGCTGGCTCTGGCATGTTATATTTAAAAAACAGCGACACCCAGAAGGATATCAAGCTTTCTGCCAAACTGGAAGGGAATGTAATCGGCAAGCAGACGATTTATTTGCGCTATGATCGGGAAAAAGGCAGCTTTGTACGGGTCGTTCTGCATGATAATGAGCTACGCGTCGAGCAGAAGAAGGAAAAAGGAGAAGTTCAGGAGCTTTTCAAGACGGAATTGAGCCAAGTGATTTGGAATCCAGAAGATTTGACCTTTGACCGTGCCTCTGTTTATACGCGAGAGCAAGGTGAGTCAGGTGCTCCCGAGCTGGAAAAATACCCGATTAACATTAAAAATACGCGTCAACTCGAAATCACTGTTCAAGGAGACCGTCTCAGTGTTTCCGTGGATAAAACACCGCTCATGGATCAGCAACAGATCGACCCGAGCATTAGTAGCGGTGGTGTTGCATTGGAAGCGGCCTATAGTGAAGTGAACAAAAAAGACGATATTTATGACGGTGTGTTTGCGGACGTACAGATTGGGTCCCAGGTGCAACCAAATGGTGAGCAGCAGACGCTGTTCAGTAATGTGCAGACAGGGTTTGCAGGAGTCGTCAGTTCGATCAAGAAAGCTTTTTCTTCCACAATGGACTGGGTCATCGACACCTTTTAAATCTGAAACAAGGGGGATCAGTGTAAGGTGTCAAACATCAAGAAACGATCGATCATTTTGACTGTTCTTCTGATAGTAGCGTGTATCACCCTCGTGTGGTACGTGATGAAATGGAATGATACCGAAAGCATAGAGATTGTAGATGCAGCCAACAACAGGACGGAGTTGACTGCCTGGGTGGTAGACTGGCAGTGGGAATCCGGTTTGGAGGATTTCCGCAGGATGACGGATGGCTTGTCCAGTGTGCAAGTCTTCGCCGCGTATTTTGATGAAAACAACAAGCTGCACTTTACTGACCGCATGACCAAGGCGATGCCGGAAATCAAGGAAGCATCGAAGCAGGGCAGCTATGTCGATCTCGATTTGACCATTGTGAATGATCGTCTTAACAGTGATGGTACGCAGGTTCAAAAGGACCCGTCGATTGTCAGCCGGCTCATGGCGACAGATGCAAGCCGTACCAAGCACATTATGGAGATCAAGAATGCCGTGATCCAGAATGGCTTTCATGGTTTAGAAATCGATTATGAGAGAATTGACGAGAAAGACTGGGACAACTTCCTTACTTTTATCCATACCTTGTATCAGCATATGGAGCAGGAGGGGAAGTCGCTTCGCATCGTATTGGAGCCGCGCGCGCCGATTGAAGACTTGGCATTGCCAAAGGGACCTACTTACGTCATGATGGCTTATAATTTGTACGGTACGAATACAGAGCCAGGTCCCAAAGCCGATCATGCATTTATTGAGCAGCTCGCCAATCGAATGAAAAAGGTGCCGGGTGACAAGGTCATGGCCCTCTCTGTAGGCGGATTTGATTGGGCTTCTGATGGAAAAGTGACGGCTGTGACGGAAAAACAGGCAGCAGACCTTGCTATCTCTAGTGTCGAGCCGCAAAAGCGGGATAAAGCGAGTGGTAGTTTGTACTTCGACTATATGGATGAAGACGGACAAAAGCACACGGTTTGGTATGCGGATGAAGAGACACTGTCTCAATGGGTCGTAGTTGCGAAGAAAGCGGGCATTGAGAAAATGGCACTCTGGCGACTAGGTGACATGGGGGAAGGGACTTTGCAATATGTGAATCGATGAGGGGCTGTGGTGGAGGGAAGAAGCGAATTTCCAGTCTGCGCTTCGGCCTACGCCCCGCAAGGGGTGATTGACTGTCCGCTTCGAAATAAATGGCGGGAGCGCTTCAAACGTAGAAGTTTCGAGGATGTCATTCATAAGTGAAGCTTAAATTCCCCGCCATTTATTCCTACGCTGAGGTGGGCTTCAGAGGCGCTTGGACTGGAAATTCGCTTCTTCCTACGCAGCTTTGGATTCACATCTTGCAAGGTAAAAATGAATATGGAAAAGCAAGATGGCTACCACTGTGGGGACTACCCATCCGGAATTTACTAGAATGTTTTTCTATCACAATGTAACTTTGTACCGGAGATGAACGTTATAATGCTAGAAGCAGTGGTCTGCTCTTTTACAGGGCGGCTGCTACATATTGATTTTGGACATCATTCATAGGAGCGTGGAATTTTTGGGTCTCTGGGAAGCTTTTGTCGCGATTGTGCTGGGGCTAGTAGAAGGTTTGACTGAGTTTGCCCCTGTTTCCTCTACGGGTCACATGATCATCGTGGATGACTTTTTGTTCCAAACGAAAGATTTGTTTTCACCTGAAGTGGCCAACACCTTCAAAATTGTCATTCAGCTCGGCTCGATTTTGGCCGTTGTCGTTTTGATGTGGGATCGGTTCATGAGCTTGCTCGGTTTGAAAAAGCTGGCGGGTAAGAGTGAGATTCAGGCAGGACCTCGACTGAATTTGGCTACGGTCATTGTGGGGCTGATTCCTGCGGGGATTCTGGGTGTTCTGTTTGACGACTACATCGATGAGTATTTGTTCTCGACGAAGACCGTTGTAATCGGACTCGTGCTGGGCGCTCTTCTCATGCTTGCTGCGGATTGGTTCCGACCAAGACGTTCCAAGATCGAGTCGGTTGACCAAATTACGTACAAGCAAGCGTTTCTGGTCGGACTTATTCAATGCTTCTCCCTGTGGCCTGGCTTTTCCCGTTCGGGTTCCACGATCTCGGGGGGCGTACTGTTGGGCATGAGCCATCGGGCAGCGGCAGACTTCACGTTTATTATGGCTGTGCCGATCATGGCGGGCGCGAGCTTTTTGTCGCTGTTGAAGCGCTGGGATGCGATTACAATGGACAGCATTCCGTTTTTCGTCATCGGTTTTATTAGCGCGTTTGTGTTCGCGCTTCTGTCGATCCGTTTCTTCTTGAAGCTGATCAACCGCATCAAGCTGACACCTTTTGCCATTTATCGCTTGGTGCTGGCAGCAGTCATTTACTTTGTGTTTATGTAAAAATCAAAAATACGACAAAGGCTCCCAATTGGGAGCCTTATTTTAATCATTCGCCTTTAGCTCGCTCGGTTTTTCAATAACAATACCGTTTAATTTAAGAGTGACTGGATTCGCAATCGTATCTCCAACGGGGCATGTCTGTTCCAAAAATTCCACAAAAGACTCTACTTGCTCTCTAGGAGCATCGGTTTTGATATGAAAGGTGTATCGGATTTCAGAATACCCGCGTCGAACATCAGATTTGTTCATGAAGCCATCTGTATCGAGATCGCCTTCGACTTCCACCCAAAAATCGTCTAGTTGAACGTTAAACTTCCTGGCATATACTCTGGCAACGATAGATTGGCATGCACCTAATGCGGAGAGTACCAGTTCAACGGGGTTCATCCCAGTATCCGTTCCTCCCAAGCTTTTCGGTTCATCGATGGTTATCTCAAAGTTTCTGGAACTGGCCTTCACAACCATTCCCTTCTGTAGATGTGCAGTTGCTTTGAATGTTTCAACAGGCATGATGCACACTCCCTTCTGGATAATCAATACAAGTAAACTCTACCATAGTTTTCCAAAAATGATTATGAAGATTTATACGTTTTTGCTAGTTGGCAACTTGTCCACTAAACAAGCAACCTAGAATTTAAAAAGGGGCTATCTCAAAAGTCGATTTCCCGACGTAGAGACGGCCCCTTCTATGTTTTATTTCAACAGGTAAACGGCACGCGTAGTCATAAATCCTTTGACCTCTTCGCCTTTATCCAGCTTTTGCTCGACGAAAGGAATGCCAGCTTCTTGTAGACGTACTTTCACCGCATTGAAATGGTGAAAGTCTACGACCAGCGTTTTGTTGCTTGCCTTGATCTCTTCAAGCTGCTTTTTAACTAATGCATTAGCGCCTGACTGTCCAATGATATGAGAAGCATTTACCATCACCATATTGGCGAGTAAAATGACGACCAGAACCTTGCCCGCATGACGGAAAAAGCCCTTCTGGACATCCCAGACTGCCAGCGCAATCAAGAGTGGAATCAACCAAAGCTGCGGAACATAGCGCGCCCACCAGCTTTCCGGATTAATAAGCACGGTCACGAAAAGCGCCAGGCTGATCCACAAGAAAGGTGCTCCTTTTTTTCGATGAGTCCCCAAAAGCAAGGCGACGAGAATCAAGCATGTGACAATCAGAGCTCCTCCGAAAAGCGGCCCGAATCCGGCTACACGCACGTCAGGAGAGTAGAACACTGCGAGCTCTTTCAAGGTGACCGTAAATGGCACCTTCCATGTAGGGCTATGGGGTGTTGCGATGTTCTCCGATTTAGAAAATAAGGAGATAGCCAGATTTTCTATGCTTGTATTGTCTTTGAAGCCATGCGGGCTGTTCGAGGTCATGATATCAACGGCACCTTTGCCCGCCAACGGATAAAACGGATGCCCCTTCGCTAGCGTGTTGGTGACATACGGATTGTACCCGACAACCCCTACCGTAATAACCAGACTAATCGAAAGCCACACGAGCATGCTCTTGATGTGCTGGCGGCGATCGTAGAAAAAGAAGAGCACGAGAATAGCCAAGCCGAGCAATCCGGCATACCCCAATGCCGTGAATTTGATCTGCGCCAGCAGCATGAGCGTTGCGCATAGCGCGAGTAGCGTCCAAACATGGTAGCGCTTATACAGCAGATAGCCGAGAGCGCAGATGATGAGCACGAGTGACCCGAGCTGTCCGTCAATATAGAAGGAAGTCGATTGCGTGATCACCGCGGGATTGAACGCTGCGAGCAGCGCGAAAGCAATCGCAGCTCCTTGTTTCTCTGGGAAAGCGGTCCGGATGGCAGCGAGTGTCAGGAAAAAGGACGATGCAATCAACAACAGGTTAAATATTTTGCTAACCTCGATCTGACCAGTCAGTTTATACATGACTGCATCGAGCATCCAAGGACCTTTGGCGTAATGATTGATCCAAAGGTGAAAGGCCGAGAGAACCTCTCTATTATCCATCTCCTCCACTTCTTTTGTACCAGGAGGCTTGAGGATGGGCTGGTCACGAACCGGATTCCAGCCGTCGGTTATCTTCACGATTGCTTCTTGATGATACGTTTGTCCGTCAAAAGAGAGATCAAACGTATTGGCACTGATGGAGTAGCTGATGCCTGAAACAACCGCCAGTCCAGCCAACAGGGAGAAAAACCAGGCCCGACGACGTGAACTTACGAAGACCGACACCATCCCGCCCATCGCAGCCAAAGCCGCAACGAGGCCAATCCAAAAGCTGGCGGCCGTCACGGACACGCCGAACAAAAATAAAACCGATGTGCTAAGCACAATCGTAGCCATAAACAATAGCAAAGCCGTTCCAAGCAGGAACGAGTACGTAGCTGTACGGTTATTCATGAATATAATCTCCTGTCTACGAATCTACTAGCCAATGAGGTTAGGGAGGTTCGCTGCCAGCAGATGCAATACGGTCGCAAGCAGTACCCCGAGCACCAGACCCCCGGCAATTTCCCATCTGGTATGTCCCATGCTTTCGCGCAAAGGTTTGGCGGGAAACACGTTCGGATGTTCCTTTGCGAGCTTGTTGAGTGCCTCTGCATGTTTTCCTACCGCTCTGCGCAATCCAGTCGCATCGATGATCACAATAAACGTCACAGCCACACCCAGCCCGAATGCAGGATGAGTAAAGCCCTCCTGCAAACCTATCAGAAACACAGTCGTGACCATGACAGTTGTGTGCGTGCTGGGAAACCCGCCGTTCCCGACCATTTCTTTGGCCCGGGACCCAAAACGGAGGTAATTAATCAAAAATTTGGTTATTCCGGACACAAGCCAGCCGATGAACGGCGCTACCGCATATAACATGATAAAACTCCTCTACGTGATGATTACGACTGAGAAATGACGACGACGCCCACGACGATAATCGCCAGACCGACAATACGTGTAAGGGACAACGGTTCGTTGAAGATCAAGAAGGACAGCGCAGCTACCAACACGTATCCGAGTGCTGCCATGGGATAAGCATAGGAGAGCTGCACCTTTTCTAGCGCAGCAATCCAGATAAACGCAGAAAGTCCGTAAAGCGCAAGTCCCACCATAATCGGCAGGTTCGTGAAATAGTGCAGGAACTTCAGTAGCAGCATGTCACTGTTGCTGGAGAGCGAAGATGCGCCCATCTTCATCGCGACTTGTCCACACGCACTGAGGACCACGGAAATGATGATTAGAACAATTGATGGCATAGCCTGATCCACAACCTATCTGTGCAAGGAAATTCAAGTTCAAAAGCCGACCTTTTGAACTTCCTTATTTAAATTCAAATACGTAAATAATCCCGGCCACCATGACGACATACAGGAACACCGTAATGAGAATCGGCTTGTCCTGCAACAAAACTTTTTCAGGACTGCCGCCCTGACCTGCGACGGTGATCAAATACAGGTAACGGAAAATACCAAAGATCACGAGCGGAATGGTCCACATCAAGTGAATCGTGCGTCCTGATGTAAAAGTGAACAAGGAATAACTGATGATTGTCATGGTCGTAACAATCGTATTCAACTGATTCAACAATTCGGACGAATAACTGTCGAGCACTTTGCGATGCGTTCCTTTATCCTGCTGCAACAAAATCAACTCGTGGCGACGTTTGCTGATGGCCAAAAACAGTGCGAGCAGCATCGTACAGAGCAAAAACCACGGCGTGAACGGCGTTTGGATCATCAGACTTCCACCGATGGCACGCAAAACAAAACCGGCTGAAATAATCATGACGTCCAGAATGACCACATGCTTCAGCCTCAGCGAGTAAGCGACGTTGAGCACAAAGTAAACGAGCAGTACGAGCGCGAATAATCGGTCAAAGTAATAAGCACTAAAAAGGGAACCCAGTAGCAAAAACGCACCGAATGCTAATGCGAGCGCGGGCGGTAATGCACCAGAAGCCATGGGCCGGAACTGTTTTTCCGGGTGATTTCGGTCATTTTTGATATCGACAAAATCATTGAGGATGTAGACACAGCCGGATACAAAACAAAACATCAGGAAGGCCAGCACTGATTTTCCAATGACATCCGGACTTACTTTGTGCAAGGAAAATAGCAAGGCAGCAAAGACCAGCAAATTTTTCGTCCATTGATGTGGACGAAGCTGCTTCACTAATAGGTAGACCATATTTTGTCGAACGCGTGGCGTTGTTTTGACGTCAACTTTAACAGAATTTGATGTTGCCCCCATATCTAACCCCTATCCTATATATCGAATCTTGTACCTTCTAATGACGGAAAATGTAAAAAGAAGGTTACACCTGTAATATGGTAACATAACTTCCTCCATAAAAATTTAAGGATAACAGAAAAACTGTGAACTTGCGATAAAGAATGATTGCCAAAAATAATATCAGGGTTTACAAGAAAACGCAGCCCTCGTGATGGAGCTGCGTTTTTCAGGTTTTCTCTTTTTTAGTTCACCCGCGGAATAGAAGTGGCGGCTTTTTTTCGAGAATACAGGAACAAATTGAAGAGAACGATCACGAGTATGATCAATTGCGGGATCGTCGTTTCCCAGCTCGCGTAAATGCCGAGAGTCGGTGCATACAACAAGTAATCGCTGCTGTGTGCAGATAAGCTTCCCGTCACCTGCAAAGCGTGGATGCTGACGCCGACGAATTTAAACGCCATGTAGTAGAGCAAGAGACTGGCTACAAAAAAGAACGGACGAACCGGAATGCGTGCACTGAGCTTGATGATGACCAAGCCAATCACGGCCAAGACGACAAGCGCGCTCAAAATGCCAATCGCCAGGTCTGTCATGGAGATCGTAGCGGCCATCCCCATATAAAAGATAATCGTTTCTGCCCCTTCGCGGGCGACAGCGAGAAAGGCGGTGAATGAGAGTGACCATAGAGCTCCTTTTGCCAAAGAAGAGCCGATAGATTTCTCGACAAATTGATTCCATGCCTGCAAATTGGACTTCTTATGCAACCAGGCACCGATTGTTACCATAAAGAAGACGGCAATCAGTCCGGTTACTCCCTCAATCGTTTCTCGCGAGTTGCCTGTGGAGAGGTTGGAGAAAACGAAACTGAGGATGACGGCAAGAATGGCGGAAACTACGATCCCGGCAATGGACCCCGACCAAATCCATTTGCGCTTGTCGGCATTACCTGACTTGTTCAGGACAGTAAGCAGAGAGACGATGATCAAGATAGCCTCCAGTCCTTCGCGGAACAAGATGAGTCCCGCATCCCAAGCGGTGTACGAGGATGCTGTCGTAAATGGCGCCAGCTCTGTCTTCATTTCCGCAAGATGAGCCGTCGCCTTTTCCCATTGCGGGGGATTGGACAGGATGAGTGTCGGGACGGCGACCATCTTGGCTTCGATACTGCTGTAGGTAGCTTGTGATTTGGTCATGACCACGCCTTCTACAGAGGGCCAAGAGGTGATAAAGGTCTCCATTTTGTCAGAAGCAGCGGTTGCATCCTGATTGGCGATATCTGTTTCTACCGATGCAAGGAGTTCCAGGAGAGACGAGATGGTGGGCTGCTCAGAAGAAGGATTCGCAGTGGCCTGTTGGACTGCTTTTCCTGACAAATAATTGTCCACGGTAGAAATGAGTGCCTGTACTTTCTCTGCGCTCTTTTTAGGGTCTGGTGGTTCTGTATTCAAGGCAATGCGTGCACTGCTGATTTTGATTTCCATATCCCCGTAGATTGCGGCATTTTCCGCTCGCACAAGACCCTCTGCCTTGTACCAGCCGGTGACGAAGCTGTTGTACGATTGCTTGGCTTTCGCCAGATCGCCTTCCGTGATGGCTGTCATGCTGTTTTGCAAGAGCGGTAGCAATGCCGCAATTTGCTTGTGTGCTCTTTCTTTTGGTTGACCGCCTTCTTCTTTGGACGAGACGTAACGATCCGTCGCTTTTGCCAGATTGGAGATGGCTGCCTTTGCAGTGTCAGGATTCGCTTTCGCTTGGGCAAGGGCTTGCTCTGCTTCCACGATTGCTTGCGTCAATGCTTGTGCATCTGCGGAGGTTTCTTCCGAATTGCCTTCCCAGATGCTCTTCATACTGCTGATCGCTTTAGCTACTTCTTCCCAGTTGTTATCTCCACTGCTAATCAAGGCATCGCTAGAGAGGGCGATCATTTGCTTGAGCTGCTCTGGCACCAGGGGCGCGGCTGCAGCGGCAGACAGAGCAGATGTCCATAGCAGCATGCAGGTACAAATGATAAACAGATAGCGTTTCAAGGTGTTCACTCCATCCCAGGTAGTTGGTTAAAATAGCGTGTCCCCGATGTATCCGCCCTCACTTGCACCAGGAAGACAGGCGTACAAACCACTGCCAACATGGGTGATATATTCATTGAGCAGGTCGACGGATGCGAGCTTTTGTTGCATCGGAATGAATTGCTTACGCGGATCACGATTGTAGCAAATGAACAAAAGCCCAGCATCGAGCTGACCAGTCTTGAGATCCATTCCACTCGAATAAGAGTAACCGCGTCGCAAAATTTTCACCTTGCCCTCCATATGGGCCAAGGCGACATGGGAATCCACAGGCATAACGGGTTTGCCCTTGGCATCCTTGCGATCCAGCTCCAGCTCGTCGAACTCATTTGCTTTGCCAAGAGGAGCTCCAGTTAACCGATGACGACCAAATGTATTCTCCTGATCGGTGAGGGAAGAGCGATCCCATACCTCGATCCGCATGCGGATTCGACGCATGACCATGTAGCTTCCGCCTGCCATCCACGCGGGACTTTCAGCAGTGTGAGCCCAGACGACCTCATTTGCGGTGGCGGGGTCGTTCACCGGCGGATTGTTCGTGCCATCCTTGAAGCCCATCAGATTCCGTGGTGTGGAGCCAGTCGGGTCGGATGCGCTGGTACGCTGGAAGCCTTCCTGTAGCCAGTGGAGAACAGCTTTGCCTCGAGCGATCCGGGCCAAGTTCCGCAAGGCATGGAAGGCGACCTGTGGATCGTTGGCACAGACCTGCACGACAATATCGCCACCCGACCATTCCTTTCGCATTTCATCGCTGTTGAAGCGAGGTAAATCGACCAAGGGAGCTGGGCGTTTGGCTGCAAGACCAAAGCGCTCGTCAAAGAAAGAAGCGCCAAGCCCAAATGTGATCGTCAATTTCATTGGGCGCAGGCCCATGGCTTCTCCCGTATCGACAGGAGGAAGAAGGGCGTTATCGCTCTCCTCATCGACGTTTTTGCCGGCAGTCATGCGTGCTGCTGCCTGCGTCCAGCTTTGAAACAAGGTGCGGACATCCCCTAGCGAGGTCGTCGTCAAATCAAAAGCACCCATGCAGATAAAATCCTGCATAGGTGTAATGATCCCGGACTGATGCTTGCCATAAAAGGGAATGACCTCATCTGCACCGGTCGGAGTGGCACTTGTCTGCTCATTTTTAGGAGGAGAGGGCAAAAGTGTATTGACCCCAGTTGCCCCCAACAGCAGTCCAATCCCCCCGACACCAGCCAACTTTAGAGCTTCTCGACGTGTGAATTTGTTCGCTGTGGTGTTTGCGAGATGCTTGTCATTCATCTTGTTAGCCTCCTACGATCGTACCCATTTTGGACAATGGTTCAGCCAATGCATCGAGGGACTGACTCAGCTTTTTCACCTGGTCTTCCTTCAACTCGGTGTACAGCACATAGCCGTCGCCTTTGCGGTATGGTGCGAGTGCTTTATCCAAATCAGCGAAGCGAGCTTCAATTTCATTTGCAAGAGCAGAGTCTTTAGCCGTAACAGCAGGCTTCAATACTTTGTAAATTTCGTGAGCGCCTTCCACGTTTGCAGCGAAATCGTACAAGTCCGTATGAGAATAGCGTTCTTCCTCACCAGTCACCTTGCTCGTCGATACCTCGTTCAAGAGCTCAACCGCACCCGTTACCAGCATAGGCACATCGATTTCGACGCTCTCTACCTTCACGCGGAGCTGCTTCACATCTTGCAGCAGCTGATCCGCCACTTTTCCTTGGTCAGCAACCGATTTGGTTTCCCAGAGTGCTTTCTCCAATTTGTGATAGCCGCGCCATTCGTTATCAGGCACATCGCCTTCGCGGGCATCGATCCACGGGTCAAAATCGCCGAGAGATTCCGCGATAGGCTCGATTTTCTCAAAGTACGCACGGGCTGGAGCATACTCCTTTTTCGCTTTTTCCATATCGCCTGCTTTAACGGCGGTGGTGAAGCTCTCTGTTGCTTTTACGAATTGGTCGGTTTGGTCGACGACCCATTTTCGGTATTGATCAATAGAGGCTTGCAGCTCAGGAGAAGGAGCAGAAGCAGTGCTCGCTGTCGCAGACTGATCAGCAGCGGCAGGCTTGTCAGGCTGAGCGGCTTCTGGTTTTTTCTCTTCGGTTTGTGTTTGTGCGTTTCCACAAGCGGCGAGCAAGGAAGAGCCGA
This sequence comes from Brevibacillus sp. DP1.3A, assembly GCF_013284245.2. NCBI lineage: Bacteria > Bacillati > Bacillota > Bacilli > Caryophanales > Paenibacillaceae > Brevibacillus > Brevibacillus sp. DP1.3A. The sequence goes on along the minus strand of NZ_CP085876.1, from coordinate 6,402,155 downwards.
GAACAACTGCGGCGAGTGGATAACTCCATTTTTGTATCATGAAAAGACATCCCTTCATCTAATATGAGTGCATAATTATATGATTATATGTCGATAATGAATATCATTATCATCCACAAAGAATTTATCTCTTTCTTAGACAGTTTGCAATCTTTTTTTCGCTACCGATCACTGGTTAGTTTTGGCGTTGTTCACAAAAAACCAAAAGTAGCTCAACAATCCCTTAACAATGACTTGTTATGATCGAGCTATCAACCAAATGAATAACGTCTGTAAGTGGGTCGAGACGTGGAGAAAGCCCTCATACAGCAATAGATTCGAAAAAGACCGTTTGTTCGGTTTGTTTCTTTGTGCTATTGCCGTGTATGAGGGCTTTTTGTGTTTTCGAATGAAAGGAGCGAGCAGGGGATTTGCTAGATACAGATAGGTACGATGCGTATTTTTTTGATTTGGATGGAACGATTTTTCTTGGGAATGAACTGCTTCCTGGGGTGGAAAAGACACTTGCCGCGCTGCGGGAGAAGCAGAAAAAAATCATGTTTTTGACCAATACGACGGTACAGACAAGAACAGCTTGTCAGACTCGCCTCCAGAAGCTCGGATTGGCTGCTCAGCGGGAAGAAATCATGACGGCTGCCTATGCCGCGGGATTGTATCTTCAAGAGAATGCGGAGCAAGCGCGTGTCCTGATTGTTGGGGAGCCTGCCTTGGAGGAAGAGATTGCGAGCTTTCATATAAAGCAGGTGCAAGATGCGGAGGAAGCTACGCATGTATTGGTCGGAATGGACCGAGCATTTACGTATGAAAAGCTGCAACAAGCTGCTGACGCTGTGCGAAATGGAGCCCACCTGATCGTAGCGAACCCCGATCCGTTATGTCCGGTCCCAGGGGGTGCCATTCCTGATACATGGGCGTTGGCGAGAGCGATTGAAACGGCTGGCGGAGCCTCTGTCTGGGCGATGACTGGCAAGCCGTCCCGGTACTACGCCGATCAGGTTTTTCAACAGCTTCATGTGCAGCCAGAAAGATGCGTCATGGTGGGCGATCGTTTGGAGACAGACATTTTACTTGGGAAAAACAGCGGCATGAAAACGGCGCTGGTAATGACAGGTGTGACGACCAGTCGCGAACTGGAAGCCACAGAGATTCAGCCAGATTACATCCTTCCGACGATGGAAGCCATGGTGCAAGTCGAGTAGGAAAACGAGGAGGCATGGGAGATGGAGTTGGGAAAGAGCAGCAAAAAGTGGTTGTGGTCACTAATGGCAGCAAGTCTGGTGACAGGCAGCATGCCCGCAATGGCGCAAAGCGCGGTGAGCAAAACCTTGCTCATTACAGAAGTTGTCAATGATCCCCTTTTTGATGAAAGCACAGGCGAGTTTATCGAAATCACCAATATCTCCAACGATCCGATTGATTTGAGTGGCTACATGATCGGCGACGAGGAAAAGCGTGGAGGAAATGAAGGGATGCATGCGTTTCCGGAAGGCACCATGATTGAGCCTTACCAGACGATTGTCATTTCACGCTATGCCGACGGAATCGTGGAACGCCATGACGTCACGCCTGATTTTGAATTGTTCGATTCCATGGAGGACGTCCCTGAGCTGTTGCCGACGGATTGGGCGACAGGCAGCATTTATTTGGCGAATGGCGGTGACCACGTCATTCTGATGGATCCTGATTACAATGTGGTGGATTCGATGGCTTATATGGATGCGAAGGTTCCGGGAGTCACCTCTCATCCGGGAGTAGCTGGCGGACATTCGATGGAACGCCTGACGGAAAAGGATACGAATGATGCGTCCAGAGATTTTGTCGATCAGCCCAAGCCGACCCCTGGTGAGTTGTTGTTTGGACCGAATGCCCGAAAAGACAAGATTCCAGTCTCTGATCTGAAAGACGACGTGCTGATTGTCCCTGAACCTAAGACTGGAATTGTCCTTCCGCCGACGGTGATTGCCATGTACGACAAGGAGTCCGAGATCGATGCGATTCTGGAAGCAGAAGCGTCTTCCATATTTATTCCGGTGAAAAAATCCGGGAAGAACGGAGTCGTCACCCAGGACGGCACATCGCTGGACGAGGTACTGGACCAGATCAAGGGCAAGGCGATCCCGGTGATTCATATCGAGGACAAGAAATTGGTAGCGGAGGTCGATCGCCTGCTCCAGAAAGAGAATCTCTCTGATGTGCACATTGTGTCTTCCCGACCGGAAATCGTCCAAGAGATGCGGGAGAAAAATAATGAATACCGTGGTGCCCTCGTGTATATCGACGGCAAGCTGAACGAAAAGAAGCAAAAGGAGCTCGTACGCTCGGCCAGGAGCAGTCGTTCCAATGTGGTCGTTCTCTCGCAAACTGCGATGACGGAGGAGGTCATTCGCTACTTCCGCAATCGCGGGTTGTCCGTGTGGGGAATTGATCGGGCGAACAAGAGCCAAGCAAGTGAAATGATCGAGATGGGTGTGGCCGGGGTTGTCTCACACGACCCAAAAGAGGTACATGAGCTGCTTGCTGCGTACCCAGAGAAAAGCATCACGCAACCCCCGATGGTCATGGCGCATCGAGGTATCCCTTCCTTAAAGCCGGAAAACACGATGTACGCCTTTGAAGAAGCGATGGAGTTGGGTGTGGAGATTATCGAGACAGACGTCCACAAAACAAAGGATGGCCACCTTGTCCTGATCCACGATTTTGATCTGGAGCGTACCACCAACGGGACAGGGAAGGTAAAGGATTTCACGCTGAAGGAGCTGCGCGAATTGAACGCGAACAAGCTCGACCCAGCAAATCCTTCCTGGTACCAGCCTGAGATTACCGATGCTGTCATTCCTACCATGGATGAGTTGCTGGAAGCGGCCAAGGGCAAAGCAGTGCTCATTCTGGAAGCAAAGGGGATTGGGTACGAAAAGGAAATGGCGAAGGTCATCAAGGAGCACGACATGGTTGAAGATGTGATTGTCAGCAGCTTCAGCTCAGAGGTATTGGAGCGTTTTGCCAAGCTCGATCCGGAATTGGGACTGGGCTTTACCTTGAGCGGGACCAAGCCAAAGGAACAGCTGGAACAGTATGCCGAAAAGCAGATAACAGACGCGGTTCAACTGAATGCCCAATACTATATCAACCATCAGATTGTCACACCAGAGCTAATCAGATTCGCCAAGCATCGGGGAATCATTTTGACCGTGTATACAGTTAACGAGGAAGTAGATATGAAGCGGGCAACCGAGGCTGGAGTCGGGGGAATTATTACGGACTATGCGCAAAAACTTTACAATACCCAAATATTACCTTAGTAAGCAATTGTTATAGTCGAGTGATACGTAAAAAACAGCGAGAGGTTCAGGGGGGAAAGTCGTGGCTGAAGTGGAATTGCGGCGCATTTCCAAGATGTATGGGGGCCAGAAGGTAGTCAATGAAGTGAGTGCTCGTATTCTACCAGGAGAATTTTTCGTGCTGGTAGGGCCTTCTGGTTGTGGGAAATCAACCACACTGCGCATGATTGCCGGGCTGGAGGAGATCAGCACGGGAGAGCTGTTGATTGGCGGCAGGCCGATGAATCAAGTCCCTCCGAGTGGGCGAAACATCTCCATGGTCTTTCAAAATTACGCACTTTATCCGCATTTGACGGTAAAAGATAATATTTTGTTTGGTTTGCAGGTTCGAAAAGTAGACAAAGCGGTGCAGGGCAAGCGGTTGGAGCGTGTAGCGGAGATGTTGGGCATCGCGCATCTTTTGCAACGCAAGCCGAAGGAATTATCCGGGGGACAACGACAGCGTGTTGCACTCGGACGGGCTATCATCAGTCAGCACCCTATCTGCCTGATGGACGAGCCGTTATCCAATCTGGATGCCAAGCTGCGCGGGCACATGCGCACGGAAATCCGCCGCTTGCAGCAAGAGCTGGGCATCACGATGATTTACGTTACACACGATCAGGTGGAAGCGATGACGATGGGAGACCGCATGATGGTCCTGCGCGACGGTGAGGTCCAGCAAGTCGGCAAACCGCTCGACGTCTACAACCATCCAGCGAATTTGTTCGTGGCGGAGTTTACGGGGGCGCCCCCGATGAATACGGTACCTGCCATTTGGCGGGCTGGCGATCAAGCAGGGATTGAGCTGGCAGGTCAGCATTTTTTGCCGCTTCCTAAGTTTAACGGTATCAAGGACCAGACCCCGGTCGTTCTTGGTCTGCGTCCAGAGTCACTGCAGCCCGCCCTTGAAGGGCAATCTGTGGATGCTTCCTGCCAACTTCCTGTCACCGTGCAGGGAGTAGAGATTCTCGGTTCTGAGACCATTGTGGAATTCACCGTGGGAGACAAGCTGTGGAAGGCCAAATGGAACGGGCAATGGCACTGCAAAAGAGGCGAAACCATGCATGTTCGTTTTGATCCAGCTCAGGTGAACGTGTTTGATGGAGAAACAGGTAAAAATCTAGCGGTTACGACCAATTGAGAAAAGAAAAGGGAGAGGTACTGCGATGCGTAAAGTTGTCAAAAGCTTGTTTGCGGTCGTCATGAGTATGAGTCTGATCGCGGGTTGCTCCAGTGGCAATTCTTCGTCCACGAACAACGCGGCAAAAGGAGCCAATTCGTCAGGCAAAACAGAGCTGTCCTTCTATTATCCGGTTGCGGTTGGCGGTCCTTTGACCAAGATCGTGGACGGAATGGCAGAAGAATTTAACAAAGAAAACCCAGATATCACAGTCAAGCCAGTGTATACGGGCAGCTATCAGGATACGACGACAAAAGTACAGGCAGCTGTACAGGGCAAAACTCCTCCCGACGTAGCGGTGATGCTCTCCACTGAACTACATACGATGATGGACATGGATGCAATCCTTCCGTTAGATGACTTCATTGCCAAGGATGGCGGCAACGAATACGCAAAAGATTTCTTCCCGGGCTTTTTGGCGAATTCCCAAGTAGACGGCAAGACATACAGCATTCCATTCCAACGCAGCACCATCGTGCTCTATTACAACAAGGACGCGTTCAAGGAAGTCGGTCTTGATCCGGAAAAACCACCGACATCATGGGACGAGCTGATTCAGTACGCTGCCAAATTGAAAAAGGACGGACGCTACGGCGTCGAGATTCCTTCCTCGAGCTTCACGTATTGGATGTTCCAAGCGCTGGCCCTGCAAAACGGCAAGAACTTGATGTCCGAAGATGGGAAAAAAGTGTTTTTTGATACGCCAGAAAATGTAGAAGCCCTGCAATTTTGGGTAGATTTGTCCAAAAAGCATCAAGTCATGCCTGAGGGCGTCAATGAGTGGGCGACTGTACCTTCTGATTTCTTGGAAGGCAAAACGGCGATGATGTTCCATACGACAGGGAACCTGACGAACGTGAAGAAAAGCGCGAAGTTTGATTTTGGCGTAGCATTTTTGCCAGCGAAAAAGAACTACGGCAGCCCGACAGGTGGCGGTAACTTCTACATGTTCAAGGGAACGGATGCAAAAAAACAGGAAGCGGCATGGAAATTCATTCGCTTTATGACCGAGCCTAAGCGCGCTGCTCAGTGGAGTGTCGATACGGGTTATGTTGCTACACGCAAATCTGCTTACGAAGAAGAGACTATGAAGCAATACGTCAAGGACTTCCCGGCAGCAGCAGTAGCTCGCGACCAGCTGGAATACGGTCATGCTGAGCTGTCTACACACAATAACGGCAAAGTGACAAAGCTCTTGAACGACACACTGCAATCCGTGATTACTGGTCAATCTGAGCCTGCGGAAGCATTGAAAAAAGCGCAGGAAGAAGCGGACAAGATGCTGGCGCCATTCAACAAATAAATCAAGCAAGGCAATGGGGGAGCGACAATGGGGGAACTACGCGCAAAATGGAAAGTGAACATGTACGCCTGGCTCTTGCTCCTTCCCTCCCTCATCTTCCTGCTGTTGTTTACCTTCTATCCGGTTATACAAACGTTCATACTCAGTTTTCATCAAGCGGATCTGGGTTCTCCAGAGCCGTTTTTTAACGGGATAGATAATTATAAACAAATGGTGGAAGATGAAGTGTTTTGGAAGGTGCTGACCAATAATATCTGGTTTGCCATCGGAACGGTGCCGACGAGTGTGGCTCTCGCGCTAGCTATGGCTCTGTTCGCCAACAAGGCATTACGAGGGAAGAGCTTTATCCGCACGGCTTATTTTTACCCGACCGTTGTTCCGATGATTGCAGTGGCGAACATCTGGTTGTTTATTTACACACCGGAGTACGGAGCGCTTAGTCATGTGATGGAGTGGTTCGGAAAAGGCGACATGAACTGGCTCGGCGATCAGAAAAATGTGATGTGGGCGATGATCTTCATGGTCATTTGGAAGGAAGCGGGCTATTTCATGATCTTTTATTTGGCGGGGCTGCAAAATATTTCGCAGGAGCTATACGAATCCGCCTCCATGGAAGGGGCATCGTCGTGGACGGTTTTTCGCCGCATCACCTTTCCGTTGCTCATGCCAACGACGATGTTTGTCAGTATTATCGCCTTCACTAACTCTTTCAAGCTGGTAGACCATTTGGTGATCATGACCAAAGGCGGACCGGATAATGCCAGCAATCTCTTGCTGTACTACATATACGAGACGGCGTTTTCATTCTGGGATCAAGGAATGGCTTCGGCATTGACGATTGTCATGGTCGTGCTGCTGCTGTTAGTCGCTGCTTTTCAGTTTTTTGGTATGGATAAAAAGATTCATTACAACTAAGGGGGGATGGCAGATGCTTCGCAAAATCACAACGGTTGGAATGTACGGCTTGGCCGTTCTCTGGTTGTTTCCTTTGCTTTGGGCGGTCTGGACTTCCTTTCGTCCGAGGGAGCTAGCGACTTCGTGGTCGCTCAGTGCAGATTTTACACTCGATAACTTTGCGAAGGTGTGGGACGCAGCGCCCTTCGATCAGTACTACATCAATACCTTTTTGATCGTGACTGGTATTTTGGTGGCGCAAATTATCACGGCCACACTGGCAGCCTATGCCTTTGCGAAGCTGCAATTTTGGGGAAAGGATGTGTTGTTTGTCCTGTTCCTGGTCCAGCTCATGGTCCCGGCGGATATTTTGATTTTTCCCAACTATAACGTCTTGCGTGACTTGTCTTTGCTGGATACCAAAATCGGTATTATGCTGCCGTACTTCGCTTCTGCCTTCGGGGTCTTTCTGTTGAGACAAACCTTCAAGACAATCCCGAATGAGCTGGAGGAGGCGGCACGGATGGAAGGCTGCTCCTGGTTCCAAATTCTGTGGCGGGTGTACGTTCCGTTAGCGAAGCCGACCTACATTGCGTTTGGTTTGGTCTCGGTGAGCTACCATTGGAACAACTTCATGTGGCCGCTGATTATTACGAATTCCGTGGAAAATCGTCCGTTGACGGTCGGACTGGCGATTTTTGCCCAATCGTTTGAGACAGGGGCGCAGTGGGCCGAGGTAAGTGCAGCGACGGTCATGGTGATTTTTCCGTTGTTGCTGGCATTTTTGTTGTTCCAGCGGCAGTTTATCAACAGCTTCATCCACTCCGGCGTGAAATAAGAGGGAGGGTCATGAATGATGAGAGACAAAAGCTCGTTTGCCGTATCCACTTATGCGTTATTTGATCTGTCCTTGCGTAATGCTATCTTTCAGCTTTTGCACCATGATTGGAAGGGCATAGAGATTATGTGTGAAGAGAATCATGCAGACCTCTTGGACTGGTCCTGGGAGCAGTTGAAAGAGGTGAAGCGGCTGGGAGACGAGAGAGGGGTTGCCTGGTCGATTCATGCGCCGATTAGCGGCTGCAATCTGGCGGCGGACGCAGGGGCAATCCGGGATCAAACAATGGACACGATGAAGCGCTGCCTGGAGATTGCCAGCTTTCTCGACTGCACCCATGTCGTGATGCATGCGGGGGAGGTAGAAGACCGACTCGCGGAAACAGAGCGTGCCAGAGGTGTGGAAAATGTGAGTCAGGCACTCCACGTGTTGACCTCCGAGCTGTCCGCAGAGAGTAGAACCATACTGACGGTCGAGAATGTTCCCCCTTATCCAAAAGTGCTGGGGTGGAACGTCGAGGATCTCGTGCGTATATGCCGTCACGTACAATCCTCTCGCGTGGGAATCGTGTACGACGTGGGCCATGCCCATTTGATTCGTCCGGGATATGCGATCGATGCATTGAGGGAGGTACTTCCTCATTTGTCTGCTCTTCACCTGAGTGATAACTTTGGCAAGCTCGACGACCATTTGGCAGTGGGTGACGGAACGATTCCGTTCGCATCGATCCTGTCACTTTTAAAAGACAATGGATTCGCGGGTCATTGGGTTGTAGAGACCAAGCAGCTTGGCTGCGCTGAGGTAAGTGTGGAACGGCTACTGAGGGCAGGAGGCGAATAGCATGGACATGCAAACGATTTTGAAAACGAATCCGGTTATTGCGGCAACCGAACAGGATCGCTTGGGAGAGGCAATGGCGTCTCGAGCTTGCGCGGTCCTTTTGATGTACGGAAAGCTGACCAAGCTGATGGAGGAAGCCGAAACCATCCGTCAGTCGAGCAAGCCGATTTTTTTGCACACAGACCTCATGAATGGCTTGTCCAATGACAAGGAGGCTTTTCGTTTCTTGTCGACCTATATCCAACCAACGGGCATTGTCACTACCAAAGGACCGATGATTCGCGCGGCCAAAAAGGAAGGGATGCTGACGATCCAGCGAGTCTTTTTGATCGATTCAACCTCTCTCACGACGACCATCAAAAACGTCTTGGAAAACCAGCCAGATGCGATTGAAATCATGCCGGGGATAGCGCCTTCTATTATTTCGTATATCAAGGAGCATTTGTCGCAGCCGATTATTTTGGGCGGGTTGATTTGGAATATGGAACAGGTCAACGAAGCGTTGAAGAGTGGAGCGGATGCTGTTTCGTTGAGTAAGTCGGAGATGTGGAATCATATGACTGTTTAGGAGAAAGGGCAGGTGTGAAAGCACCTGTCTTTTTTTCGTCTACATAAAAACACCTCCATACCGGTTGAGGAAGTGGAGGTGTTTCTATTGAGTAACAAGTTTGATCTTCTATTTGCTCGAGTGTAAGTGCAAGTTGCCTAATTCCTTCATATCCAGATACATTCTGTACAAAATGGTTACTGCTTCTGCGCGGGTTAACATTTCGTTAGGCTCGAACTCACCATTCCAAGCGGTCATGATCCCTTTTTCTTGCAAGAGAGCGATGGTGTACGAAGTGTTTACGCTGTAGGTATCATGGAAGCGATATAAGTCCCCTTTATTCTTGACGATGAAAGGAAAAAGTGTGTTCGTCCGGTTTTTCCCGTCATCATCAAGGCCAAAGCGTCCATCTGAGAGTAAATCGACTTTAGACGGTAAATCTGTATCAGGAGCAATGATAATGGGGATATCACGCATAGACATAATCGTCTGAACCACGGCAGGGTCATCGAGTTCGCCTTCTAGCAACCAAACAGGGAGGACGTAGACTGTGCCGATGCGATTTAACTTGGAATCTGGATAGAAGTTGTAGCCGTTTTGAGAAAGAAAAACGGCATTAGCCAATTCCATTGTCACGATTGAGCTGATCTCCTTATAGGCCCAGTGGTTTTTCGGCACATCGGCAAAGTGATCAATTTGGAAATCTGGGATATAGTAGTTACCATTCGGATCGAAAGGTCTGTAGCGATCAAACAGGCGATAGATCATCACCGTCATTTCAGCTTTGTCCACCCATCTTCCGGGCTGAAAGCTTCCATCGGGATAGCCGCTGACGACCCCATTGTCTACCATGAAGGAGATAGCGTCCATTGCCCAGCCATATTGCTCGGGATCGACATCTTTAAATGCTGGTGCTGCCAGTGCTACAGGTTGTTGAAAGGTCGTTAGTCCTAAAATAAGTGCCAGTAAGAGAATGATGCGTTTCATGTACTTACCTTCCTTTCTTGACATTCTCTGGGTGATCTTTATTTATTCATCGGCGAAAAGACCCTGACGTTACAGTTAGGTTGAATGCTTCCGTGTTTCTTACAGATATGTGTCCATATGCCTACATGATTGGTAATCAAGCCCGAGTAATTTTATAATGTAGGTAACAAAATTCTACGATGAAGAAAATAACAGCGAAGTGACACCCTTCAGCGTGAAAAGAGGGTAATATGGAACCCATTCAATTGATGGAAGCGGCAGAGCAATTTATCCGGACATGCTATCGTGAACTGGACAAGACAACGGACGAAACCGAGCAACGGCTACAAGAAGTACGACAGCTGATTCATCAGCAGGGATACTATGAGCATACAGCTGAGGAGCTTCGGCACGGAGCAAAAATGGCCTGGCGCAATAGCAATCGATGTATTGGGCGATTCTTTTGGGAATCGTTACTTGTGATAGATGAGCGGCACGTCGAAACAGAAGAAGAGATGGCGCAGGCCATGCTCCGACACATCGACTTTGCCACCAATGACGGGAAAATTCGCCCGACCATCACGGTTTTTGCACCTGCTGTAGCAGGCAGAGCTCCCATGCGCATCTGGAATGACCAGCTAATTCGCTACGCGGGATACGAGACAGAGTACGGTGTATTGGGTGATCCAGTTTCGCTTTCGCTGACGAAGCTATGTGAGAGCTTGGGATGGCAAGGGAAAGGCACAAACTACGACGTTTTGCCGCTTGTCGTGCAAATTGGAGATCGGACGCCGCAGTTTTTTGAGATTCCTCAAGAGCTGGTCTTGGAGGTGCCGATCGTGCATCCCGATTTGCCGGGTTTTGCTGATATGGAATTGCAATGGTATGGGGTTCCTATTGTTTCGAATATGCGCATGGAGATTGGCGGTATCGACTATTTGGCCGCGCCTTTTAACGGCTGGTACATGGGGACGGAGATCGGTGCACGCAATTTCGCTGACCAAGAGCGATACAACATGCTGCCAAAGGTCGCAGAGGTCATGGGGCTCGATACGAGCAAGGAAGCGACACTTTGGAGAGACAAAGCGCTCATCGAGCTGAACGTAGCCGTCCTGCATTCCTTCAAGGAAAAAGGAGTATCGATTGTCGATCACCATACGGCGAGCCAGCAATTCAAGCGATTCGAGGAAAGAGAAGAGAAATGTGGTCGACCCGTTACTGGTGACTGGACATGGCTGGTTCCACCGATCTCCGGAACAGCTACCCACATTTTCCACAGTCTGTACGATAACACAAACCATACGCCGAATTTCTTTTACCAAGACAAGCCGGAGCTCGGCAAAAAATAAGGCTTTCACATGTCGCGAACATACTTCGCGGCATTTTTTGTGACAGATTGAAAATGGTATCTCTGAGAACCGAGGAAGCGCGATGATTTAAGGAAAATTTTAGTTTTACCCCACAATTTTGTTTAACATTTCATCTTACCCTAGATTTAGCAAGTAAGAGATTTACTTGCACACAAAAAAGGAATGAAAAGGAGCGAGACCAATGAAAAAGAAATGGATGACAACTGCATCAGCTTTGTTACTTACTGGAGTGATTGGTACTGTTATACCGTATGCAACTACAACAGTAGATGCAAAAGCAAACGTTGCGGAAAAAAGTAACCTAGACCTAACGATTGCATTCGTTTTTTCTAAGGATGGCCAGGCAGTAACCATTAAAGACAGTCAACTAGGTGAGCACAAGGCCACGGTTAAAGATCTCTCCGAGAAGTTAGGTATAACGGCAGCTGATCTTAATCTATCTTCCTATATGATTGAAATGAAACCAAATGCGACAGGCAGCAAGATTGTTGTCAAAGAAACTTCCTTTAAAGGTGAAGTGAAAGAGTATGAGACTAACGATAATGATGTCCTCATGCTGTTCGGTCTTCACAAAGTAACGAAATAAGCCAAAAAAATAAAGCTACCAATGTCGCGAACATGCTTCGCGGCATTTTTTTTGTGACGAATTGTAAATAGTATCTCGGAGAACGAAAAAGATGGGCAGAGCAAGCTCTTTATGCTAAAATTCACGAGAATGATTATCAATTTCAAGTTCCGTTGAGGGAGAGGTTCTTTTTGAGAATGAGAAAATCAGGTTTAGATAAGATCATAATGATAGCCCTTATTATGGCCATGATCAGCATGTTATCAGCCTGCGGACAGACGCCAGCCAATCCAACTGCTCAACCTGCGCAGGACAGTTCAGTTAACGAGAGTAACAATGAATATATCAACTACCAAGCATTTAATGGCACTGTGAAAATTCCGAAGGACCCAAAAAGGGCTGTGATACTTGCAGACAGCTATGTTGGACATTTTCTGACACTGGGGGTCAAGCCTATCGGTATCACGGACCATGCTATGGGAAACCCGTATTTTAAAGGGAAGCTGGATGGTATCGAAAGCGTAGGCGACGGAACATCGGTAGAAAAAGTACTGTCGATGAATCCAGATTTACTTATCGTGTTTGAAGGGGATAAGAATATCGAGGAGTTCACTAAAATAGCTCCAACGGTAGTGATTCCATACGGTAAGAAGCCAATCCGCGAGGAACTGCGGGAGTTTGGCAAAATGACAGGAAGAGAAGACAAGGCGAATGAGTGGATTGTCGATTGGGACAAGAAAATGGCTGAGGCAAAACCAAAGGTGCAAGCTGCGGTAGGAGATAAAACCGTTTCGATTCTACAGCCATACGCCAAGGGGATCTATGCGTTCGGGCACAACTTCGGAAGGGGTGGAGACATCCTTTACGGTGAATTCCAGTTGAAGGCTCCGAATGCCGTACAAAAAGAAACCATTGATAGCAATACCGGCTGGGCGGAGGTCTCGCTTGAAACACTGCCGGACTTTGCGGGAGACTACATTTTTACCAGTGCATGGTCCGGAGATGATGCCAACCCGGAGAGTGTATACGGTACAAACGTTTGGAAAGGCTTGTCGGCAGTAAAAAATAACAAGGTTTTTCAGATTGATCAGAAAGGCTCCTATTTTAATGACCCGATCTCCTTGGAAGCGCAACTCACGTTCATTGTAGAAAAATTAACGTAGAAGAAAAAAACCCCGAAACAAATGTTGGTCAAGGCCCCGTTTAGTGGACAGTAAGAAAAACCCGGGCCGTTAGGCCACTAGCTGGCGTCTGAATTCAACAGGCGTCAGCTTTTTTAATTTTCTCTGCGGGCGATTTTTGTTGTAGAAGTCAATGTACTTCTCGATTCGCCTTTGTGCCTCATCGATACTTCGGATATCATAAGGATAGAGCCCTTCCGTTTTAAGATGCGAGAAGAAGCTCTCCATCGAGGCATTGTCATAACAGTTGCCTCTTCTAGACATGCTGATTTGGGCGCCAACCTTTGGCAGCATGTCGTGGTAAGCGTAGGACGTGTATTGGAATCCTTGATCGCTGTGAACGATCAGTCCAGTCACGTCTTTCGTCTTTTCAAAAGCTTTCTCAAAGGTCCGTAGGACCAATTGATTGTCGTTGCGAACATCCATGTGATAGGCCACGATTTCGTTATTAAACAAATCTTTAATAGCAGACAGGTAGAGCCAAGTATCCGAGACACGATACTGTGTGACGTCCGTTACCCACTTTTGATTGGGCACATCTGCTTTGAAATTACGCTGTAGAATATTTTGGGCAACTCGCCCCCCAACCGATGAAGCAAGGTGATAACGATACTTGCGACGTATTCGAGAACGGAGCCCCATTTCTTGCATGAGACGTAGTACCTTCTTATGATTGACCCACACCCCATGATCTTGCAGGAGAAATAGTTGGATTTGTCTATACCCATATTTACCGTGGTACTTCTTATACACAGCCTGGACTAAATCTTTCATAGACTTGTCCCGATCTATTCCTTGGCGTTTTAAGTATGCGTAGTATCCACTTCTTGAGACGCCAAACAGCTTACAGAGCTCACTGATGGTGTATTCTCCTGCTGCTTTCTTGATTGCGGCATACTTATGGACTGCACCTCCCGCATCCAGATTTCCAAGCACTTTTTTAGCATCTTATTCTCCCGCTTTAACTTTTCGATATATCTGTTTGCATCTATGTATTCTTCGCGACGGCCACGTTGATCTAGAAGACCAAACTCTCCGAGTTTCCTATACTTCCGCATCCAGACCTTTAGTCGGTCCTCATCATGAATTTTCAATTCTTCCATGATCACCCGTTTGGAAACACCCTTTAATCTCATCTGAATTGCTTGCAACTTAAGTTCTTCACTATAATGCTTAAACTTCTGCCCTTTCTTTGCTGGCATAAAAATACACCCCCTAAAGTTTTCATCGGTAAACCGCAGGGGTTTTTCCAATGTCTACTTTAAGGGGTGCACTTCATCTGACCGGGGAGGGTTTTACTCTTGGTTACTCAACATTTCGGTACTAATATCAAATAGACCGATAGATAAAAAAGAAAAACGCCCCAAGTAGAGGGGCAGTAATATTGCCTTACCAACATCTTTCATCGTAAGGATTTACTGCACAATACCACTCTGGTGGCCGACGTCGTTGCTCGGGGAATTGTGAACCCACATACTGGATACCGACCATATCATCTGCATGAACGCTCATTACAATCGGGTTGCCTCTCTCAGGGAATACTGTTATATCAACCATACCTGTCCCTGTATCAACATTATTAAGTTGAAATAGTACTTGATTGTATTGTCCAAAGTTTGTTCTGTAAAAATGATTTCTACGTCCGAATTTCTTAATTTCGTCATCTAACCAGAAGATATTAATTTTACATTCCCTCCGGCCGCTAGGACGAATTTCGCACTGCATTCGTGGATTTCTTCTTCGATGCGTTTGAGCGGGAACATAAAATAAACCTGGATCATTAAAGTAATCAAAGTGATCATCATGTTGATACGTCATAATACCTCACCTCGGTAATAATAAATTACGACATTCTGGTAATATATGGGTAATTGGTTGTGCGTGCATAGTCGATGACCTATACAAAAATGCCTATTTTTCGTGAGCACAATAAATAGAGAGGGAGTCATCTGGTTTTTGGATTGGTTACATGGAGTAAAGTCACCACTAATAACATTAGTGACAGACCTTATTAAACATGAACAACCTTTTGGTTAAGTGATGTTTGTAACTTTAGAATAGGTTTGTCACTCAACAAAAGTAAAAGAGCAGCCCCAGTTGGCCAATTAAATTGGTCATAACTGGGGTTTTCTTATTGTTGGGTAGGTGTTTTTGCAAAATAAAAGAAAAGAAATATAGCTTCAAATCCACTACTTCAGTCTAAGACTTTATTTTTCTCGAACACATCTCATGATTCTTTCGAGTTGTTGCTAAGATAGTATAACGATTTAAGCCCAATAACAATGACACCCACCCGCTCTCACGGATGGGTGTCATTGTTATTATGCAAATTAGATCTGAGTACCACTATCCTTTATAAGTAAGGATATAAAAGTCTGATGTAGCGGTTGTAATGATCCAACCTGGTGGTATTGGGGTAGTTTTTGTGGTCTGTACTGTCGTTCCATAGCTTGCCCCTCCTACATACTGACGTAGTAGTCACTCATTACTGTTGTAATGACCCAATCTGAAGGAATGGGAGTCGATTTTGAAATCGTTCTTGTAGCTCCAAAATTAACACTAGCTATTCCTGATACTTTACGAGAGTCGGTTGATTTATTTTGAAGTAACGTTTCCTGAGAAGAGGCTGTGAGTTCAGCAGCCTGGGTAGGAATGGATAGAGACATTGTAACTACTAGTAGACCCAAAGTAGAAACCATACCTTTTTTAAGCATGAACAAAACACCCTTTCATGGAAAATATTGTATGTGCGGATTCGCTTTTGTCTTATTGAACTCCTTAAATTTTACTGGTAAAAACTGGAATGCATTTAACGGTTTTGGTTTTTCACTATCCTTTCTGGTAGTAGCTATCAATAAAGTGCGTACTATTTTTTTATGTGAACTCATTTTATTCTAGCCTTACTTTCAGTAAAGGAGAGAACAAAATGACTCATGTCAAAACCTACAATCATGGTGTCGCTTGGGAAGAAGGTTTCGGCCTCACACAAGGTTATAGCGTCCATGGTACCATCTACATTTCGGGGCAATTTTCTCACGATATGCAGGGCGCATTCGTTGGCGAGGGCGATTTCGAGGCACAAACCCGGCAGACGTTGGAGAACCTCGATCGCGTGCTGGCGGGATTTGATGTTACGAGGTCGAACATCGCTGAGATGGAGATCTTTCTGACTAATCCGCAAGAGCATTTCGAGCAGTGCGTAGGTCTGTACAAAGAGTATGTGGGCGACCATCGTCCGGCCGGTACCCTCATCGGCGTGTCTGGTCTTGCGTTTCCTCACCAACTGATTGAAATCCGCGCCGTCGCACACACCGACTAACTCGGTTACCGTGGTTAGGCATAGAAGTGGTAACATCCAGTAAAAGGAAACGTGTGATTAAACAAAAACAAACCCTGTAACGGCAAACTCATCTTGCTGTTACAGGGTTATTCATTCTGCAACTACCTACGTAAGCACAGCCTGCTTCTGAAATCCACTCATAATCCCAATCAACATCTCTTTATCCATCTGCAATTCGCTTTGACCCACTTTTTGCAGCAGTTTCTTGGTGTTGTCATTCGGGAAAGAGATACTCCGCTTCCAATATGAATGGAACAAGCTCATAGATGCATTAAAGGTTTTCTCTTCTTCTGATAACAGCTCGTCTGTTTCAAATGGAACAGGAACTAGATTCGGAAAATCCAAGACCTCTTTGATGCAATCGACCACCAATTGTTGGGTAGGGGGAACAGGATTGGTAGCGTGATAGATTTCCTTATGCTCGCCATGGGTAAGTGCAGCGAGCAAGACAGAAGAGACATAATCAACCGGAACGAGGTTCGAGTTCACGTCGACATCCACCAAGATCCGGTACTTTTGATTTTCCCAGCCTTCTGCTCGGGACGCTCTTCTTTTCAGCACGCGAAGACCTTTTAATAATCCATACAAGCCAAAATTGGTATCGGCTTCGCCCGTTTTGGAATCACCGATAATGATCGACGGTCTGACAATGATGGTCTCCATTTTGTCGCTGTAGCAGAAGACGAGATGTTCTGCCAAGCATTTTGTCTCTTCGTAGTTGTTTACGAAGGAGCGTTCCGGGCTGTACAGCGCTTCTTGTCCTTCTGTTTCGGTGCCGATGGTATAAGCCGTACTCACATAGATAAAGCGGGGCGAGCCAATGGCTTCTGCGAATTGTAACGTATTTTTTGTTCCCTCAACATTTACCTCGTACGTCTGTGGTTTCTGAGCGGGATCGAAGGACAGGTATGCGGCAATATGGTACATCGCATCTATTTTTCGGTTGAGCTGTCCTAGATCATTTTCAGAGACGCCCAAGCCTTTTTTCGAAACATCACCTAGTAAAATATGTACCCGTGCTCGGTGTTTTTCGGCAAAGCTATGCAACAAATCGCTTGCCTTTTTTTCATTTCGAGCGAGTAAGTAAAGGGTATGACCCTCGTTTAATAGATCTTGGGATAGTTTTTTTCCGAGAAAACCTGTTGCTCCGGTTACAAGGATATTCATAGGGTTAACCAGCTCCGTATGTTTGGTAGGTAGGGAGTTACTGAAATATCAATAATTCATTATATGATGAAAAATGCAGCTGTGACGAGTGCGGATGAAACGGTATCGTGAACAACTAGGTAGTTTCAAACAACTGTTTAACAGCCACATGAATAGCCATTTCCCCGGATTTCCCGGTATTTTCCTCTGAAAACGACCAATCGATGGTACTTATTTAATGCCGTGAAGTTTCAAATAGATACTAACAGGGAAAATATACTTTGCAGAAAAGCCCATGTGGAAAAGGTGGGCATAGGTATGAATCTGGCCTAATAGGAACGCGCCTTCTGACGACCGGTGAGGCGTTGTTTGGGCTGCAACTCGTTATTCTACTTCACTAGAGAGGAGTCATCACAGATGATTAAGAAAATGATTACTAGTTATAAAGCATCGCTATCCAAGCAGATCCTATTTTTTCTCGTCTTGCTTATTGTTGTTCCCTCTGTCGTTCTGAGCTTGACCTTAACACAACTGGCGCGCAACCAGTTAGAGCGCGAATTGTTGTCCCAAGTCGAATCGGTTACCACGATGATTACACAAGTACTCAATAATTCGTACCAGGATTATTCTGTTACGATCGATAGCTTTGCGGATGTTCAAGTTCCGCCGGGGCAAAATGCGGATACGTATATCTATGATCGCATCCGCAATATAGAGAAAGACATCGACAATGTTTTGGCTGCGTTCATGTACTACGACAATCGATACTACAACTCGGCGAAAAAGGAAATTGATCCGACTACTCGCGATTGGTACAAGCAAGCGATGCAGCATAAGGGGCAGGTCATTGTGACGCCACCTTATATCGACGCGGTGAGCGGAAGTTACGTGATTACGTTTGCCAAGACGCTCTCGGACGGTACAGGAGTAGCGGGAATCGACGTTTCTATCGATCACTTAAACGAGCTGGTAAAGACGTACAAGATCGGGGAAAAGGGATATGTCAGCTTGTTCGATCAGAATAACGTGACACTGTCGCATCCGCGATTCCCACAAGGCAAGCCGCTTGAAGACGTGCGCTTCCAAGTGATGCGTGATCAAGAGCAGGGTTCTTTCGAAATGGATGATGACGAGCTTCGTGAATATTATCATTTCAACAAGCAAAATTCGCTCGGATTGAATGTCGTTTCCGTGATTGATTGGAGTGAAATCAATCAAAAAACGGGGCCACTGTTGCGGACTTCGTTCTTGTTCATCGTACTATTGCTTGCCCTTATTGCCCTGTTCGTTTGGATATTCATGAAACGCACGGTGCGACCAATCCTACAATTGAAGCAACTGACCGACTCGATCGCGCAGGGGGATTTGACAGTCCGGTCTATCGAGAGTGGAAGAACGGATGAGATAGGGCAGCTGCAATCCAACTTCAATACGATGTCGCAATCGTTGTCCGATGTCCTGCGTCAAATTACCGATCATTCCGAGCAAATCTCTGCTTCCTCCCAGCATTTGTCTGCGAATTCGGAGGAGAATGTGCAAACGATTGAACAAGTGGCTGCTTCCATGCAAGAAATAGCGTCCATGTCTTCCGATATGAATCGGAGTATAGATACCGTGAAGCAATCGGCGACTCAAGCGCAACAGGAGCTGGATGATGCCATCCGCATCCTGCGTGAGAGCACGGAAATGTCGCAGGTCATCACCAGTCTGGCCAACACCGGAGAGGAGTCCCTCGGAGCGGCGAGACAACAGGTGAATATGATCGTGGAGCATTCCACTCGTTCAAAAGATGAGATGGAGGAGTTAAAACGGGTTGCTGGAGAAATTAGCGGGGTGACGAATTTCATCCAAGATATCGCCTCTCAGACGAATTTGCTAGCGTTGAATGCAGCTATTGAAGCGGCACGTGCCGGGCAAGAAGGCCGCGGGTTCGCTGTCGTCGCTGATGAGGTACGCAAGCTGGCTGATCAGACAGGTGCTGCTGCTGAAAAGATCGACAGTCTGATCGGCGAGGTTCAGAATCGCGTCCTTCACATGGTAAGACGCACGGAGGAAGGCGTGGATTCTGCTACAGCGGGAAGTGATTTGACACAATCGGTTGAGCAGCGTTTTACGGAGATGAATGAGGCCATTAACCACATTGATGCGCACCTCGCGCAAGTAGCCCACGTCAGCGAAGGGTTGATGCATTCAAATACAGCGATGCTTGTAGCCTTTGGTGAATCGAGCGCCATGAGCCAAGCCACTGCACAAGAGGTCGACCAAGTCGCAGCGGCCAGTGAAGAACAGAATGCTTCGATGGAGGAAGTGGCGGCTTCGGCAGGGCATCTTGCCAACATTGCTGAAGAGTTGCAGTCATTGGTGCAGCGTTTTAAATTGGAGCGCTAACAGTAGTTGTAGTGATAAAGAGAAAGAGGACCAACATATGTTGGTCTTTTTTTGTCCAAGTTGATCCATATAGTTATCTAAGTAACGTAAGTGTAACTTCTATCGAATTATCAACAAATGATCGAGTTGGACGAGATTTCATGATTACGGTCAGTCCAATTAACGATACGATAAGCGCTTGTGCGGTAGCTTTCGCGTCTATACTCGAATCGAGTTCACCTGATTGGATACCTCGCTCGATCGTTTCTTGAAAGATGACTGAGAGGTACATTTGGTGTTCCCTTGTCAAAATCTCAAATTTCTCATCATGAGGGGCTAGCTCGACCATGGTATTAATGCAAAAGCATCCTCGGCTGAGACCTTCCGTATATTCCTCATCGGCCACCTCTTTAAAAAAAAGGCGAAATGCCGCTTTTACGGATGGCTGGTTTTGAAGCTTCGTTCGTATCTCGGAAGCACGAGACATCGTGTATCTGCGTAGTGCGGCTTCGAACAATTCTTTTTTGTCCCCAAAGGTCGAGTAAATACTGGGGCGCTGGATACCCATTCGGGAAGTTAAATCACTTAATGAGGTAGCTTCATACCCCTTCTCCCAAAAGAGCTGCATAGCTGCATCTAGTACTTTTTCTTCGTCAAATTCGCGTGTTCTTGCCATAAAGAGTTCCTCTCATTACTCAAGTATTCGAATCTATGTAACGGTCAATAGAGATTTTGTACTGAATGGTATTTTATATTTTATTGTTTTTTATCTGTTTTGTCAATTTATCGACGGTATATCCTAGTGTCAAAAGAATGCTGTTGACAGAAAAAGAAATAGTGGGATATATTTACTGGGCACAATAACGTACTGATCGGTATGTTATTTTGTTCTAAACGAAAAAATGAAAGGAGTTAAGGTGAAGTCAGATGGAGGAAGTTATTGAAAAAGTAACGGCTAAAGCCGATAGGAAGGCGGATTCAGTGCAAGGCTCTCCCATGCCTCGCTATGTAACACTATTGTTCGCGGTTGCTTGCGGGATGTCAGTTGCGAATATTTACTTCGCGCAACCACTACTTGATCATTTGTCGATTGAGTTCGGGATTGATTATTCCATCATTGGGATTCTCATTACCCTTACCCAAATCTTTTATGCAGTAGGACTGTTATTGCTTGTGCCGCTTGGCGATTTATTGAACCAGCGCCGCCTGATTATCGGTCAGATGTTTTTATCTGTGGTAGCGCTGGTTATCGTAGGGACTGCCTCCACCAGCACGGTACTATTCACAGGTATAGCTGCAATAGGATTACTTGCCGTTGTGACGCAGACGATCGTTGCATTCGCGGCGACAATGGCTGACCCTGCTGAGCGAGGGCGAGTAGTTGGAGTAGTTACAAGCGGAATCGTCATTGGCATACTTCTAGCGCGAACCATTGCGGGGATATTAACAGATCTTGCGGGGTGGCGTTCTGTATATCTAGTCTCTGCTGCATTTCTATTGGTAATGGTTTGCGTATTATTTCGGGTATTGCCAAATAGGGAGCGGGAGGTAAAGTCGCTATCCTATCTCCAGTTGCTTAGGTCGGTACTGATGTTGTTCGCACAAGAAAGGCTATTACGTATTCGCTCTGTTCTGGCTATGCTGATTTTTGCTGCTTTTAGTATTTTGTGGACGCCATTGGTACTGCCTCTGAGTGCGCCACCATTATCTCTGTCGCATACGGCGATCGGGGCGTTTGGCCTCGCAGGAGTTGCCGGAGCGTTAGCAGCAGCAAGGGCAGGGAAGCTTGCAGATCGAGGCTATGGACAGAGAACGACGGGCTTTGCTTTGAGCCTATTGTTACTATCCTGGTTGTTAATCAGCTATACAGAACAGTCCTTATTTGCCTTGGCGATAGGTATAGTTTTGCTTGATTTGGCGGTACAGGCCGTGCATGTTACGAATCAAAGTATGATCTTCACCCTGGGTGCAGAGGCGCGGAGTCGGCTCACGGCGGGGTATATGGTTTTCTATTCGATCGGCTCTTCTACTGGCTCCATTGCCTCGACCTATACATATGCGCATTTTGGTTGGGAGGGAGTATGCTTGCTCGGAGCCTCTGTCAGTGCTTTGGCTCTGGTGTATTGGGCAGTGACCAGACGCGTTTCATGAGCTGTTGACTGATATACATTTTTGCAAAAGGAGAGATGGTCTGTGGAGATTGGTATTACGTCGTTTGTGGAAACGACGCCGGATGTTCAGACAGGTGAAGTGATAAGCCACGCACAGCGATTGCGTGAAGTTGTCGAGGAAATCGTCCTCGCTGATCAGGTTGGGCTTGATGTATTTGGCATAGGTGAACATCATCGCAAGGATTATGCAGCTTCTTCTCCAGCAATGGTGCTGTCTGCGGCAGCGTCACTGACAAAAAGGATTCGGCTGACGAGTGCAGTGACAGTGCTTTCGTCGGCTGATCCAGTGCGTGTTTTTCAAGATTTTGCGACACTGGATGGCATTTCGAATGGACGGGCAGAGATTATGGCGGGACGCGGTTCCTTTATCGAGTCGTTTCCCCTGTTCGGCTATGACTTGAATGACTATGAAGAGCTGTTTGAAGAACATTTGGAACTGCTCCTGAAAATACAGGCGTCCGAAAAAGTAACCTGGAGGGGCGGTCATCGGCCAGCTATTCATAATTTGGGCGTGTATCCACGGCCTGTTCAGAATCCTTTACCCATATGGATTGGTAGCGGAGGCAATCAGGAATCTGTTGTTCGTGCAGGTCTGCTGGGATTGCCATTAATGCTAGCGATCATTGGTGGAAGTCCGCGGCAGTTTGCACCACTTGTGCAGCTTTACAAGAAGGTGGCCATGCACGCTGGTCATGACGTATCGCGATTAACGGTTGGGTCTCATTCACTTGGATTTGTTGCAGAAGATACGGAACTGGCGGCAGATACATTTTTTCCTTCTACACAAGCAGGAATGAACAAAATCGGAAGGGAGCGGGGCTGGGCGTATTATAACCGTGCTAGCTTCGATGCCGCACGCAGCTTCGAAGGGGCATTGTATGTGGGTGATCCAGAGACGGTGGCCCAAAAGATCATCCACCTTCGCAAAACAGTAGGCATGACACGCTTCATGATGTATGTGCCGATATCGACAATGCCGCATGATCAGGTAATGAGAGCCATTGAGCTGCTAGGAACAGAGGTAGCGCCTCGGGTGCGAGAGGAAATAACCAAGTGGGAAGCAGAGTCACAGCAAGAATCAACATTTGCTTAATGGAGGGATTCACGTGGATTTTCATCGTCGAGTACTGCCGGAATTAAGGCAAACATTAGCGCAATTCCCTGGTTTTCAACTCGAAGAAAATTTGGAGTCGAGCAGGGCCATGCTGAGAAATCCGCCTATTGTGAAGTCAGAGCACGTACGTACCACAAGTCGAATGATTCCGGGCGCAGCAGGAGAGATGCTAGCTAAAATATACGAGCCCGTCCAGCGAACAGGTAGTAAGCTTCCGGCCATGCTGTGGATTCATGGAGGAGGCTATGTGATGGGGCACCCTGATATGGATGACGCTCTATGCGAACGCTTCGTACAAGCGGCTAATTGTGTCGTCGTATCGGTCGATTATCGTCTGGCTCCCGAACACCCCTATCCAGCTGCCATCCATGATTGTTACGCCGGTTTAACGTGGATGACAGACGAAGCTGAGTCACTCGGCATCGATTTGGATCGGGTTGCGATTGCTGGTGCAAGCGGGGGAGGGGGGCTGACCGCAGCACTTGCCTTAATGGCTCGCGACAAAGGTGGACCATCCCTTATTTTCCAAATGCCGTTGTATCCAATGATCGACAACCGTAATCGTACAGCGTCGAGCTATGAAATTGAGGCTGAAAATGCAACCTGGAACCGAACAAACAATTTGGCTGCGTGGAGTATGTACCTGGGCGAAGGTGCCGACGACAGTCAGCTATCCGCATATGCGGTGCCATCGAGAGCAGAAAACTTGGCGGGGCTGCCACCGACTTATACGTGCGTAGGACAGCTCGATTTGTTCCGAGATGAGACGATCGAATATGTGACGCGGCTTGCACAAGCAGGGGTAGACGTAGAATTTCATCTGTATCCCGGATGCTACCACTGTTTTGAAGTGTTTGTCCCCGAAGCGGAAGTGAGCCAGCGTGCCGGCCAAAGCTATGTAGATGCGATGGCAAGAGCGCTTAATCCTAAATAATCAATGAGACAAAAAGCACAACAACTGATCGAGGGAGATCTCGGCGATTGTTGTGCTTTTCTATCATGTAACCTAGTTTAGAAGAAAATGTTTTTTCAGTAATATATATTTGGTTATATTTTTCTTGAACATATCGATTTACAAATTGTTTATAAAGTGAATATAATAATTAACGTTAGTGAAATTTATTTTACAAATAAACAAACAATTCGGAAGTGAAGCACAACGCAAGAAAAAGGAATAATCTTACTAA
Organism: Brevibacillus sp. DP1.3A; assembly: GCF_013284245.2. NCBI lineage: Bacteria > Bacillati > Bacillota > Bacilli > Caryophanales > Paenibacillaceae > Brevibacillus > Brevibacillus sp. DP1.3A. The sequence goes on along the minus strand of NZ_CP085876.1, from coordinate 6,377,826 downwards.
CGATTAGGAATGCTTTTTATGATGGCTTTCCTAAAATACCGCCAACAGCAGAGAGGAAGAAGAAGCTTACGTGGAAAACAAAGAACTGAAGAGAGGCCTGGAAGCCCGTCATATTCAGATGATTGCTCTGGGCGGTACGATCGGTGTTGGGCTATTTATGGGGTCTGCCAGCACGATTAAATGGACAGGACCATCTGTCATGCTAGCTTATGCAATTGTAGGAATTTTTATTTTTTTCATCATGCGTGCAATGGGTGAAATGTTGTATATGGAACCGAGTACGGGTTCATTCGCGACCTTTGGGCATAAGTATATCCACCCGTTAGCAGGATATATGACGGCTTGGAGTAACTGGTTCCAGTGGGTCATTGTCGGGATGGCAGAGATCATCGCCGTCGGACAGTATATGCAGTATTGGTTTCCGGATTTACCGCCTTGGATTCCAGGCATTATTGCCATGGTGATTCTCGGTGCAGCAAACTTGGTCTCGGTAAAATCATTTGGTGAATTTGAGTTTTGGTTTGCCATGATCAAGATTGTAACGATCGTTTTGATGATTATTGCAGGGTTTGGATTGATTTTCTTTGGCATTGGAAATGGTGGAAACGCAATCGGATTATCGAATCTGTGGGAGAATGGCGGATTCTTTACGGGCGGTTGGACAGGCTTTTTCTTTGCCCTTTCCTTGGTGATTGGGGCGTATCAAGGTGTCGAGCTCATCGGGATTACCGCAGGGGAAGCAAAAGACCCGAAAAAAACATTAACGAGTGCGATCCAAAGCATTATCTGGCGTATTTTGATTTTCTATATCGGTGCGATCTTTGTTATTGTAACCGTTTACCCTTGGGATCAATTGCAGGCAATCGGCAGTCCGTTCGTTGCTACTTTTGCGAAGATTGGTATTACCGCAGCTGCAGGTATCATTAACTTTGTTGTGATCACTGCTGCTATGTCTGGCTGTAATAGTGGGATTTATAGTGCAGGGCGTATGCTGTATACCTTAGGCGTTAATGGCCAAGCGCCGAAAGTTTTTACGAAGCTGTCTTCGAATGGTGTGCCGTTGTTAGGTACGATTGGTGTGCTGATCGGTCTGGGTATTGGCGTTATCTTAAGCTATATCGCCCCAGAAAATCTCTTCGTGTATGTGTACAGTGCGAGTGTGTTGCCTGGTATGGTACCGTGGTTTGTCATTTTGATCAGTCAAATCAGTTTCCGAAAAGCAAAAGGTGCTGAGATGGACAACCATCCATTCAAAATGCCTTTTGCCCCAGTGAGCAACTATTTGACCATTGCTTTTCTCATCATGGTACTCATCGGTATGTGGATCAATGATGACACACGTGTTTCCCTAATTGCCGGGATTGTCTTCTTGGCGATTGTGGTCATCAGCTTTTTTGCACTAGGAGTTAGCAAGGCCGTACCACTGGACGAGCAATCAAACAAGTAGTAACGAAAGGGACCAACATTTGTTGGTCCTTTTTTTGTTCATCAAATCGCCTTTGTACGGCATACCTACTTCGTTTATCATTAGGATGACTGGACTGGTTAACCGTCTTCAGCTGCCAATGTCCGGGCTCGTCAATGGGTAGACTAAAGCGGGATACTCATTCATGATCTGAGAAAAAAGGAGCATAAGAATGAAACAACGCAACTATACACCGATTATCGTTATTCTCACCATAGCGATTAACACGCTTGTCGCCATCTTGTACTTCATGCCGAAGAACAATGATTTCAGCCATCTCGACCTGACGTTTCTGCCGTTTTTTAATGCGGTCATGAACAGTTTTACCTTTATATTTTTGATTGCCGCGCTTGTTTCCATCGTGAAGTACAAAAACATGAAGATGCATCGAGGATATATTTTTGCAGCCTTCTCCACAACAGCTCTCTTCTTGGTTTCGTATGTGATCTACCACGGAATGGCACCTAGCACTTCCTTCGGGGGAGAGGGAATTGTGCGTCCGATCTATTACTTCATCTTGATTACACATATTTTGTTGTCGGCGATTATCGTTCCATTTGCGCTGATTACGACTGCACGTGGACTCAACATGAAAGTGGAAAAACATAAAAAAATCGCCCGCTGGACGATGCCGATGTGGCTGTATGTCAGTGCGACGGGCGTTATTGTTTACATCATGATTTCTCCGTACTATTAATCAAAAAAAGAGCATTAGCTGCTATAGCTAACGCTCTTTTTTTATGGACGAAGCCTTTATATTTTCTTTTCACGTTTCTTAAACCAGCGTTTGGGCAGGAAATAAATAAGCCCGGATACGACAAGAAAAGCGGTTAAGATGGAGATAATCTCTAACACAGTCACATAATTGAGGTCTTCCCATTCGCCCACATGCAATCCGTAGAAGAAATCTAAAATGGGATCTTGTTTCAAGGCTGTGATGTGCCCTTCGGAAGAAACAGTCAGCCGCAGAATTGGTTCTCTGCTAACGTACACTTTGAAAGAGTCACCTGATTTTGCGATCGATCTGATTTCATCCCAAGTATATTCCCCAGTTTCTACTAACTTCTCACCCACATAGGAAATAGTTAGCTTTTCTGGTTGGGCAGGTACCTCGATCATTGTCGTTTTCAAGTCTGTGGCTTTTTCCTGATACCAAGGGACATTTAACAGGAGAAAACCAGTAATGGCCCACATCAGTAAGAAAAGGCTAACGATGAGTCCGATGTAACGGTGGAAGTTACGGTTCCACTTCTTAAAAAGCATGCAGGGTTACTCCTCTCGATGACGTTCTTGATGATTATATAAACTTTGGTGATAAAAGGAGATGGCTCACATGAGCTATTTTACTTGAACAATTCGTGAACCAGAACGTAGTGCTATTACCAATCCCAGTGGCTTTGTTTGACTCCGAGATTTACGGCGAGTACAGAAGCAATCGGTTGCTTTTTGGGGGCAAGTGAATTTGCCGTGCAGCTGGATTCTGGCTGATAATTCAATTCCTGCGCTTTTTGAATATCAGCTTCGGCTAGATTGTTGGTTTTGTTTGCTTGCTCATAACAGGGAGGTGAAATATACGTCTTGTTTGTGTGCTCCAATATGATTCGTGTATCGGGTGAGGGGCCAGCCTCAACAGGAATGGAAAGCACGCCTGCTACTACGACAACAGCACCAATGCCAATAAGAAGTCCTCGCTTCATCATATTCACTCCATCTATTTAGTAAAGGATTGTCCAAATGAGCCGATTTATTGTAACACCTTATTTCCAAGTCAGTAATGGCTCATTGTAGCTATTTACTTAGAAAAACCACCGCCTCCAAACGGGGACGGTGGTTGGTTATCCATTAAGAGATCTCTTTGCCGTTTTCGTCGACACCTAGAGCTTGTCGTGCCATGATCTTGAACTCTTCCAGCCCTGATTTCAACGCGAAGGTGGCAAGGATGACGGGATACGCTGATGTCATTTCTGCAATATGCTCATGCATACGCGGCCATACACGGCCTCCTGCTTTCTCATACCGCTGGATGAAATCGACCAAGCCAGTATCTCCGAACAATAGGTAAAAGACCGTGAAATCAATAGCAGGGTCAGCGACCTCGGCCTCTGTCCAATCCAGGAGCCCCGTTACCTTTCCGTTTTCAGCAACCAGGATATGCCCCGGATGGAGGTCACCATGCACAAGAGCAGAGTGAGCAGGCCAGAATGTGTCATCCGCAAGCCATTTTTGCCATCGATCCCATAGCGCCCCAGAAACGCCAAAGACGCGTTTGACTTCATTCATCTTTTCTCGAAGGCTTGCTCGTGCTTCGCTAGGCTGCTTGACGCGGACACCAGCATCGCGAGCAAGATCATGATGAATACCGTGTAATTCCACCAATGCTTCCGCCCACGTTTGTATGCACAGTTCAGGTAGAGATTCAGGGTTCAAATACCACTCATAATTTTTTGTTTCCATATTGATCGTCGCCATCGGTGTGCCACCAAGGATTGGATAAGCGATGAATTCAGAAGTGTGAACCTGCCAGTTCGGTACTTCGACACGTAGATGTTTGGCAACGAGATCTAACACCTTTTTCTCATAACGAGCTGTCTCCACGACATCGTCCCGGCGCGGTTGGCGTAATACCCATGGAACGCCATCTATCGTACTTGCAAAAATCGCAAGGAAATCTAAGCCGGATTCATTCACCTTCACGGTAGTTGGGTCTACAAGGATTCCGTTATTTTTCGCGAGTGCAAGCATTTGCTCTACATTGTTTTTTGACATAACAAAAACACCTCATTCATGAATAGTTAGAATCAATCAAACACAAATAAACCCATCCCATTCCGTTTTTGAAAATGGTTGAGCCAACATGGGGTCTTGTCGATTTTAACGAAGTCTCATGAATGCGATGCCCATTGCAATGTCCATCATCGTAACCTCCTATAATTGAAAACAAAGATAGTGTACCATGGAATCTAACGAATAGCGACGAGGAGATAAGCGATGATGAAATTGATTTCTTGGAATGTAAATGGACTTCGCGCATGTGTAAACAAAGGATTCTACGATTACTTCAAAGAGGCGAATGCCGATATATTTTGCTTGCAGGAAACGAAGCTGCAAGAAGGTCAAATCGAGATGGAGATCGGGAAGGAGTATCATCAATATTGGAACTACGCAGAGAAAAAGGGTTATTCCGGAACGGCGATTTTTACAAGAATGGAACCACTATCTGTGCGTTACGGCTTGGAAGAAGACCATGAGCCTGAGGGACGCATCATTACATTGGAGTTCCATGATTTCTACTTGGTAACGGTATATACCCCGAATGCGAAGCGCGATTTGTCGAGATTGGATTATCGGTTGGAATGGGAGGATCGGTTTCGGAACTACTTATTGCAGCTAGATGCGAAGAAGCCCGTACTGGTTTGTGGGGATCTGAATGTCGCCCATCAAGAGATTGATTTGAAAAATGCGAAGTCCAATCGCAATAATTCTGGCTTTACTCCTGAAGAGCGTGAGAAGATGACGAGTTTGCTGGCAGCTGGGTTTGTGGATACCTATCGATATTTTTATCCGGATCAGACAGATGCATATACGTGGTGGTCTTTCATGCCGAAGGTAAGAGAACGGAATATCGGGTGGCGTATTGATTATTTTCTCACGTCTGAGCGATTGGCTCCGTCGTTGCTCGGGGCGGGAATTGACTCACAGGTGATGGGAAGCGATCATTGTCCGGTCGTGTTGGAATTGGGGAAAATCGAATAAAGAGCAAGAGGAAGGGAAGGATATGGGTGAGTGACCTGAAATAGCAAAACTGCCTATAATCAAACAATTAAGACGAAATTGGATATAAGCGAACGTTGATGTGAAGGAGCTGAGTTTCGTACAATGAAAACGTAAGACTTCTAATGAAGAGGGGATAGGATATTGCTAACCATGAATTTGTTACTAATTGCTTTTCTGATTGTTGCTACTGCTTTTTTTGTGGCAACTGAATTCGCAATTGTAAAGCTTCGCCCAAGCCGTGTAGACCAACTGGTCATGGAAGGGAGAAGGAATGCTCTTGCTGTTCAGAAAGTAGTTAGTAACCTGGATGGATAGTAGTTAGTAACCTGGATGGATATTTGTCAGCGTGTCAGTTGGGGATTACGTTGACAGCCATTGGCTTGGGGGTATTGGGGAAACCGACGATTGAAAGTATCATTAGCCCAATTCTTACGCCTTATTTACCCGAACAAGTCGTTGCAGTTCTGTCGTTTGTGATTGCTTACTCACTCACTCGTTACGTTTCTACATGTGGTTGTCGGGGAACTGGCACCGAAAACAGTGGCGATCCAAAAGGCAGAAGCGGTTAGCTTACTGTGTGCGAAACCTATTATTTGGTTCTATAAATTGATGTACCCTGCAATCTGGGTGTTGAATGGCTCTGCTGCTCTGCTTGTGCGTTCATTTGGTATGAAACCGACCAAGGAGCACGAAGAAAGTCACTCAGAAGAAGAGCTGCGAATCATTCTGACGGAAAGCTATGAGAGTGGCAAAATTAATCAGTCTGAGTACGGATACGTCAGCAATATCTTTGCTTTTGATGAGATGCTGGCCCGCGAGATTATGGTTCCACGAACAGATATGAGCTGCTTGCACAAGGAATATACCCTTGAGCAAAACCTGCGAATCATGAAAGAAGAGCAATATACCCGTTTCCCGGTTATTTCGCAAAATAAAGATCATATTATCGGGATGATTAACACGAAAGAGTTCTTTCTGAATTATGCAGATGATCCGAATTTGGATATGTCCAAGCTCATCCGACCGTTTTTGACGGTTTCAGAGGCTACTCCTGTAAAAGACCTTTTGAAAAAGATGCAGAAACAAAGAACGCATATCGCCATCCTGATTGACGAGTATGGCGGTACCTCCGGAATGGTTACGATCGAAGATATTTTGGAGGAAATTGTAGGTGAAATCCGTGATGAATTCGACGCGGAGGAAAAAGCCGAGATCGAAATCGTAGAAGAGAACAGCCATGTGATTGTAGACGGAAAGGTACTTCTCTCTGAGGTTAACGACTTGCTTAACGCTAATATTAATGAAGAAGAACTCGATACCATCGGGGGTTGGTTATACAGTCAAAACTCGACGCTCAAAGAAGGTATCCAATGGCAATCCGATGATCTCGTCTTTACGATTAGAAAGAAAGACAAGCATCGCATACGGAAAATTGAAATTCAAAAAGCAGCAGAAGTTCTAACTCGTGAGCTGCAGGACGTAACGTAATCAAAAGATGGGGGATTCCCCATCTTTTTTCTATATGACAGAAGGTAAAGAAACGGGTCGAATAAAGCGGTCCCGTTTCTCTTATTAAGCGAGATTATATATAAACAATGTTGTAAGTAGGCTTCGTTACGCCGTTCGCGTACTGTTTCATGTCTACTAACTCGAGTTTGAGACGTGGCTTCGCACTTCCAAATAGAGGGATACCTTCACCGACCATCACCGGATTCACTTTCAGCACTAATTGATCAATCAGTTGATGTGCCAGTAACGCTCCTGCCAATTCACCGCCTCCACATAGCCACAGCTTGCCGTTTTCTTGCTGTTTAAGATTTTTGATAAATTCGACGGCATCGCCTTTGACCAGCTCGACTTCTGCATTGGACTCGAACTGCATGGAGTTTGAGAAAATATAATGCTTGATCCCCTTATAGCCTGGTTCGCCCGGCTTGGCACCGAATTTAAACCCAAACTCGTACGTTTTGGCGCCCATCAGCACAGCATCATATTCCTGAATTTCAGATAAAAAGTCCGGTACATGTTCTCCCTCAAATAAAAAGAGAGTGCTTTCAATATTTCCATCCATAATTCCTTGATCGGCAATGAAATTGTCTAACGATACGGCAACATGATACGTTAAAGTAGCCATTTAGAACTTCCTCCTTTTTTATACTTACAATTTACGGGAAATATGATGGGATTTGTACATGAAAACTGTGTGACAGGGTGGATTGACAGGATGTAGGGCATCATTTATCTCGATTCTTAAGTTAGCTTAATTATTGGTGGTGGTTAAATAGAAGACGGCAATTTTTACTAGGCGTTTAGTAGTTACCAACTGTCCTTATTAAATAAACTTCTAATGTTTCGCCCCATATAATCACTGTTCATATGTAAAATCCTCGAAGCAGAATCGACGTATTGTAGAAGTGCGAACTGTGCTTCAAGCGAATTAACAATTGCTTCAAGGATTAGTTCATACATAAATTCCTCATCTTTACGTAATGCTTCTATTAATTCATTTTCTTTGTAGTTTTCTATATTTGTTATGTAAAGTATGTTTTGAGGCTTAGCTTGATATAAGATTTCAAGCCCTTTGGGTGTAAAAAAATAAGTTTCCAACCGATTTAAAGAACCTCTATAAGGTCTAAGTAGGTGATAACCTCGGAGGAGGGATGAAAAGTGTATAAAATATCTCATTTCTTGACCATAGTAGAGTGCTCGATTTGATTGGAATTTGCTATTAATAGTCTGTAAACCTTCTGTATTATGCAGCTCCATCATATACCGATCAATATTGTAGATTGATTTTTTATAATATTTATTTAATAAAGGCTGAAGATTAATATTGTCTTCGTAGGTTCTATGCACCCATGCTCTCGCCAGACCTCTCCGATTTAACATTACGTAATCCAAATTGTCAAAAGCAATGGGGAGGCTAGTAGCTATTCCGTATACAATTTCTCGGTGCTCATTTATGACCTCCTCTAATTTTTTTCTATTAGCAGAAGCAACGGCTCTACGAATGAAGCCTTTTGTTCCATTCAAGTAGATAAAGATAAATATCATGCCAAGCACAGCAAGCAGAGCGGGCATTTTAGATATGTATTCGTTCCAAACTACATCTAACCTAGTGTTACTAATGAAATTCAGTGTATCCTGCCAAATGAGGGTTAAAGAAATGTTCCAAATTATACAGGTGGTAATAACTGCTGATGAAAAAGTAACAACGTTAAAAAGTAGTGTTTTCACGTTGTAATAAATAATGTCCCAAGTAGATTGAGCTAGATATGTACCTGTCTGACTATCAAAATTGTACTTTTTTTGGAAGTAGATGCGCGATTGAAATACCTTAAGTATATTCTTAAAAACAGCATGATAGAATTTTATAAGCCAAATTAGTTCCTTAAGTAATCCCCAATCGGCTAATTTTTTTGTTGAAATTTTATATGCGACTTCAGATAAATCCCCAAAGTGACTCCAAAGCTTGACCCACCATAATCTAAGAAGGTAAATAAATAGTGTATAAAAAAAGAAGATTTCTAAATAAGCTGGCCATTCAACCCACTGTCTTATCCACTGTTCACTTGTTGATATTATTTCAAACACTTGTTCCCATCCATATTTTGTAAAAAGAACGGCACAAAAAACGATAGATACAAGAATATAAGCAAACGATTTTAATAAATCTATTTTATTGAAAGTGTTATACAGAAAGTAACCATAGTTAACTCCTGTTTTAGTTTAGGTTTATTAACTTATATTACCATATTGAATCCGGATTAGATAAAACTTTAAATATACATCCGGTCGAGTCAATAAAAAACTATACAATTGAGTATTTATTGACGTTCGAATTTTTATAACCTAGTGATCTTGGATGATTTTGTACCATAGGAGGATCGACATGAAACAAATGACGCCGGAAGAACAAGGGCTACTTGAGGAATTGTATAGATCGGACGAAAGAAAAGTAGAAATTCTCCACTCCTTGGGCAAGTTGGGGAGCATGATCACTCTGACCTTTCTATTACCATTTGCCTCGGAAAAAAGAGAAGAAGTACGAATGGCAGCACTTGCGGCTGTCCATCAAATAACCTCGCGTCTGCGTAAACCAGATTTAATTGGCTTGGATCAATACATACGGAGATTGACTCCTTATTCAAATAGAAACCAGTTGGCAGCGTGGCATGAGTTGTCGCCGGAGGATATCCGGAACTTTTCGATAAACGACGAGTCAGACCTTTGTTTCATCGGGATATGTAGCTTCCATCGAAACGGATATGTAAGGGAAGCGGCGATTGAAGTGTTGTTAAAACAGGTTACGGGTGCGGAGATTCCCTTTTTGCTGATCCGTTTGAATGATTGGCAGCCTAAAATTCGTTATCTGGCGTTTAAGGCATGTAAGGTGAGATTCCGTCCAGATTATGTGAAACACTTTCTCGAATCCATTTTCTTGTTGAAGCATTTGTCCGCATACTATAACCGTGAAAAGTTCTCTGATTTCCTAGAGGAGATCGACGCAATGTTTCGTCATCCAAATAATCGGGATGTGTTACGCAGTGGGTTTCACTCAAAAGACCCGGTTGTTCGGCGATTTTGCTTTGATTTGGCAATCAACCTACATGATATCGATCCAGATGAGGTCATTGCAGAGGCTTTGATTCAGAAGGATGCCTTGATCAGGCTCCAGACGGTTAGACATATGTGCAAACAGGACGAAAATGATCGCCTGCGAAAATGGCTCGGTCGAATCCGACGTGACGTTTTTCCTTCTATTCGCCAACTAGCTCTACAAGCTTATGTGGATCGCTTTCCTGAGGAATCGACGGATGCGTTACTTGCTGCTCTGCTTGATGGGCATAAATCCATCCGCGAAATGGCTCGATTTTATTTGAGGGACAAAAAGATCGATTTCGCTGCCTTCTATCGAGAAAAATTGGGTGGTACCGAGGAGCAGGTGATACCCATTGCGATTGTGGGAGTAGGGGAAACGGGTGTGAAAGCAGATGATCAATGGATTCTCCCATTTTTGCGGCATGAAAATGAACGAATACAAAGAGTAGCCGTGAAGGCACTCGCTATGCTGAATCCGGAAGATCACATCGAAGTTTTTATCCGCGCGCTACAAACCAATAAACGAAGCGCATCCCGTGAAGTAAGACAAATTCTAGCGGATAGGGTAGAGCTTCGTCATGCGGACATGCTCTGGGAGATGCTCGAAAAAGATGTAGGCCTTCACGTGAAGAAAAACATTCTCTTCTTATTTTCGAAGATGAACAAGGCAGACAGTATTTCATTATTATTACGGGCATGTGCTGTGCAGGAAAAAGAAATACGCGAGGATGCAATCCTGTATGTCGTGCATTGGCTGTATGGATATAATAGAAGGTTCTATCTGCGATTAAAGGATGAACAGTGTGAAAAGATTAGCCATATTCTTGATGAGGTTCGAGAGTTCCTGCCGGAGGATATAACTGAATCCGTCGAGTCACTCCTTGCGAAAAAATAAGGAAGGGGCACCTTTATAGGTGTCCCTCTACTTCGTATTTTCAGTTTGTCCCCAACTGTTCTTTTAAGGTGTTATCAATAAACGCAGTATCGACAGGGTTAAGTCCAAACCCAGCCAAGTGTCCCCAGATTGATTCAATCGGCTTAAAGGTAGCGTTAGGGATGTGCTTCGTCTCATATTCACTGTCTTCTGGCGTGAAATACAAATCAGTCCGTACAGGCATCACAACCGTTCGTGCCTGAATGCTTCGTAACGCAGCTTCAAAGTCTCCCTTGTATCTATCATTTTGGCTAATGTCGGCATGCTGCCACGTCCACATCATCGACAGCAAATCGTTTGCATCTGACGGAACAAAGCTCTCCTCCCAAAATCCCGAGATAAATTCGGAAAGTGTCTCATAGCCCAAAGCTTTATAGCATGCCTCGCGGTAAAATGGCTGTGAAAACCCCCAACTTGCATAAACGCGCCCCAAGGTACGTAAGCCAACCTCGGGAGATGCTGTATACTGCCCGTTATTCCAAGCTACATCGGCCTGTAATGCTGCTCGAATCCCTTCGATCAAGACGATGTTATGCGGCCATGTTTTTGCGGTTCCGGCAAAAGGAGCCAATCGTTCGACCATATCTGGGTAGCTCGCCGCCCAATGAAAAGCCTGGATGGCCCCCATCGACCAGCCGGTTGCCAGCGCAATTTTTTTGATGCCAAACCTCTCCGTAATGAGACGATGCTGAAGTGCGACATTATCGTAGATCGTAACGTGTGGAAAATTGGCCTGATCATACGGGCTGGCTGTATTGCTCGGGGAGGACGATAGCCCGTTGCCGAGCATGTTGGGAATGATGATAAAATATTGATTCGGATTCAAAGCCTTATCTTCCCCGATGAGCCATTCGTTTTGGTAATGCTGGTCTCCAAACGATGTAGGAAATATAATGACGTTATCCTTGGCTGCGTTGAGCGTGCCATACGTTTTGTAAGCAATAAATGCATGTGGCAGTGTCACTCCGGACTGCAAGCGAACATCTCCCAAGTGAAAAATGTCGTAATCCATCTCACATTGCTCCTTTGTAAGCATGATTTTTTTCAACTATAAACGTTCCCGTACAGGGGAAAGTCAAGGGAATGACAGATTGGGGTTTTTCCATGTTTAAGATCAGTGAATTTTCCCGATTGAGCAGAGTGTCCTTAAAGACGCTTCGTTTTTATGATCAAATTGGCATTTTGAAGCCAGCGGATATCGACAAAGAGACGGGCTATCGGTTTTATGCAGCAGAGCAATTGGTTACGCTCAATCGAATTCTCATGTACAAGGACTTGGGATTTACGTTGCAGCAAATTCAGCAATTGCTTCATGAAGAGATGTCCCTGGAACAACTCCAAGGCATATTCAGGCAAAAAGAAAGGGAAATGGAACAGCTACTTGAGGAGGAGCAAGCACGATTGAATCGAATCAAGGAGCGTCTGCTATGGATCGAGCAAAAGGGGTACGTAGAACAAGAGGTTGTTTTTAAACGAGTCGAAGCCCAAAAAGTTGTCTCGTTTCGTGCGGAAGGTACAGTGGAAGAGATTCCGATGCTTTTCGATCGGTTGGCTCATTATGCAGGTAAGCAGCAGAGAGGGATGCTTTCTCCTATCGTTTTGTGGAAGGAGTCGGAGAGAGACGAGACGGCATTCGAAATGGAGATCGGCTATGTACTCAAACAGGACATTCCCTTGCCATCCGCATCCGACATGCTGGACATACGTACGCTGCCAGAGGAGCCGATGATGGCCACCCTGGTCCAACGTGTAGAGCCATTCGTTCCTTCTACGGCCTGTATTGACTTGGCAAGATGGATAGAGCGCAATCAATACCGTATTAAAAAAGATCAGCCAGGCAGAGAAAACTATCTGCAAACCCCGCATGGGGGCGATACGTATGTAGAAGTACAAATTCCCATAGAATCCCCATGAAGAAGGCCAGTACCTGTATAGACGACGAGGTACTGGCCTTTTGCTTGTGTTCATTTGACGCTGGTGGAAGGCAGGTAGTACAGTGGAGTTGACAAAAAATACAGAAAATTACAAAGCGGAAAGAAGGGAATCCTGCTATGAATAGAAAAGCGCGTCGGTTCATTGATCTGAGTGTGCCTCTTGATCGTCTGGCAAAAGAACCGTTTCCACCTGAGATTCAATACAATAGTCATGAAGAAGGGGCTGTCCAAGCTGCCCAGTATTTCGGTTTGCAACCAACGGATTTTCCCGAACAGAAGGCTTGGGCGAGTGAAACGGTGACACTCACGACACATACAGGGACACATGTAGATGCGCCTTGGCATTACTGGCCTACTTCAGAGGGAGAGCCGGCGAAAACGATTGATCAGTTACCGTTGGAGTGGTTCTACGGAGATGGTGTCCTGCTTGACTTTAGTGAAAAGCCGTCTGGCTATGAGATCACGGTGAATGACGTAACACAGAAACTCGCCCAAATCGAATACGAACTGAAACCGTTCGATATTGTCCTGATCAGGACGGACGCGGATAAAAGATACTATGAAGAGCACTATTTTCAATCACATGCTGGAGTATCCGCCGAAGCGACACATTGGCTGATCGATCAAGGAATCAAGGTCATGGGAACCGATGGGTGGGGATGGGATATTCCGTTTTCCGTTCAAGCCGCTGATTATAAACAAAATCCGCGCGATGGCGTTTTATGGGCGGCTCACTATGTGGGAAAAGAGAAAGAGTATTGCCAAATTGAAAAGCTGGCGAATTTGGAGCAATTGCCGAGGCCCTACGGGTTTACCGTTTCTGTGTTCCCTGTAAAAGTGAAAGGAGCGAGCGCGGGATGGGCGCGTCCTGTTGCGATTTTTGAGGAAGAGGAGTAGGACATGAATAAGAGAGCGAAAGCACTGTTCCTCGTATTCTTCTTGGGCTTTTGTTTCATCATATTCACGTATGTTTCTCTGATCTGGTATCCTGCATTACCATTCGAATCCAAGTCCAAAAGAGAAGTGACGGAGCTATTGGGCGAAAACACAGGAAGCATCGTCAAATTGACGACGGAGGGAAACGTCGATTGGTATGGGTATGGGCCGCAAGCGAATCAAGCATCAGCGGCAGAAGCGATGAAACGAACGGTGACAGAAAAAGGCTGGACCTTTATCCAGCAAGAAGGGGCGGGATACTTTTTTGAACGGGGGAAAGAGAAGATGATTATCACGTCACAAATGTGGACGGGCAACTATGTACTCTTTCGAATCCCCGCAGGTGTTATATAGGAAGATCAGGAGGCAAAATGAACGGAATGGCAGGGATCATTGACCTACGCACGCATCGCTTTCCACAACAAATATTTCTCTCGTAAACAAACGCACAAGGCCGATACCCCGCAGCAATAGCGATAGCTTCATCCGCAAAAAATACGCGATGGCGCACATAACCGCCTCGCGTAATGGCTCTGATGGCAGAGGGACAATCCAGCCGGCCATATATTTTGCGTGGCTGGTACCCTCCTAATGTACCCGGAGTATTACTTTGATAAAACGAGCGATCAGCTCCGAGCAACGTATATGTTTTAGCAGAGTCAGCATCTTGAGGTGCTGGCTTTTTTGGCGTAGGCATATGGCTCCCCCTCTATTGGTACGTGTGTCGGGTTCACTCCAACAGGAGGAAGCCACAGTCAGCCTACATGAAGTGCTTTTACATTACGAGAATTTCGGAATCGCGAAGTAGGCACTCAAGCGATGGTTGATCTGCTCTTCGGTAAGCTCAGGGAACAATCTCGCTTCCTTCACCATATCGTACAGACGCTCCATCGGCTCGCGGCCATCGGCTTTCTTTGCCTTCGCGTCGTTTTTGAGCAGCTCCCAAATTCCAATCACATACTCGCGTCTGGTAATATCTTGTTTACGGAAAAAGAAATCGAGTCGCTCTACATGGTCCATGAATTCGTTGCCGAAGCGCTTGTCCACTTCCCCACGCAGGAGGGCAATTTCTGCTTCGTACATCGGACGCTCGTTGCCTTTATCTTTGCTGATCCAAGGTGTCTCCAGTACAAGCGGCAGGTGGCGGATTTTCTCGTGGTTCACGATGTAGTTCATCGCATCAAAGCCGATGAGTCCCGCACCGATTGGCGCGTGGCGGTCTTTGCCTGCCCCACGGAAGTTTTTGCTGTCATTCAAGTGAACGACGGCGAGACGATCCAAGCCGATTGTCCGGTCAAACTGTTCCAAGACGCCATCGAAGTCGTTGACGATATCATAGCCAGCGTCGTGAATGTGGCAAGTATCCATGCAGACGGTCAGCCTGCTGTTGTCTTCTACTTTCTCGATGATGGACGCGATTTCCTCAAAGCTACGACCGATTTCCGTTCCTTTGCCCGCCATAGTCTCCAGCGCGATTTTCACATCGGTGTCTTTGATGCCTGTCAGAACTTCATTCAAGCCTTCTGCGATTCGGGCAATGCCGTACTCCGCATCCTTGTCGGTGTATGCGCCAGGGTGCAGCACGATATTTTTGACGCCAATGTAGTCGGTCCGGCGAATCTCTTCTTGCAGAAAGCGGACAGCGAGCTCATAAGTATCGTCCTTGTAAGAGCCCAAGTTAATAATGTACGGGGCATGTACGACAATTTCATCCACGCCCTGCTTCGCCATTACTTCTTTGCCTTCCGTAATGTACTGGTCTTCAATCGGCTTGCGGCGGGTGTTTTGCGGTGCACCCGTGTAGATCATAAAGGTACTTGAGCCGTACGTGGCTGCTTCTTCGGCGGCATTCAGCAGTCCTTTACCAGAGAATGATACGTGCGAACCTATTTTTAGCATAGGATAGAACCTCCTTTGATTAATAAAGAAAACGCCATAAATAAAAAGTAGCGTACGACTCCCAATTCGTCCAAGCCTTGGACAGCTCTCGTATTTCTGCTTTTGTCGGCTTTTTTTCTTTGCCTAGTAAAAATTTGATCGCATTGTGCAGGCCGACATCGTCAATGGGAAAAGCAGAGGGTATTCGCAGACAGCGCATGAGCACATAGTTGGCCGTCCACGGTCCAATCCCGCGGATGCTGGTCAATCGTTTCTCCGCGGTTTGATAATCTCCTCCGTCCCATAATAGCTCTTTCGATAGTTTCCCTTCAACGATGAGTTGTGCAACGTCAATCAAATACTCGCATTTCTTTGTCGTCATGTGCAATCCATCCAGATCAGCGACGGTCAAGCCGGCGATTTTTTCCGCTGTGGGAAAAAGCCAATACGTCTCACCTTCGAACTCTACCCGTCTTCCAAATGTCTCTACCAACCGCCGTTTAAGCGTGTACGCATAGGTCAGGTTAATTTGTTGTCCAATAATTCCCCAACTGAGCGCTTCAAACAGGTCGGGAATGCCCATGGTCCGCAGCCCGTAAAACTTTTCAACGGCCTGCTGTAGAAGAGCATCCCCTGCGGCAAGCTCATAAAACGGAACCAGGTCTCGATCGAGATCGAACCAATCGCGGACATAGCGTGCTACCTCTATCCGGACTTTTTCAGTGGGAAGCGAAGGGCTGAGAAAACGCACAGTCAATCCTTGATCGTTATCAGCGTGAATTTCGACCACTTGTGGATCTTGTTCCATCGGGATGGCTTTGTAGAGGTGCCCGTTTTGAATGTGAAACATGCATTCGTTGGATGCTCTGGACAAGTATTGAAGATTTTGCGTAAAACTGAATTCCGTAGGTACGGACAAGATTATTTCTTCTCTATTATCGACCCAAGCCGAGTGGGATAGACCGCTTGCCATGCGAAAACCTCCTGTCTGACTTCCTCCTAGTTTTATAACAAGAAAAGCTATCCTGTCATTTCGTTATCTTGCTATTTTAATCTTCTAGCAGTACGGATCACGTAGCGTGGGGGTATACTGTCGGTAAGAGCAAGCGATTCGAAAACGGCTATGGCAAAGGAGATGACATGTCTTGGAGGAACGGGTAACCGATGAGCGATGGCAGGCCATTATTCATAACGATGCGTCTTACGATGATCAATTTTTTTATGCGGTAAAAACGACGAAGATCTTTTGTAGACCGTCGTGCAAGTCGAAGTCACCGAAGAGGGAGAATGTGCGAGTTTTCCAAAATGCAAGCCAAGCCCTGCGGGAAGAATTTCGTCCATGTAAACGTTGCAAGCCCACGGGAGAGAGGTTGCCTGATCGTGAGTGGGTATCACAAATTACACAGTACATTGATTCTCATTATAACGAAAAGCTGACGTTGGAGCATTTGGCTGATATGTGCCATGGTAGTCCGTTTCATTTGCAGCGGACGTTTAAGCGACTCATGGATATGACGCCCGTGGAGTACATCCAGAAAAAGCGGATAGAAAGGGCACGAGAGCTGCTGGCTCATTCGAACAACCAGATCGCGGATGTTGCACAATTGGTAGGAATGCCGAATACGCCCTATTTTATCACGTTGTTTAAAAAAATGACGGGCAAGACGCCGAGTGAATATCGTCATCTGTACGTCAAACAACAAACGACATAAGCTTCTTGTGAAATGTGATATCTTTAGAAGTAAGAAGCATCTGCATCCGAGAATAACCACCACTTCCATAAGAGTTTTTTTGAAAACCGGACTGAGGGGTTAAGGGGTGAGCAAGGGAGCATTTTCATTAGACAGACTCGGACGCATGTATGACAGGCTGAGTGGCTATGTCGAGCGCGGAGAACTGCCAGGACTGGTCACACTGGTTTATCGTAAAGGAGAGGTGCATGTCGATGCGATTGGCAGGGACGGTGCTTTCCTTGATTTCTGGACCACTGCCTATCAAGCGATTGAAGATGACAAAGGAAAAGGAGCCCTGCCAAGATGAACGATACAAAAAGCTTGCGAGAAGTATTTAAAAAGACCACTTATCAAATCGCCGGACACAGCAAGATAGACATCCATCAATTGCAGCAGGTCCTGTCCAGAGTGGATGGGAATGTGGAGGGTGATATGTATGGGTCAGGCGAACTCATCGAGAATTTTCAACACAAGATGGCCGAATATTTGGGCAAAGAATCTGCCGTATTCTTTCCCAGCGGTACGATGGCCCAACAAATCGCGTTACGCATCTGGTGCGATGAGAAGGGAATCAAAAAGGTCGCCTATCATCCGCTCTGCCACTTGGAGATTCACGAGGAAGATGGGCTCAAGGAGCTGCATCAGATCGAGGCTGTCTTGCTGGCGGATAAAGACAGAGTGATTGAACTGGATGATGTGCTCGGCATGGACGACGATATCGCGTGCCTTTTGCTGGAATTGCCACAACGTGAGATTGGCGGACAGCTGCCTGCGTATGAGGATTTGGAAGCGATCTCCCGCTATTGTCGGGAAAAAGGAATTCGGCTGCATCTAGATGGTGCCCGGCTTTTGGAAATCCTGCCGTATTACCAGAAGACAGCCGATGAGGTATGCGCATTATTCGATAGCGTGTACGTTTCCTTTTACAAAGGGATAGGCGGCATTGCCGGAGCGATCCTGGCTGGGGATGAAGACTTTACGAAGCAATCGAAGGTATGGAAAAGACGCCATGGCGGGGACCTGATTAGTTTGTACCCGTATATTGTCACGGCAGAATACCATTTTGAGCTGAGAAAACATAAATTCAGTCAATATTACGAGCATGCAAAAGAACTGGCGGGATTCTACAACAAATGCCAGGGGATATCCACGAGACCGGCCGTGCCTGTATCCAACATGTTTCATGTGCACGCAGATTTGCCGAAAGAAGAGCTCGAGCGTATCCTGGTCTCACTCAGTGAAGAGACAGGGATTGGCTTCACGCATTATGTCAGACAGGACGACGAGTCTTCTAGCTCCTTTGAGGTAAGCATTGGTGATCGGTATGCGATGATCCCGAAGGAAGAGCTCGGGTCAGCATTCGAAAAGCTGAATCAAAAAATAGGGGAGCAGAAATCAAAAGCCGAGTAAATGAATCCATTTCGGGGCGGTGGCAGTCTGGTGCTTACCGATTCATACCGGGCTGCCGCGAATTTTTCCGTAAGAAGAGAAAGGAACTAATATGTTCATTATCAGACCGTACGAAAAAAGCGACTCCCCTTCGATCATGGCTTACGATTTGCCGCAAGAACAAGCGATCTACACGTCTATGCCAGTCGATGTGATCGAAGCATCTCAAAACAATCCTGGTTATAAGCTCTATGTGGTTTTCGACCAAGGCCATCTGATCGGCTGTTTTGCCTTATTCACACCAGACACAGGCAATCCCTACACACCAAATGATCAGGCGATTATTTTCAAATCATTTTCGATCGATTCCCGCTATCAAAAGAAAGGCTATGCTTTGCGAGTATTCCATGGCTTGGCTAACATCGCGAGAGAGCATTACCCGGAGCGAGATGAAATCGTGTTGACGGTTCATCATACGAATACGCCGGCGATCCAACTGTATAAAAAGGCGGGGCTTGTCGATCAAGGATGTAGATTTGCGGGCGAGTATGGCGAGGAGCTGATTTTTCATCTTGATTTGACAGTATCTACATAAATGGTTGCAAGTAGTAGCTTTTATTTGCTCTCGACCGCTCGCTGTACAGACGCTCCCGGTCGGAACAGCTTATGCGGTATGGACAGGCATTGGCTCAGCAGGAAGCGAATTCTGTTCATTTCAGGGATTGTCATCAGTAGCGAAAAGCCCCTTTCTAGCAGCGTGTGCTGTAAGAAGGGGGCTTTTCGCTAGGTTTTCACTGATTCGCCTGTACGCCAAATCGGGTAAACAATTGCCAGATCAGCTCTCGTCTGCTGGACACCCCGGTTTTTACGAAGATGGATTTCAAATGATCCTGAACCGTATAAGCGGAGATGTGCAGTGTACGTGCGAGCACCTTCGTGGAAGCGCCGCGGACAATCTGGTCGAGTATTTGCTTCTCCCGTACAGACAGTCCATACGCTTCGGCGATGAGCGGTAGCATGTCAGCAGGTTTTGCGGGACCGAACAAGACAGCCAAGTGGACCGTGCTGCTTTGGCTGTTCATGGGGCTTGCCTGAATCGTCATGTAAGGGCCATCTGGCATGCGAATGCAGACTTTTGCCATGGATGTCGTGTGACCTGCTTCTGCCAGCTGAGAGAGTGCCCGCGAACAAACCGCTCGCACTGGTCGGGGCAAGGTATCGCGATCAATCGACTCCCATTGACGCAGCAGGCTCAGCCATTTTTCCGCTATGGGATTGGCAGCGAGCAAGGTGAACTGATCCGACAGCATCAATATTCCCATCTCTTCTTCCATCCACGTATTCTCCTCAGCGGGTAAGGACAGACTCGTCTTTCGCAACTGATAAGCAATTAGCGGCGCCAAAGCCAAAATACATTCACGTTCTTGCTCAGAAAAAAAGGGAAGCCCCTGCGAACGAAACAACGTTAAATAGCCCCAGCATGCACCGTCGTACTTGAGGGCAGCACGCATTTCATCATGAAAGCCGGCGGGGAGCAGAACATTACGATAGCGATCACTGCGTTCAAGCTGGCCCCCGGTCGCTTGGCTCAGCGTAGCAACAGGCACAGCCGCTTTGCACAGAGCATCATACCGGTTGAAGTCCTCGCGCAAGTATTCATGCTCAAATATGCCAGGATGAATGGCTTCTACCCCTTCTTCCGTAATGGCTCCGGTGGACAAAAGTGTTTGCGGATCAACGGCGGTACAGCAGGCCCCGTCAAAAGGGACGAACTCACGCAATAGCTGCAAGAGCGCTGTCCGATAGTCTTGTGAGGAGTGAGAAAAGCGTTCAGCCAGTGCCATCACTATTCGTTTGTTCGCTTCCCGATTTGTGCTCATCTGCATTCTCCTGTACGTCTATTGGCAAAAGGAAAATCCCATCTTTGTGGGATGGTGCTCTCCTCGTTCCTCTCTATAATTGAGAATAATTCTTAGTTTAAATTTACAAGATACGCGAGGAGTTGGAAAGACCATATGAGCCAGCGGCAGCGCTTTTTCATGATGATCGCGATTTGTCTGGGTGCATTCTTGTCTCATTTTACGGCGGGGATTGTCAATGTCTCGCTCCCTCAGTTCACATACATTTTCCAGACGGAGCTGGCGGTCGCACAATGGATTACAACGGGTTATTTGCTTGTCATTGCGTCTCTTCTTCCTTTCATGGGCAAGCTGGGAGATCGATACGGGCATCGTGTGCTGCACAATTACGGCTTCCTGCTGTTCACGGTAAGCTCTGTCTTGGTGGCATTCTCGTCGACGATTACGATGCTGTTGGCGCTTCGAATCGTGCAAGCCATCGGAGCAGCTATGTTCCAGGCTACCAATATCGCGCTCATTGCGATTTTGCTCCCAAAAGAAATGCGGGGGAGGGCACTGGGGATCATGAGTACAGCTGTTGCGCTTGGCGGCATGACCGGGCCGATTGCAGGTGGGATGATCGCGTCGTGGTTGAGCTGGGAGTGGTTGTTTCTGATTCATGTTCCTGTCGCCATCTTGGCTACGGGGCTGGCTTTTCGTTACATTCCTTCCCATGAGCAGACGAAGAAGGCCAGTTCACTTGATCTCGTTGGGGCAGGTCTGTTCATGTTACTGGTCAGCTCAGTCATTATCGCGATCTCCAATGGAAACGGGTGGGGCTGGGCTTCAGAAGGGATGCTCATTCTTTTTGGGGGTGTACTCGTCTTGGTATGGGCGTTTGTCTGGTGGGAGCGGCGACAGTCAGTGCCGTTTTTGCCCGTGGCGGTCTTTCGCCTATCGGTTGTGCCCAGTGGACTGTTCATTAGCTTCACTTCGTTTGTGCTCGCTAATCTCGTACTGGTTGTCCTGCCGTTCTACTTGCTTGATCAAGCGCAGGTTTCCCCTTTGACGGCAGGGTATATGATGACTGCTTATCCATTGCTGCTGGCGCTGACGGGTCCTTTTAGTGGCTGGGCTTCAGACAGCTATCGTGCACGACCACTCATTTTTGCAGGTCTCGGTGCGATGGGGGCAGGGATGACCGTCTTGGCGATTTGGCTAGAGGCATTATCTACGGTAGAAATCATCGCGGTACTGGCTTTGGTAGGGGCAGGTATGGGGCTGATTGCTTCGCCCAACAACAGCTACATCATGCGCCACGTCCCGATGGAGCATGCAGGCGCAATCGGAGGCATGATCGCCTTGACGCGCAATGCAGGGATGGTGGTCGGCGCAGCGTTGGGACTGGGCATGATGAACGGCGAATCGAGTCAAGCTGTGCAGCCGACAATCGATGCGTATCGTGCGGTTTTTGAAGCAGGAGGGTTGATTTGCCTGAGCGGATTGTTGGTCTGGTGGTATGCGGGACGTCTGGAGCGGCAGAAAAAGAGAGGCACAGAGGTGGAGCAGGCATGAGCAAGGATCGAATTGTGGTAGTCGGAGGGTACGGTCATGTAGGGGCAACCATATGCAAGAATTTGGGTGACGCATATCCGGGACGGGTGTATGCAGCCGGACGCAGCTGGGAGAAGGCTGAAGCATTTTGCCGAGAAGCAGATGGGAAGGTGCTGCCGCTGCAACTCGATATTCACAAGCCGTTAGACCAAAGCATGCTGGAAAAAGTAAAGCTGGTGGTCATGTGTCTGGATCAGACGAATACGGCTTTTGTGGAAGGGGGTGTGCGGAATGGAACACATTATCTCGATATTTCGGCGAATGGCCATTTTTTGACGCAAATCGAACAATGGGGGAGCCAAACTGAAAATAAGAACATAGGAACCGCCGTGCTCAGTGTAGGACTGGCACCAGGTCTGACCAACCTGCTCGCGTGGGAAGCTCATCGCTTGCTGGATCAGGTGAGTGAGCTGGACATATTCATTATGCTTGGTCTCGGTGATCGACACGGGAAGGCCGCGATTGAATGGACTGTCGATAACTTGTGCACGAGCTACGAGGTGATGAATAAGCATCAACGTGTGACCGTAGAGAGCATGACAGAGGGCAAGCTTGTTGATTTTGGGCCGGAGCTGGGGAAAAAGCACGCATATCGATTCCCGTTTTCCGATCAGCAGACATTGGCACGCACCTTGGATGTCCCTACAGTATCTACCCGACTTTGTTTTGATCTGGATGCGATGACGAGAATAGTAGCAGGCATGAGGAGCATAGGAATTTGCCGATTACTCCATCAACCATCAGTACGGGAAGCCGTGATTGAAGCGTTTGGGCGTTGGAAAATGGGGGAGGATCGGTTTGCCATCAAGATAGAAGCACGGGGAAAACGGGCAACGAACGAGGCGACAGTAGAGTGTCTGCTTTACGGGCGCGATCAGTCCAACATGACCGCAATGGTGGCGGCTGCCGTAGCAAAATCGCTATATGAAGAAGTATTTCCTCCAGGAGTCCACCACATGGAACAACTGTTTTCAATAGAAAAAATGAGATTTTGGCTAGAGCAGGAAGCATCACTGACCATATTTGTCAGGGAAGCCGGTCTATGATAGAGCTATCGACGAACCAAAGAGGGGGCTTTATCATGACACACTATGCCAAAAACATGTACGACTTTCACGCGTGGGCGAATCAAACGTTAATGAATCGCTTGAAGGAACTTCCGGAAGGTGCTTACGAGCAGGAGGTCCAAAGCGTTTTTCCGACCGTGGCAAAAGTGATGGAGCATATTTATATGGTGGATCAAAGCTGGCTTCTCATATTGCAGGGGATGGATATGCAAGCGGCCATGAATGAGACATGGCAGCAAGAGAAGAAAATTACGGGAAAAAGCTTGGAGGAAGTAGAGCAGTTGTATGTCGAACTGGTCGAGCAATTCAGAGCTTTTCTCAGCCAAGAAGAAGACTTGGAGCGGCGCATTGTCCTTGATAATCCGTACACGAGAGTACGCGATACGAGCTTGGCAGAAATCATCATGCAAGTGGTCAATCACGGAACGTATCATCGTGGGAATATAACAGCGATGCTGCGCCAAATGGGGTATCCTTCTGTCATGACCGAGTATGCTCTTTACTGGTACGCCAACTGACAAGAGCCTTAGGCTGGAAGAGATTTCATTCTTCTGGCCTTGGGCTGTTGACAAGGGAGAATTTTAGTCCTATAATTATCTTAAATTCAAGATATTTATTTTTGTAACATCGTCATCCTACTTCCCCAAGCAGGAACATTTTTAAACGCTATTATCTTTAATTTAAGATATTCAAAAATGATTGAGATAGAAAAAATCGAGGAGGAAGTCCCATGAGTGAATTCACTACCCTTGTAAAAAACAGAAGATCCGCAAACAAGTTTCTAACGGACGTAACGATAACACCTGCCGAGATCGATGAAATCATGTCGCTGGTCAAATTCGCGCCATCTGCATTCAATTTGCAGCATGCCCATTATGTAGTTGTCACCGATCCAGAAGCAATAGAGCGTGTATATGAAGCGGCATATAGACAATATAAGGTGAAAACCGCTTCGGCAGTGGTGCTTGTATTTGGAGACAAGGAAGCGTACCAAAGCGTAGAGCGCATCAATGAAGGTCTTCTTCATTTAGGGATCATGGATCAACGCGAGTACGACCACAATAATTCTTCTGTCAGAGCAATGTACGAGGGTGGAGGAGAGCAATTCAAGCGTGATGAAGCGCTTCGCAATGCAAATTTGTCCGCAATGCTGTTCATGCTCGCTGCAAAGGATAAAGGCTGGGATACGTGCCCGATGATCGGATTCGATCCAGTAGCTGTCCAAGAGATAGCAAAGGTTCCGGACAGCTTTGTGCCAGCTCTGATGATCACGATTGGAAAAGAAGATACATCCAGCCAGCGAGTCAGAGGGTACCGCAAGCCCGTTGGAGAGTTCGTGAGCTACAACACATTCCAAGCAAGTAAATAATAATTAGAGGAGGCTATTCAAAATGACACAGCAAACAGCAGGGATTCACCATATCACGGCTTTTGTTACAAGCGCCCAAAATAACGTTGATTTTTATGCAGGGTTTCTCGGATTGCGCATGGTGAAAAAAACGATCAACTTCGATGCGCCAGATGTATATCATCTGTACTTCGGGAATGAGGTCGGCAGTCCAGGTACCGCGATCACCTTTTTCCCGTGGGAATCTGGTCGCCGCGGACGCGTGGGCGGTGGGCAGGTGGGCTATACCACTTTCTTGATTCCAGTGGGGGCGTTTTCCTTCTGGGAGGATCGACTGAAAAAGTTCGGAATCGAGTACCGTCGCGTGGAGCGTTTTAACGAAACGTATCTGCAATTTACGGACAAAGACGGCTTACAGCTGGAGATTGTGGAACGTGAAGGCGGTCCAGCGAGCAAATGGTCCTTTGGCGGAGTGCCAGCTGACAAGGCGATCAAAGGCTTCGGTGGAGCGATCTTGTACAGCATGGCTCCAGCCCACACCATGGATGTTCTCGAGAGACTGATGGGACTGACTAGAGTTGGCGAAGAAAACGGCCTTGTCCGGTTCCAGGCTAACGGCGATTTGGGCAATGTCATTGACGTGAATGCCGAGCCGATACCAAGAGGAGAAGGTGGCGCAGGTACGATCCACCATATCGCATGGCGTGCCTTAGATGATCAGGATCACCAACTGTGGCAGCAGCGCGCGGCTCAATCCGGTCTCCATCCGACGGATATTATCGACCGTCAATATTTCAACGCCATCTACTTCCGCGAGCCGGGCGAGATTTTGTTTGAGATTGCGACCGATCCTCCAGGCTTTGAAAGAGATGAGCCATTTGACACATTGGGTGAAAAACTGATGCTCCCCGAGTGGTATGAGCCACGTCGTGCCCAGATAGAGCAAGGCCTGCCGCCGATTACAGTCAGAGTGTTGGAGGAAGATAAATAATGAATTTGAAGCACATTTTTCGAAAAGGAACCGATTCAGAAGCACCAACACTGTTGCTGCTTCATGGAACAGGTGGAGATGAAAACGACCTCTTGCCACTGGCCAATCGCATTTATCCAGGCGCTTCTGTTCTGAGTGTCCGTGGGAATGTTCTCGAAAACAGCATGCCGCGATTTTTCCGACGTTTAGCTGAGGGTGTTTTTGACGAAGAGGATTTGGTCTACCGCACGCAGGAGCTGCATGAGTTTTTGGATCAGGCGGCGGATACGTATCAGATCGAGCGAGACAATATCGTGGCAGTCGGCTATTCGAACGGGGCAAATATCGCAGGTAGTCTCCTGTTCCATTACCCGAATCCGCTAAAAGGGGCGATTCTTTACCACCCAATGGTTCCACGCCGTGGGATCGCTCTGCCTGATATGTCAGCTATTCCGGTGTTCATCGGAGCGGGTACGAATGATCCAATTTGTACTGCACAAGAGACGGAGGAGCTGAACCGACTACTGACAGGAGCAGGTGCTGACGTGACTGTGCATTGGGATTCATATGGTCATCAGCTGACGGTGAAGGAAGTAGAAGCTTCGGCCGCGTGGTTTACAGAGATGTTTCGTAAATAATTGTTGAGTAACAAGAAGTAACAAGAGCGGCGGGCCTAGGTGTCTGCCGCTTTTTTTTGTGCGCAAACGGCTGTTTTTCCGGGAAAAGAGCATGCTTTCCGCAGATTTAATCAAATGTGTAAGAGTCTTCAAGGGCCAGCAGTATTCGTTCATCTCTTGTTCATATTGCTTCTTTACTATTGATCCGCGTAGATAGGTGCAAGGCATTGACGATTTGCAGGATGGTAGACAAGTGAGTATCATTCAAAATAATGAAGCAGGATAACCAGAGGGCGGAGTAACAAGGGGGCAAGCTTGATGAAACTGACGATTCTGATTGCAGATGACGATCCACACGTACGTGAGCTATTGCGATTTTACTTAGCAAAAGAGGGATACAACGTCTTGGTTTGTGTGGATGGAAATGAGGCTTCGCAGCTGTTGGAACAGGAGTCTGTCCAGCTCGCCATCGTGGATGTGATGATGCCAGGTAAAAACGGCTGGGAGCTGTGCCGGGAGATACGGGAGTTTTACGACCTCCCTGTTATTATGCTAACGGCAAAGGGAGAGGTGCGGGATAAAGAAAAAGGTTTTTTGGCGGGGACGGATGATTATTTGACCAAGCCATTTGAGCCTACCGAATTGCTGTACCGCATCAAGGCCTTGCTGCGTCGCTATCAGATGGTCAGCAAACAAATCATCGTCATGAACGATACCGTCATCGATCGTATCAGCCATGTCGTGAAGGTGAAAGAAGAGTTGATTCATTTACCGTTAAAGGAATTTGAACTGCTTGCCCAGCTTGCCAGTTTTCCTGATCGGATTTTTACCCGAGATCAACTATTGGAGCTCGTGTGGGGCGGCGACACCGAGAGCGATAGTCGTACCATCGATGTGCATATTAAGCGGCTGCGAGAGAAATTTACAGAGAAAACAAATGACTTTGTCATTTCTACCGTTCGCGGCTTAGGCTACAAGCTGGAGGTACGAGGCGTGTGAAAACTCTTTACGTCCGGGTAGTTCTTACCTTCGTCGCAATTGTACTGATCAGCGGCACACTTGGATTTTTGTTGGCAAATGAGTATTATCAACGAAATCTGCGCGCTTATAATGAACAAAAAATCACGAGCATCGGACAGCAAATTATCGATTTGTACGAGCATAAATCGTCGCTCGACCTGCCCTCCTTCATGACCCATGTCGCCAATTTGAATTTTCAAATGCATCTCGTGGATGAGAATGGCGCAGTAAGCCAATTCGGAGCACCTTTTCGCGATCAGCAGATAGAGCCTGCCATTGTTCAAAAAGTGTTGGCGGGTGAGACTTACAGAGGGATTACAGAAGAACAGCACGGCTTGTTTGTGACCGGATTTTTTGAAAATACGTTGACAAACAGCATTGGCTTGCCGCTTACAGCAGAAGGGAAAAAATACGCCCTGTTTGTACGGCCAAATATTGAGCAGCAGTTTGGCGAGGTGCATATTATGTTTGCCTTGCTACTGGCAGCGATGTTTGTACTTAGCCTGATCCTGATCCTGATATTTACCCGTTATTTGGTGAAGCCGATCGAGAAGCTGAGCCATGCGACCAAAAAGCTGGCAGAAGGCCAGTACGACATCCACCTGGACATTGCTCGCCGGGACGAAATCGGCGATTTGGCCATGCATTTTGCCAGGATGACAGAGTCACTCAAACAACTGGACGAGATGCGCCAAGAGTTTGTCTCCAATGTCTCTCATGAAATCCAGTCTCCATTGACATCGATCCAAGGCTTTTCTCAAGCCATCCGCAGCGGTGGTGTGACAAACGAACAGCGGGAGACGTACTTGACTATCATCGAAGAAGAGAGCAGGCGGCTGTCTTCCTTGAGCAAGCAGTTGTTGACGCTCGCTTCCCTGGACAAAGAGACAGGTCTGTACGAACCGACACGTTTCCGACTAGATGAGCAGATCAGGCAAGTCCTCTTAGTTTTGCAGCATCAGTGGCAACAAAAAAAGCTCGCGATGGAGCTGACTTTACCGGAGACCTTCATCGTGGGTGACAAACAACTGCTCAATCAAGTATGGATGAACCTGCTTGCCAATAGTATCAAATTCACCCCAACGGCTGGCTCTATTTCCATTGCGATACAGAAGGATACGCGAATTGTCGTGACCATTCGGGATACGGGGATCGGCATGTCAGAAGAAGAGCAGGAGCATGTCTTTGACCGTTTTTACAAAGGAGACAAGTCACGCAATCGAGAAGCGACGGGAAGCGGTCTCGGTCTTTCTATCGTGCAAAAAATTTTGCAGGTTGCAAAAGGCAGCATACATATTCAAAGCCGTATAGGCGAAGGGACAACGGCTACGGTCAGCCTACCGACGGGTGAGCATCCTACTGCGAGAACGACAATCGAATCATAACGAAGCGAAGCAAGGGAGTGATTTCCATGAATATCGGCATGCGTATACTCGCCGCAGTCATATCCCCTTTTATTACCGGTCTGTATGCTGCATTGATCATCTATAACTACCGTGATCCAAGCGCGCCGTTCGGGTTCGGGCAAGAGTATTTGCTGGGCGTACTTATAAGTATGGCATTGAACCTGATTGTCTTCTTATGGCTGTCGGTATTCGTGGACTGGCTAGTGAGTCGATCACACTTGTTCGGGTGGAAAAAATACGCTGTGCGTTTCGGGGGATATGCTGTCATCGGCTATGTGCCTGTGTTTTTTCAATGGCTAATGAGTGTTGATCCGCATGCTGCATTGTTTTATCCGGAGGCAACGGTTTTTGTGTTCGCCAGTATATGTTACTTCCTTATATTTGTGGGAATAGAGGCGATCAGGCAGCGTTTTACCCGGAAAACGAGTGTAAATCGCCATGGTTAATCAAATGTTTAAATTGCAGGAGTAACAAAAAAGCCCGAGCATCAGGTAGCTCGGACAATCGTTTTCTGTTCTTTGGCGTGTTCAATCCCCGCAGATATGAGATGGCGTACATGGTCATCATCCAACGAGTAAAAAACGAGCTTTCCTTCTTTTCGATACTTGGCTAGTCC
This sequence comes from Brevibacillus sp. DP1.3A, assembly GCF_013284245.2. NCBI lineage: Bacteria > Bacillati > Bacillota > Bacilli > Caryophanales > Paenibacillaceae > Brevibacillus > Brevibacillus sp. DP1.3A. Next base: position 6,348,685 of record NZ_CP085876.1, on the reverse strand, counting down.
CATGTTGCGAAGAAGCCGCAGATGGTGGGAGGTGTTAGCGATCGAGCTTCCGATGATAGCAGCCACATCACAGACACAGAGCTCGTCTTCCATCGAGAGGATGTGAATGATTTTTGCGCGGGTGTCATCGGCCAACGCCTTGAAGATTTTTGCTACCCCTTCTGATTCTGTGGCGAGCGGCTTTAACCGATTTACTTTTTCCTCATCAAAACATTGGATTTCACAGATGTCATCCACTGTATCCATCACCTCATGCTCTACAATGTCCTACTATTATAGACATTCGCGGAGAAAGTGAAAAGGAAAAACGACATTTTCATGGCAGTGTAGTGTGCCTCTCTGTTTTCGTGTAAGATGTACATGATCCAAGAAATGGGGAGAGAATACCATGAGTGCGCAACCAAAGTGCCCGAAGTGCCGTTCTGCAAAGATCGATTTTACGGATTCGATCAATAAGCCATTATACATAACCATTTATGTAGCGGTTTTGGCAGTGCTTGCCTTGATCGGCATTTCGGTGAAAGGGACTCCTGTCATCTTTTTGTTCCTCGGGCTATCAGGGGCCTTTATCCTGTTTGCCGTTCGTCTTGCCTTAGAAAAGCGTAAAGTAATCAAGTGCAAATGTCTGGATTGTGGGGAGCGTTGGCAGACCACCCCAACACCAGTAGAAGCCCGTACCAAGTAACAGACTCCTAGTAATAGGGGTCTTTTTCTTATTCTCAATCTGTAAAAAAATGGGCGAAATATTCAAATCAATTCTTGAACGAACCAAAAGGATGCGATAATATTATAATTAAATATTTGTTTGAATGTTTGTGGATTGATTTCATTTGAAGCTGGGCAAAATAGATGCTTGGAAAAAGGTGAGGACAAATGGCAGAAGAACGAAAAAAAGATGAGTGTTGCAGTGGGCATCAATGCGGAAGTGAGCATAAGCATGCTGGTAAAATTCTCACGGTTCTCGAGCCTGCGGCAACAGCAACAGAAAGCGCAGGCATTCTTTCTTCACAGGCTGTTGTCTATCGCGTTACAGGTATGGATTGCAGTTCATGCGCCAAATCGCTGGAAAAGCATATGCAGACGTTGCCTGCCGTAAAAGAGGTAAACGTGAACTTTTCCACGGGTAAAATGCAGCTCGTCACGGATGGGCTGGGAGAAGACGCGGTGGTCAAGGAAGTCGCCAAGGCCGGATACAGTGCCATGCTGCTTACGAGACGCACGGCCAAAGCAGTACCGAAAACGGATCAGGCAGGGACGGTACTGACGACGATTTCCGGTGTGCTGTTGGCTCTCGGTTTTCTAGGTTCCTTATCGCCTAGCATATCTCCGCTGGTCGTTACTGTACTCTATGCGTTGTCGATCATAAGTGGCGGCTACCGACCTGCGCGCAGTGCTTTTTACGCGATCAAAAGCGGTTCACTGGATATGAACGTATTGATGACTGTTGCGGCTGTAGGTGCAGCATTAATCGGTGAGTGGCTGGAGGGTGCGACGGTCGTCTGGCTCTTTTCCATCGGAAACTTGTTGCAGACCAAGTCGATTGAAAAAACGCGCGACTCCATACGCAATCTGATGGATTTGGCTCCGCCCGAGGCATGGGTCAAGGTGGGGGAGTCGCTTTCCCGCAAGCCAGTTGAGGACATCGCTGTCGGCCAAGTCATCGTAGTGAAGCCGGGAGAGAAAATCCCGCTGGATGGTGTCATCGTACATGGGACATCGAGCGTCAATCAGGCCCCGATTACAGGTGAATCGATTCCCGTAGATAAGCTGGTCGGCGACAGTGTTTTTGCAGGGAGTGTCAACGAAAGCGGCGCGGTGGAGATCAAGGTAACAAAGCTGGTGGAGGATACGGCGATTGCCAGAATCATTCATCTCGTGGAGGAAGCGCAGGAGAAAAAAGCGCCTACTCAGGCGTTCGTCGACAAATTCGCTGCGATCTACACGCCAATCGTGCTCGTGCTCGCTTTGTTCGTGATCGTATTCCCGCCATTACTTGGACTCGGTACTTGGGGAGAATGGTTTTACAGAGGGCTTGAGCTGCTGGTTGTTGCTTGCCCGTGCGCACTGGTTATTTCCACGCCAGTTGCGATTGTGTCCGCGATTGGAAATGCAGCGAGAAACGGTGTCCTGATCAAGGGCGGTACGTTTTTGGAAAAGGCAGGAGCGATCAATGCAATTGCCTTCGATAAAACGGGCACATTGACGGAAGGAAAACCACAGGTTGCAGCAGTTATCGAGATGGAGGGAAGCGAAGACGAGGTAGTGTCGATCGCCAGAACGATTGAAGAGCGTTCTTCCCATCCGATTGCACAAGCGATTCTCACTTATGCGAAACAAAAGCAGGTCGCTTCCCAGAGTGGGCAAGATTTCAAGGCGATTGTCGGAAAAGGGGCGAGCGCTGTCATTGGAACCGAGACATTTTATGCAGGGAAGCCCGCCCTGTTTCAAGAGCTGGGAGTCGATCTGTCGGCATGGCAAACGAAAATCGAGTCGTTGCAGAGTGAAGGACATACGCTGGTGGTTATCGGTACCGCAACGAAATTGATCGGGATGATTGCTGTTGCCGATACCATTCGTGAGATTACGGTTAGTGCCATTGGCAAGCTCAAGGCCGCAGGTATCGAAGACATCGTGATGCTGACTGGTGACAATGAGGGTACGGCGAAAAAAGTAGCGAGTCAGACCGGTGTAAATCGTTATTTTGCAGAGCTGCTGCCACAAGATAAGGTAGAGGCGGTCAAGCGACTACAGCAAGAAGGCAAGGTCGTCGCCATGGTGGGTGACGGGATCAACGATGCGCCTGCTCTCGCATCAGCTGACTTGGGGATTGCCATGGGTGGAGCTGGCACTGATACGGCAATGGAAACCGCAGATATCGTACTGATGGCTGACAATCTCGAAAAGCTGCCGCACACGATGAAGGTCAGCAGAAAAGCACTCACGATTATCAAGCAAAACATCTGGTTTTCGATCATCGTAAAGCTGGTCGCACTCGTGCTGATCTTCCCTGGCTATCTAACCTTGTGGCTGGCGGTGCTCAGTGACACGGGAGCCGCATTACTGGTCATCTTAAACAGCATGAGACTATTGCGAATGAAGGACTAAATAAAAAAGGGAGATGAGCTGTCGAAGCTCTCTCCCTTTTCTTTTGTAGATGGTTTACACCAAGACGCCGCCGCCGTATCTTTCGAATTCTTTCTGGGTGCAAGCGACAAAGTGACCGCGCTCAATTTCACGCAAGACGCGTTCTTCCCCTTGATCTCGCAAATATTCCTGATCATCGAAAACGATGCGCTTACGGTTGCGCTCATAATCAGGGTCTGGCAATGGAATTGCCGAGAGCAACGATTTGGTGTACGGATGAATCGGATTCTCGTACAGGCGATTGCTTTCTGCCAGCTCCACAATACGTCCGCGGTACATAACACCAATGCGATCACTGATGTATTTAACCATGGAAAGGTCATGGGCGATGAACAGATAAGTCAGGCCTTTTTCTTTTTGCAGGCGCTTGAGCAGGTTAATGACCTGCGCCTGAATGGACACGTCGAGGGCAGAGATCGGTTCATCGGCAATGATGAATTCCGGATCAACAGCCAATGCCCGTGCGATCCCGATCCGTTGGCGCTGTCCGCCGCTGAACTCATGCGGATAACGGTTTGCGTGCTCGCGGTTGAGGCCAACGGTTTCCAACAGCTCGTGTACCTTTGCGATGCGTGCTTCCTTGTTCGCCAGACGATGAATGTCCAGACCTTCCGCAATAATATCGGATACAGTCAGACGTGGATTCAACGATGAGTACGGGTCTTGGAAAATCATCTGGATTTTGCGGTTGAGCCATTTCTTATCTTCGACCGATTTCTTTCCGTGTACACTGTTCCCATTGAACAAGACCTCTCCGCCAGTTGCATCGTACAGGCGAAGGATGGTCCGTCCGGTAGTGGATTTACCGCAACCGGATTCACCCACAAGACCGAAGATTTCCCCTTTGTAGATGTCAAAGGTGATACCATCTACAGCTTTCAACGTATGACCATTCCCGAGGTCAAAATGCTGTTTCAAATCTTTGACTTCAACCAGCTTCTCACGGTTCTCGTAGTTGAACGTTTTTTTGGTGCTTACTGGAGCCTCAGTCGCATCATCAGAATTGACTTTTCGTCTCACAGCCGAAGCAGGCGGTTTGATGTCAGGTGCCATTTCATGCAAGAGCCATGTTGCTGCATAGTGCGTATCGGAGATTTTGAACATCGGTGGTTCATATTCCAGATCGACCTTCAAAGCAAATGGGTTCCGAGCCGCAAAAGCATCACCTACAGGTGGCTTGAACATGTCAGGCGGCGATCCAGGAATGGACATCAGCTCGTCATCGCTGGCATCGAGGCTAGGCATGGAACCTAATAGACCCCATGTATACGGGTGCTTAGGATCGTAGAAAATTTCATCGACTTTACCGATTTCCACAATTTTACCTGCATACATAACCGCTACACGGTCTGCCATGTTTGCAACTACACCGAGGTCATGCGTAATAAAGATGATCGAGGTACCCATCTTCTTTTGCAGTTCCTTCAGCAGCTCCAAAATCTGCGCTTGAATCGATACGTCCAGAGCAGTTGTCGGCTCATCGGCGATGATAATTTTTGGATTGCAGGCTAGTGCGATGGCAATGACAATCCGTTGACGCATCCCACCGGAAAACTGGTGCGGGTATTGATCGATACGTTCCTTGGCAAATGGAATCCCTACCATTTCCAACAGTTCAATAGCACGGTTGCGCGCTTCTGCACGGTTCAGCTTTTGGTGCTTGATGAAGCTCTCCATGATTTGGTTACCGATAGTCATCGTCGGATTCAAGGAAGTCATCGGGTCTTGGAAAATCATCGAGATATCGCGACCGCGAACATCCTGCATTTCTTTTTCGGAAAGCGTAACCAAATCTCTTCCTTCAAAAAGAACTTGTCCTTTTGGAATGCGTCCAGGAGGAGAAGGAATGAGGCGCATAAGTGCTTGTGAAGTTACGGATTTACCGGAACCAGATTCCCCAACAATCGCCAGCGTTTCTCCTCTTTCCAGATCGAAGGAGACGCCTCGTACTGCTTTGACTTCACCTGCATACGTATCGAATGACACATGCAAATCTTTTACTTCTAAAACTTTTCCCATATAATCCTCCCTTTCGAGCATGCTTTGTCGTGATTCACCCACCATGTATATCCAACAATCTCTCTAGTAGAGGTAGTCCAAAAAGTCGACTTTTTGAATACGCACTAGTATAAATTTTTGCGAAAATGAAAATCATTATCATTATTATACTATATTCATTAACCGTTGTTAAAAATTTTTTTTGTACATTGCATATCTATACAGATCTTTTCCTGAATTTTGCCAAAAGCCCAGAATAGGGGCTTTTTTAGCGTTACCAAATGAGAGCCCAGTCATACTATGCATCAATACAGCAGAATACTGGCTTATAGGGGGAACGCTTGTGAACAAGCTCAATCAGTCAAAGGAAATCGCGCTCACTTTTGATGATGGACCGGATCAGTTGTGGACGCCTCGTGTGTTAGACATATTAGCCCACTATCAGGTAAAGGCAACATTCTTCTGTGTGGGACAAATGGTGAAGTACAACCCAAAAATACTGGATCGGATCGTAAAGGAAGGTCACTTGGTAGGAAACCATAGCTGGGATCACCCTGACTTTACGAAAATACCTCTCTTGGCTGTTCATGAGCAGGTAGAACATACCTCAGATCAGATCGAAAAGGTAGTAGGTGTGAGACCTCGGATGGTTCGACCGCCATATGGAGCAGTGAATGAGGAGGTCATCCAGCTGCTTGCAGCGAGTGACTACGAAATGATTTTGTGGGATATAGATAGTTGGGATTGGAAAGGTCTCACCGGCCCACAGGTAGCTAGAAACATCTTGGGACATGTCACCCCAGGCGCAGTCGTGCTTCAACATTCCGCTGGCGGTACGAAAGACACGCTAAAGGGGAGTATGGACGCCTTGCCCTATGTCATTGAGGTGTTATGTGAGCAGACATATACCTTCTCAACCGTTTCCACCATGTTTCAATTGGCAGCTTATCGAGAAAGAAGCGATCCTGTCGAGAAAAGGAGAAGGGGCAGATAGAGGAAATGGATTGAAATCTGTGGTAATTAGTAGAATCAGAAGATTTCTTTCAGGGGAGCGAATCAGAAAATGTCCAAAGCCGATAATATGCTCTCCATTTTGTGGCTGTTGAAGACCGGCAAACGTATGACAGCCAAGCAATTGGCAGAGATTCTCGAGATTAATATTCGCACCGTTTATCGCTATATTGATTCACTGTGTGCGAGCGGTGTACCCATCATTTCCGATGCCGGACACAATGGTGGCTACAGTTTACTTCAGCATTTCAATGAAGCTCCGCTGTTTTTCGACCTCAACGAGCAAAAAGCCCTGATTCATGCAGCGGCTTTTGCCCAAGAGGCCGGGTATCCCTTCGGAGCAGATTTACACCGGGCCATTTCCAAGCTAAAACGTTACACAAATGAAGAGCAGCGTGACGCGATTGACCGACATAGTATCGGCTTCGAGGTGATCCAGCCTCCTGTTGATCCTTCTCTCGAATCTACCCTACAGGAACTGGAGCTGTCTGTTGCCAATGGGTACACCCTTTCGATGGAGTATCAGAAAGCCTACCAGACAACGAGACAGATGCGCCACGTCGATCCATACGGGCTCGTTTATTGGAAGGGAAACTGGTATATCGTTGCCTATTGCCATCTCCGTAGTACCATTCGCAGCTTTCGTGCAGATCGTGTCTATGAGATCCAACGTACAGAAGCCAGCTTTCAACGCCCTCCTGAATTTTCTGCGCGCTATTTTTTTCTCTCGAATTTACTACCGGAAGCAGACAAGCAGGGAAGCACCATTATGATCAAAGTCAAAGGAAGAACACAGTCACTCGCCGATTTGTGCAGGCATTGGTATCTCGGGCATACTGTGATCGAGCGCAGCGAGGCACAGGTGATCTTTCAAGTAGATGAGCAAATGGCTCATTCGATCCTTCCTCATTATCTTTTGCCATACGGAAAATCTATTCAAGTTGAAGAACCAGCTTTTGTAAAAGAGCGATTGGCCGCCATCGCTGCCGATTTATTTCATTTTTATCAGTCGACGTGAATTCACTGACCATTTTTGTCAGTAGAGTTGATTTATATTGAAAGCAAAGAAGAGATGGAAAAAGTGAATGGAGGCAGGTTGATTATGAAGCATGAAGCATTGCGTTTGTACGAATATCATGTATGGGCAAACGAAAAGGTATTCGAGCGGTTGCAGGAGGTACCAGAGGGAGTAAGCGAGCAGGAGGTTCCGAGTGTGTTTCCGACCATCACCCAGACGTTGGCTCACATTCTTAAGACGGATTATGTTTGGTTGTTGGCTATGAAGGGGGAGAGCTACGAAGAGGTAGGACCAAAAGTAGGGGTTCTCTTGCAGGAATTAAAAGGAAAGAACGTACGCGAGCTGCGAAAATTGTTTGCCGAATCAGCCCAGCAGTTCAGAGATTTCTTCGGGCAAATCTCGATGGAAGACACCTCGGCTTATACGCACCCAGCATTGGGCACGGTTCATGCTCGTTATGCCGACATCGTCCAGCACGTCGCCAACCACGGAACCTATCACCGAGGCAATATCTCCGCCATGCTCAGACAAATGGATCACGCGGGAGCTTCCTCCGATTACATTTTTTATTTGTTCGAGACTTCCGCGGTAGAACAATAGAGGTTTTTTTCTCTCCATCAACTACCGAAAAAAACAAGCAGCTTGTAAGAGGGAACAGGAGAAAACAGCGAAGATCTTAGGGACACCGACCGAGACGTAATGCAAAAAGCGAAACACGCCCTTAAGCGTCCACCTCTGAGATGCTTCCAGATTGGACCACTTTGGACGCGGTTTCGCTTTTTGCATGGAGTCGGGCAGTCAATCTCCCAGGGGGTGGCCCTAGAAGCTGAGCGTTTTCTCCTGTTCCCTCTCCTCCACTACAGCAACGAAAATGACTTGCTTTTTAAGGATTCATCGTCCGAGCAATCCGTACCTCGAGCCCGTTCAAGAACTGACTAATGTTCGGCTTTACGTCTCCGATGATGCCTTCACCAGGCTTGCCGGGTTCAAAGATCACGTCATTGTCTTTAGCGACCTCACTCAAGTAATCCTTCACGATTTGTCCCGTTTTCGTAGCCTCATATTTCTTGGCAAAGTTCTGATACTCTTTCTTGACGGCCGGGAGCAGCTTCATGGTTGCTTCGTCTATTGTCTCGTAACGGTAATTAGACAAGTATGCTTTGAGATAGTCGATATAGAGCGTACGGAGCTTCACTGCACGTGGGCTGCTGCGGTAGTCGACCAAATACTCTTCGACTTCAACCATTCTGGGTCCGAGCTCGGCCCGCGTGATTTGCAACCCGCCGTCCTCCAAATACGGTTTGCCCGTTTCTGTTTCTTGAATGGACAAGTAGTCCTTCCCTTCCTCACCGAGTGAAGAGGCATATTTTTGCAGTGCTTTGTAATCCACTTGCCAGTAGAAGGACATGTCATTCGTTGCCTGTAAGACGAGTCCGCCCTCTGTTTGATTGAGGAGCCATTGCTTGAAGCTGTCATCGCCTTCTAGCTTGTTGAAATCGTAAGGGTATTGCAAGGCATACAGCTTATCCGCATTTCCCGGCTGGGCGAGGAGTGTCTTGAAGTTATCGTTTATCGTAGGCAAATGTTTTTCATAATACTGCTCAAGTGCCCAAAATAGTTGATCGGCAGTTTTCGTGTCCGTTTTCGCCAGGTGCTGATCCAAAAAGGCAGTTAGCTCTTTCGCTTCCTTGGCTTGTGCAGCTAGTACGGTGAACTGCTTGAGCAAATCATCGGCAGGCTTTTCTCCTTTGGTCGCATCAGCAGGAGGCTGCCCAGTGTTTTCCGTTGCAGGTGGGGTAGGGTCTTTTACTGTCAGTTGATCAGAGGAAGAGATGCACCCTGTCACAAAAGTAATCGCGACGAGGCTAGAGACAAAAGGTAGAACATATCGTTTCATATCTTCATTTTCACTCCGTAATGTTGAATGGTTTCAGTCTTTGACCCGCGCTACTAAATCACGCAGATCAAACGGTTTGGTCATGTAGTCATCGGCTCCCAATTCCAATCCGACAACCTTACATTCCACGGACACTCCCTCCCGTCGTTCCCTTTCTATTGGTACGTACCATACCACGTTAAAGTTATCGGTTCAATTCGATTAAATATTCCTGATAGGAAGCAAGCGTCACTTTTGATATACTTTCTCTATTGATGATAATGAGAATGATTATCAATATTTACATAGAGGATCGGGCAGAGGTGAGAACATGAACGAAACACAAGCCTTGGTTCAACAATTCACAGAGAAGACCATGGCAGAAGCCATTTTTAAGCTGCGTGACATTACATGGCTCAAAGCACAAGGACATGACCGACTACGCCAACAATTCACTCATTCGCATATTTTGCTGGTAGTAACCGGGGGACGAGGGCGCCTGCGACTGGAGGACGAGGAGTACCAATTGCGGCAGGACGCGATTTACGTATGTCCTCCTATGCTTACGTTTGGCATCGTCCCTGATTCGGCTGATCATTTGGAGATGTACATGCTTCGTTTTGATGTCTTTATGGAAACGAGAGACAGACAGCGGCGCTTCCAAGCCCTTCGAGAAAAGCATCTGTTTCCTTTTCGGGGAGAGATCTCTGTCCAATCGGCAGGGCAGCTTCCTGTCTATTGTGATTTGATCCAGAATCTATGGAAGCAGGAGACGGCGCTCGAGCGCTTTCGAGGTCAACACACTTTTCAAGAGCTATGGTACCACATCGTCAAGCATGCTCACTTCTCGGCCACAGATTCTGGAATGGCGCTGGAACGGGCACGCGCGCATATGGAAGAGTATTACTCAGAAAATGTGACGATTGAACAGCTGGCTCGCATCGCAGATGTGAGTCCAAAATATTTCGTCGATCTGTTCAAAAAAACGTATGGCATCTCAGCTATGGACTATTTGGCAGAGCTACGCATCAGCCGAGCGAAGCAGATGATGGTGCAGTCGCATGCCAAGCTGCGTGATATCGCTCATCAAGTGGGTTACAACGACGAGTTTTACTTTAGTCGAAAATTCAAGAAAGCTGTCGGAGTTTCACCCACTCTCTATATGAAAAGCCGCCAACGAAAAATTGCGGCGTACGGCTCTACCATCATCGGGCATTTGCTGGCTTTGAAAATGATTCCTTACGCGGCGCCACTGCACCCGAAATGGACGGCTTACTATCATCACAGCTATCGAAACGATATCCCGATACATCTGAGCGCGTTTCGAATTAATCAGAATTGGAAAGCCAACATCGAAATGCTTCGCGAAGCCAAGCCGGACGTGATCATTGGCTTGGACGAGACGAGTTTGCAGGAACAGAAGCAACTGAACGAGATAGCGCCCACCTTGTATGTACCCTTTGAAGAGCGGGGATGGAAAGAACAACTGCAGCTTATGGCAGACTTTTTAGGTGAGTCCGTGGAAGCCAATCATTGGCTTTGCGAGTATGAGAAAAAGGTGAAGAGGGCCCGGACAAAGCTTCAACATGTTCTAGACGATGAAACGGTGCTCATCGTGCGGATTTTGAAAAACCAGCTCTATGTCCACTGCAATCGCAGTATGAATGAAGTGTTTTATCAGGATCTGCAAGTCAAGCCTGCTTTTGTCTCGGAACAGAACGAGTACGACCAGCTTGTGACCGTACAGGAATTAGCTGCACTCGCGCCAGATCGCTTGCTGCTGTTGGTTTGCCAAGAGGCTGAAACGCTGGCATGCTTCCAAGCCTTGAAAGCATCGGGACCATGGCAAGAGATCGAAGCAGTCCGCAACAATCGGGCGCATGTCATTACGTCCGACCCCTGGCGGGAATACTCGGCAACGGCTCATGAACGGATCGTGGAAGAGAGTGTGAGATTGCTTTCAGGAGATCGTCCATGTTGATTCTGGATTTCGTCCATGGTCGGGCATGAGTGGATGCATTATAATCACGAATGATAATCGTTATCACTCATATAGAGTGAAACCTTACATTTCTGAGAGGGGTCTTTCAAGAATGAAAAAGATATACCTAGGCTTGAGTATTGCAGCGCTGACATTAGCTCTGACAGCGTGCGGTGGAGGAAAAGAAGCAGCGAATAACACAACTGCACCTACGGCAGCACCTGCGACAACAGCTACAGCAGAAAAGCCAGCCGATGATGCCAATAAAGCAGAGACACGCACGATTAAATATTTGGATAAAGAATACACCGTCCCTAGCAAAACAGAGCGGATCGCCATTGTAGGCAGCATGGAGTCCATGGAAGATTCGCTGGTACTGAACGTGAAACCTGTAGGAGCGATTTCTGTAGGCGGTAAATTCCCGGAGATGTTTGCACCGATTACGGGCGAAGCCACATCCATCGGGGAAAAAATCCAACCGAACCTGGAAACCATCCTGTCCTTGAAGCCTGATGTCATTCTGGGAAGCAGTAAATTCCCGCCCGAGATGGCTGAGAAATTGAACAAAATTGCGCCTACCTTCCCTGTGTCCCACATTTCGACCAACTGGGAAGCGAATCTGCAGTTGCTGGGTGAGCTGACTGGGAAACAAGCGGAAGCCGAAAAAGCGCTCCAAGCGTACAAAGCAGAGGCAGAAGCAACCAAAGCAAAATGGGGCGAGAGCTTGAAGGATAAAAAAGTACTCGTGATTCGTCTGCGCCAAGGAAATATCAACATCTATCCAGAGAAGGTGTTCTTCAACCCAGCTCTGTACGCAGACCTTGGTTTGACTGCACCTGAAGAAGTAAAAGCAGCGAAGGCACAAGAAATTATCTCCATGGAGAAGTTCAGCCAGATCAACCCGGACTACCTGTTCATTCAATTCTCTCCAGACGAGAATAAAGACAAGCCAAACGCATTGGAAGATTTGCAGAACAACCCGATTTGGAAGAGCGTGAATGCAGTGAAAAACGGCAATGTTTACGTAAACGTGGTTGATCCTCTCGCACAAGGCGGAACTGCTTGGAGTAAAACACAATTCCTGAAGGCGGCTGTAGAAAAATTGTCTGCCAAGTAAAAGTGGGCGAGGGTAAGCTATGCAATCCAAAAAAGCAACTTCTATGATCATACTAGCCGTTTCGCCAGTGGTGATCCTGCTTACAATCTTGCTCTCCATTCATTACGGGGCGAAGCCGATTGATGCGGGGACGATTTATCAAGCTTTCTTTGCCTTTGATGAAGGGAATGTCGATCATCAAATTGTCATGCACTCTCGCTTGCCGAGAGTCTTGGGCGCACTCATGATCGGAGCATTCTTAGCGATATCAGGAGCGTTGATGCAGGGGATGACGAGGAATTACCTCGCGTCCCCCTCTATTATGGGCGTTTCTGATGGTTCGGTTTTTGCTGTTACGCTGTGCATGGTTTTCATTCCATCCGCTACGAGTGTCACGATGATTACCATGTCCTTGATCGGTTCAGCACTTGCGGTCGCGATGGTTCTCGCTTTTTCCCGATTGTTGCCGAACGGTTTGACGCCAGTAGGGATGGCGGTCATCGGTACGATTACGGGTACCTTTCTAAGCAGTATTTCAGCCGCGATTTCTACTTATTTTCAAGTCTCACAAAATGTCAGCTTCTGGTACAATGCAAGGCTACATCTCTTGGAGCCTGGGTTGGTGAAGCTGGCGGTTCCTTTTGCCATCGTCGGTATTGTCCTCGCACTTCTTTTGTCCAAATCGATTACGATCTTGTCCTTGGGAGACGAAGTATCTCGAGGTCTCGGACAGAGAACGGTGATGGTCAAAGTGCTGGCAACGACCGCTGTTGTCATTCTGACAGGCATTTCCGTAGCGATGGCAGGAAAAATCGCCTTTGTCGGGCTGATTATTCCGCATATTACCCGCTTTTTGGTAGGTCTCGATTATCGATGGATCATTCCATGTGCAGGATTACTGGGCGGTATTTTCCTTGCCTTGTCTGACGTTCTCAGCCGATTTATGAATAGTCCGTTTGAGACCCCAATCGGCGTGGTAACGGCTTTTATTGGCGTTCCGTTCTTCCTCTATTTGATTTACAAGAGAGGAGGAGGAAAGCATGCCTAATCAAAAAGGTAGATTTCGTTTGCTGTTATTCGTCAACAGCGCCTTAATTTTGCTGGCGATTTATATGAGTTTGACCAACGGTGTATTTGACATGACGGTGATGGATGTCATCCGTACGTTATTGCGAATTGATCCTGTAGCGGAATACGATTTGGTTATTTTCGATTTTCGCCTGCCTCGGATTGTTATTGCGGCGTTGGTCGGCTTTGGTCTGGGGGTCGCTGGTACCGTCATTCAGGGGATCACCCGTAACGGGCTGGCTGATCCGGGGATTCTGGGCATTAATGCTGGGGCAGGAGCCGCTATCGTCGCCTTTATGTTTTTCTTCGGTGGACAATTTATGGATGCGAGCTGGTATTCCATCATGGCCATGCCTTTGTTCGGTTTGACAGGCGGATTGCTTGCGGCTGGACTGATTTATTTATTTGCCTGGCGTAACGGAGCGCTTGACCCACAACGACTGATTCTGGTGGGGATCGCGATTGGCTCCGGATTGGGTGCCGTGTCACTGTATCTCTCGTTAAAAATGAATCCCAATGATTTTGAAATGGCAACTGTATGGCTCTCGGGAAGTATTTGGAGTGCCAACTGGACGCATATTGCTGGGATGCTCCCATGGCTAGTCATACTCATTCCTGTTTTGATGCGCAAGGTGCATATTCTCGATTTGCTTCAACTGAGCGAGGAGTCCGTCAAGAATCTGGGTGTGTCTGTGGAAAAGGAGCGCAATACTCTCCTGCTGTCGAGTATTGGCATCGTGAGCGCGTGTGTCTCGGTTTCCGGAGGCATCGGATTCGTCGGCTTGATGGCACCGCATATTGCGAAGCGTCTGACGGGAATCCAGCACAGGTATGTTCTTCCCTTGTCGGGAACAATCGGGATGCTCATGGTCGTGGCGGCTGACTTTATCGGCAAAACTGTGTTCACACCCATTGAACTGCCAGTGGGTATCGTCATTTCGATCATCGGTGTACCGTATTTCTTCTATCTACTGAGTAGAAGAAAAAAATAAAGAGGGGACGTGCAAATTCTGAAGGGACAATTGTTTGCAGACGTATGCCATCACCGAGCGCTGCTCGTATATTTGCCGCCATCCTATGACAAGAGTACGTCCCGTTTTCCCGTCATGTATGTCCATGATGGCGGTGACTTGTTTGATCCTGCGTTTAGTACTGCACTCGATGTAATCGAAGATCAGTTTGCAGAGGGAAAAATTCCTGAGCTGATTCTCGTCGGCATCCAGCCAGGAAACCGCAGGGATGACTATACGCCTTGGTTTTCCAAAGCGATCTCGCCTGAGCGCAACATTGATTTTGGCGGGCAAGGAGATGCGTATCTTTCTTACGTCGCCAATGAATGTAAGGCGTATATCGACAGCAAGTACAGGACAGACCCTAGACCGGAGAAAACAGGGATCATCGGTTTTTCGCTTGGTGGCTTGATCTCGATGTACGCTGCGCACCAATATCCGGATGTTTTCACGAAAATCGGCAGCATCTCGGGATCGTATTGGTATGAGGGCATGGTTCCGTTTATGCGGGAAAAGAAAATGTACCATTCCGGGCTGCGCATCTATATGGATGTTGGCAGTAAGGAAGGCGCCAAAAAGCAAAACATCCAGAAACAAATGGTTCCGCTGACAAAAGAAGCGCATGAGATATTAGCTGATAGTGGCTTCACAGCAGATCAGCTCGTCCTGTTCATTGACGAAGGAGCGGATCATTTGAGCAAATGTGCAAACGCCAGATTTCCGGGGGCGTTGCAATGGCTTTGGAATGAGAAGGAGGAGACAGAAATGGAACTGGCCAAATTGATTAGAGAGCGTCGCTCGATTCATCGCTTTACAGATCGTGAGGTAGACCCTGCGTTGGTTACTGAACTGATGGATACAGCCGTGTGGGCACCGAATTATCACATGACACAACCGTGGCGCTTTATTGTGACGTACGGGGAAGGCAAGAGAAGAATCGCCGAGGCCGTGCGGATCATGAAGGAAAAGCGGGAGATTGATCCTGCGAAAAAGAAAGAAGTCGGCGAGAAGTTTTACAATAAAATCATGGCGATTCCGATGCTGATGACGGTCATCATGGAAGAAAGTCCGAACCTGATTACACGTCAGGACGATTTCGCTTCGACCAGCATTGTCATTCATAACTTTAGCTTGCTGGCGTGGGAAAAAGGCATCGGTCTGACGTGGGAGACGTACCCGTGGATTCACGAGCCTGAATTCCGTGAAGCGATGGGCATTCGACCAGGAGAAAAAGTGCTGGGGAACCTGCATATCGGTTATCCAGCCGCGATTCCTAACGCACAGCCGCGCATTCCTGCAGCAGAGCGCATCACACTTGTCGACAAGGCATAGGACAAGATCAAGTGAATTTTTCTTGTCACAGGATTACTTTTTGTGGTAACCTTGGGTCATTCTACAAGAAAGGGTGACCATTAAGCCAATGATCTGCTAACTCCTATTTCCAACAAAACTAATCGGATAAAACGATGCGTTTTTGGATAGGTGTAGTATGTGCATATTGGCGAATAGATGGTAGATCCTTTTTAGACTCACCAAAGGGTTTCTATGTCTTTTTGACGATAATATGCGTAGCCTCCTGTCCAGATCGCAATGGATAAGGAGGCTTTTTTATGTCAAATGTTTTGAAAAACCGCTATGTCAGGGCTATTTTGTTATCAGCATTTCTGTTGCAAATCGGAGTATGGGTGCGCAACATGGCGATTCTGCTCTTTGTGATGGATCATACAGGAGGCGATCCGTTCGCTGTCTCCATGATTTCTGTGGCGGAATATGCACCAATCTTTCTGTTTTCCTTTCTTGCTGGTACGTTTGCTGATCGCTGGAAACCAAGAAAAACGATGGTCTGGTGTGAGCTACTCAGTGCTCTATCGGTTGTCGGAGTGCTGCTTACCTTCGTTTACGGCTCGTGGAAGGCCATCTTTTTTGCCACACTCATTTCAGCCATTCTTTCTCAGTTTTCCCAACCGTCCGGAATGAAGCTGTTCAAGCTGCATGTACCTGGTGAACAACTTCAGGTAGGAATGTCAGCGTACCAGACTATTTTCGCGATTTTCATGGTATTTGGTCCAATTGTCGGTACGTTTGTGTTCCAGCAATGGGGGATGGAGGTTGCCATGGTCATCACGGCAGTAGCGTTCCTCTCTGCGGCCGGCGTCCTGTATTTGTTGCCGCCAGATCGTGTCGAGAAAGAAGAGCAGCAAGAAACGGCACTGCTTGGGGAGATGGTCAGCGGGATTCGTTATGTGCTATCCAGTCGCGTATTGTCAATGCTGGGCTTTTGCTTTTTGGCTGTGGGTTTCTCATTGGGAATGATTCAGCCGCTTGGGATTTTTATCGTGACCGAACAACTGCAATTGCCAAAAGAAAGCTTGCAATGGTTAATTACCGCCCAAGGTGTGGGGATGATTGCTGGAGGGGCCATGACGATGGCAGCTGCCAAAACGATTCCACCGCAAAAGTTATTGGTCATGGGACTTCTTGGAAATGCGGTCGCAGTAGCGATTTGTGGGATGTCCACGAATCTGTGGCTGACGCTTGTTGCCCAGTTCATCGCTGGATTGCTCTTGCCCTCCATTCAAATTGGAATCAACACTATGCTGCTTAAAAATACCGAGAGTACCTTTATCGGTCGGGTGAATGGAATACTGACCCCGTTGTTTACAGGCTCCATGGTCGTCATGATGAGTATCACGGGGGTATTGAAGCTGCATCTTTCGCTCGCAGTCATATATGGGATCGCTGGATTCCTGATGATTATTGGTCTCAGCTTTATTTTGCCGCTTTATCGTATGAGGGAAGGAAACGTAGTGCAAAGTACAGAACAGACTGGTATATAAGCGTTTGGAAGCAAAGGGAGGCTTGGACCAGATGGTGCACGAACAGATTTCTTCTATAGAAGGTTTGAAGATGGTGGCTGCTGTTCGCGAGCTGGCGATGCGGTTGCCAGAAGTATCGGAGCAGGTAGACGCTTTTGGACATACATCGTTTCGCGTAAACGACAAGCCGTTTGTCATTTTGGGAGAGGGGGGCACTGAAGGCCCCTCCTTTTCTGTGAAGGTGCTGAAGACGACCCAAGAGATTTTGCTAGCACAGGAGCACTTTTACAAGACACCGTACATCGGTCATCACGGCTGGGTTTCGATCCTGGACAAAAACGTGACTAGCTATGGTGAAATCGAGGATTACATACGGGAAGGCTATATGTGCGCGGCTCCCAAGCGATTGGTCAAGCAATTACAAGAGCAGCCTAGATAACACAGCCTTTATGAAAAAGCACACCTCCCCTGATCGTTCCTGTATAATTTTAACGTAACGAGTAGTGAGCGAACGTTCGACACAGCAGCATTCAGACAAAGGGGGAGCCGGTTTTGGATTGGAATCTCCAGCAGATGAGCAAATTGCTTGAGGTCGTTTTTGAAAATGCCCATGAACCGATGATCGTAACGGACAAGGACGGAAAAATACTCTTATTGAATCGGAGCTATCGGAAATTTCTTAATGTACAGGACGTGATCGGACAGCCAGTGACGGATGTCATCGAAAACACGCGGATGCATATTGTCGGTCAGGCTGGCGTTGCCGAGATCGCCGACATTCAGCATATAAAAGGACAGAACATGATTGCGCATCGCATCCCGATTATGGACGAAGGTAAAGTGATTGCCGTTCTGGGAACGGTGCTGTTCCAGGATGTGCAAGAGCTTACTGCTTTGGCTGCGATGGTTGCTCAACTGAAGGATGAGCTGACCTATTATAAGAAAGAGCTGCGGCGGCGGATGGGGGCTACCTATCATTTTGATCAAATCGTCGGGTACAGCCAGAAGCTGCAGGAGCTTAAGAAATTTTCTCAGAAAGTTGCGAAAAGCGATTCGACTGTGCTCATCACAGGCGAAAGTGGGACGGGCAAGGAGCTGTTTGCCCACGCCATTCATGCCGAGAGCAAGCGCAAAATGGGTCCTTTCATTCGGGTGAATTGTGCCGCTATTCCGGATTCTTTGCTGGAATCAGAGCTGTTTGGCTATGAAGAAGGAGCGTTTACCGGAGCTGTTCGCCGCGGAAAAAAAGGAAAGTTCGAGCTGGCTAACCACGGAACCATTCTGTTGGATGAGATCGGGGACATGCCGTTGCCGCTACAAGCCAAGCTACTGCGTGTTTTGCAGGAAAAAGAAGTCGAGCGGGTAGGTGCTGTTCGGACGACGCCAATCGATGTGCGAGTGATTGCTTCCACGAATTCGGACATGCTTCAAAGCATCAAGGAAGGGAAGTTTCGGGCGGACCTCTATTATCGGTTGAATGTCGTGTCACTCTCGATTCCTCCGTTGCGCGAGCGTCTGGAGGATTTGCCGGAGCTGGTTTCGAATCTGCTCAAACAGCTTGGCGAGTCCACTGGCGTTGCGGTCAGGGCCATTGATGAAGAGGTGTGGAACGTACTTCGGGGCTACTCCTGGCCAGGCAATGTACGGGAGTTGAAAAACGTGCTGGAACGAGCCCTTCATCTACTCGAAGACGATGTCCTGAAAAAGGAGCATGTTTGGCTGCCTGTATCTGACGAAGGGGCGCTTACGTCCTTGTCGGTTCCAACGCATGCCGTTCGACCATTGAAACAAGTCCTAGAAGAGGCTGAGCAGGAAGCACTTCGCCAAGCGATGCAGCAAGCAGGGGGGAACAAGCTCACCGCCGCCAAGCTGCTGCAAATCAGCAAGTCCAGCTTTTACGAAAAGTGGGAGAAGTACCAGTAGTCGAGGCGCATATAAGTCGGGGATGTGGCGTTGAGCCAGGTTCGCGGCTTTTTTCATCTGCAGGAATAATGTTTTGCTAGATTCCGGTTTTCTGGAATAGAGCAAGATGACCTCCCGCTTAAACCCAGTAGCCTTCCTTGAGCAGATTCCCGAAAAAGCGGGCAGATTTTTGCTAGATTCCATGAAACCGGACAAAAGATTCCGGAAATCCGGAAAAATTGCAAGCGCTATCATCTGCTTACCAACAGTCCAGGCACGATGAACGGGTATGGTTGAGCGATTTTTCTGGAATCGGCTGGAGTTGGCATGGTCTATGCAATTGAGTTGGATATGAAAGCGTTTTCTCCAAGTGAATACACACAATCTCCTCTGTAACCGGAGGAGAAAATTGAAAGGAGAATTATATGATCATCGAAGTGTTATCCATCTTGATTTCGCTCGGTCTCCTGATGTTTTTTGCGTATCGGGGCTATCCTGTTATCGTATTTGCCCCTATTTTTACGCTGCTAGCCGTTGTCCTTTCCGGGATCTCTCTGCTGCCGAGCTACACCGAAACCTTTATGACGAATGCAGCAAACTATGTGAAATCATTCTTCCCTATTTTCTTACTGGGTGCCATTTTCGGAAAAGTCATGGAGTTGAGCGGTGCTGCCTCGTCCATTGCCCACACGATTGTAAAGGCACTTGGCTCCAATCGTGCGATCTTGGCTGTCGTTCTGGCATGTTCGATTTTGACGTATGGCGGGGTTTCCCTGTTCGTTGTGGCATTTGCTGTGTATCCGTTTGCCGCTGCGATTTTCCGTGAAGCCAATATTCCGAAGCGTCTCATTCCAGGAACGATTGCGCTCGGGGCTTTTACGTATACGATGGACGCCTTGCCAGGTACACCACAGATTCAAAACATCATTCCTACGACTTATTTTGGTACGGATGCTTATGCTGCACCTGTTCTTGGAACGATTGGCGCCATCATGGTTTTCATTGGCGGGATGCTATGGCTGGAGCGCAGACGCAAGCAAGCTGCCGCTGCTGGGGAAGGCTACGGCGAGGGACATACGAACGAGCCAGAGCTGATCAAAAATGAATCCTACATGAACATCTGGGTTGCGATTCTCCCGTTGGCATTGGTGCTTGTGGGTAACTATATGTTCAGCAGAGGGATTTGGACAGTAGAGACGTGGTACGATTCGGGGATCCTCAAAGAATCATTTAAGATTGAGAAAGTGAAAAACGTTGTATCTTCTTGGTCACTGATTATTTCGCTCTGTCTTGGAATTATTGCTGCAATTTTAATCAATGTGAAGCAAGTAAAAAACAAGCTGGCGAGTGGTTTGACTGCAGCCGCGATGGGTTCTCTCTTGGCGATCTTCAACACTGCTTCCGAAGTTGGGTTCGGAAACGTTGTGAAAACATTGCCGGGCTTCAAGCTCATCCAAGGCTGGATTATGGGAGCAAGTGATCATCCGTTGGTTTCTGAGGCACTAGCTGTAAACGTACTGGCAGGTGTGACAGGTTCAGCGTCGGGCGGTATGTCGATCGCGCTGGAGGTTATGAGCAAGCAATACCTAGAGATGGCAAATGCTGCGGGAATCAGCCCTGAGTTGCTGCACCGTATTGCCTCGATGTCTTCCGGTGGTATGGACACATTGCCGCACAACGGAGCGGTCATTACATTGCTCGCGATTACTGGTTTGACTCATCGTCAATCGTACAAAGACATTTTTGCGATTACGGTTTTGAAAACAGCTGTCGTGTTCATTCTGGCATTTGCCGTTTCTATTTTCTAATTTTCATCAGAGATCAGCAGTTTTATAGACAGAGAAAATCAGGAGCAGGAGAGGAGATAGTAGGGTATGGAGAAGTTATTGGAGCAGCAGGTAGCGGTAGTAACAGGGGCTGCGAGCGGAATTGGATTGGAGATTGCCCGGACGTTTGCTGAGGAAGGGGCAAAAGTCGTCATATTGGACTTGAATGGGGAATCAGCGGAAGCAGCCGCCGCCCAATTGCAAAAGGAAGGTCACGAAGCAATCAGCTTTGGTTGTAATGTCACCGACGAGGAACAAATGCAGGAGTGCATCCAGCAGACAGTCAAGATTTTTGGCAGACTCGATATCTTAGTGAATAATGCCGGATTGCAATTTGTCTCTCCAATAGAAGAGTTTCCGACTGCAAAATTTGAACAAATGCTCAGTATTATGCTGACAGCGCCTTTTGTTGCGATTAAACACGTGTTCCCTATTATGA